>NZ_CP133269.1:3513333-3840416 GCF_030915525.1 Neobacillus sp. PS2-9
TCGCAAAGGATTTCTCAACTCCCTCATAGGATTCAGAAATCTCCTCCAGCTTCTCTAGGCGGCGGATATAGTTTTCAAGAGTTTCACTACGAGCACCTGGTCTAGCAGCTGACAATGCATCTGCAGCGGCAACCAATACGGCGATAATGGATGTTGGCTCTGTATCACCATGGTGTGACGCAATACTGTTAATAACAACTGGATGTTCTTTGTATTTGGTTGCCAGTTCAACCCCAATTTCTACATGGCTACCTTCCACTTCATGGTCAATTGCTTTACCAATATCGTGAAGCAATCCTGCACGACGAGCTAGAGTTTCATCTTGTCCAAGCTCAGCAGCAAGTAAACCAGAAAGCTGTGCCACTTCCATTGAATGCTTTAATACGTTTTGACCGTAGCTTGTACGGAACTTTAAGCGACCAAGAATTTTAATAAGATCTGGATGGAGTCCATGCACACCCACTTCAAAAGTGGTCTGCTCACCGACTTCACGAATATACTCATCCACTTCGCGACGAGATTTTTCTACCATTTCCTCAATACGTGCAGGATGGATTCGGCCATCTTGAACTAGTTTTTCTAGTGCTAAGCGGGCTGTCTCTCGACGAATAGGATCAAAGCCTGATAGAATAACAGCTTCAGGAGTATCATCAATAATCAAATCAATTCCCGTTAATGTTTCAAGTGTACGGATATTTCGTCCTTCACGGCCAATAATCCGGCCCTTCATTTCGTCATTTGGAAGGTTAACGACTGATACAGTCGTCTCCGCAACATGGTCAGCAGCGCAACGTTGGATTGCTAGCGAAAGAATTTCCTTCGCTTTCTTATCAGCTTCCTCTTTTGCACGATTTTCGCTTTCCTTAATCATTATTGCAGTGTCGTAGACAAGTTCCTGCTCCATCTTGTCAATAATGATCGCTTTAGCTTCCTCACGAGTTAAGCTCGAAATCCGTTCGAGTTCAGTTTGTTGTGTTCTTACCAACTCGTCCACTTTGCTTTCCATCTCTTCAATATGCTGTTGTCTTTGGTTTAGAGAATCATCCTTCTTTTCTAAAAGATTTTCACGCTTGTTTAACGTTTCCTCTTTTCGATCTAAATTCTCTTCTCTTTGCAGTAAACGGTTTTCTTGTTTTTGCATTTCATTTCTTCGTTCACGAACCTCACGCTCTGCTTCTGTTCGAAGCTTGTGAATTTCATCCTTTGCTTCCAGCAAAGCTTCTTTTTTCAATGAATCAGCATCACGTTTAGCATCTTCAAGAATCTGCTCAGCAGCATTCTTTGCACCAGCTACTTTTGCTTCAGCAATGGATTTATGAACAAAATAGCCAACAACGGCACCGACGATAAGGCCAAGCAAAATGGAGATGATAGTAATTAGGTCCATCGTTACACCTCCTCTTGCTATGAACTTTTGTTACATTTTTTTAAGTGTCGGCATGTACATTGTTTAGACTCAACATACAGCAAGCACCAGGGCTTTTCAAATTGTAATATTACCAAAAATGTAAAATATACATGTTAATTGTAAAGCTGTGAATATTCATTGTCAAGGCTTAGTCCACTAGGCTTTTTTAAATATTTAGAATTCGTCATCAACTAATACTAGAATGAACAGTGTACTAAGTGAATTATTATTAACTTCTTTTCATAAAAATACAGATGTTATCAAAAAAGCAAAACCCAAAAGGGGCTTTGCTTTATTAATTATCTAGTAAATTAAATTCCTCTTCTTCTTCAACTTCCGTCACGAACTTTTCACCATCTAAGCCGTAGTGCTCACGGATTTTTTGTTGAATTTCAAGACGGACATCAGGGTTTTCTTTTAAGAAAAGCTTAGCATTTTCACGGCCCTGACCTAGTCTTTCATCATTATAGGAATACCATGAACCGCTCTTCTGAACGATATCTAGTTCGGAGCCTAAATCGATGATTTCGCCCTCTTTAGAAATACCTTCTCCATACATAATGTCTACTTCTGCCGTACGGAAAGGAGGAGCAACTTTATTCTTAACAATCTTTATCTTTGTCTTATTACCAACGATATCATTTCCCTGCTTTAACGCCTCTGCACGACGCACTTCAATACGGACAGTAGAATAGAATTTTAATGCGCGTCCACCTGGTGTTGTCTCGGGATTACCAAACATAATTCCAATTTTTTCACGAATTTGGTTAATAAAGATAGCGATCGTCTTTGATTTGTTAATGGAACCTGATAGTTTTCGCAGTGCTTGAGACATCAAGCGAGCTTGTAAACCAACGTGAGAATCTCCCATTTCACCTTCAATTTCAGCCTTTGGTACTAATGCTGCTACTGAGTCAACTACAAGAATATCAATTGCACCGCTTCGAACAAGTGCCTCTGCGATTTCAAGTGCTTGTTCACCCGTATCAGGCTGCGATAACAATAACTCATCAATATTAACACCCAATTTTTGTGCATATGCGGGGTCTAATGCATGCTCAGCATCAATAAATGCTGCTTGTCCACCTTTTGCTTGTACTTCTGCAATTGCATGTAAAGCAACAGTTGTTTTACCTGAGCTCTCAGGGCCATAAACTTCAATTATACGGCCTCTCGGATATCCACCAACTCCAAGTGCAGCATCAAGTGCTAATGACCCACTCGGACTCGTAAGAATCCTTGTATCAGTTTTCTCTCCCATCTTCATGATGGAACCTTTACCAAATTGCTTTTCAATTTGTTTTAACGCCATTTCTAATGCCGCTTTACGATCACTCACGAATCTTTTCCTCCCTTATATATAAACACATACTTAAAATCTATCGATTTAAAACCTATTAATAATATACCTTCTTTTTAGGTATTTGTCGAGTAAAAAAACGAACATTTATTCGATTGTTTTCTATGTGCTATTTATGTAATAACTAGCATATCCCCCTACTTTTTGTATAAATAGGCATAAATCTCAGCTTTTAAATGGAATTTGGGTTAATTGTCGGAAATCTTTTTTGAGAATAATTGTTAGACGGTTGTTCTTTATGACCGGTCTTCTTTCTTTTCGTCTGCTCGGGCTCGTAGACTACTTCTACGTGACCATTTCCTCTTTTTTCCCTACTCTTAGGGCTCGTAGACGGCTTCTACGCGACCGTTTCCTCTTTTTTCCCTACTGTTCGGGCTCGTAAACGGCTTCTACGTGACCATTTCCTCTTTTCCCCTACTGTTCGGGCTCGTAGACTGTTCCTACGCGACCGTTTCCTCTTTTCCCCCTACTGTTCGGGCTCGTAGACTACTCCTACGTGACCGTTCCCTCTTCCCCTACTGCTCGGGCTCGTAGACTGCTTCTACGTGACCGTTCCCTCTTTTTCCCCTACTGTTCGGGTTCGTAGACTGTTCCTACGCGACCGTTTCCTCTTTTCCCCCTACTGTTCGGGCTCGTAGACTACTTCTACGCGACCGTTCCCTCTTTTCCCCCTACTGTTCGGGCTCATAGACTGCTCCTACGTGACCGGTTCTTCTTTTTTCCCCTCTGTTCGAGCTCATAGACTGCTTCTACGCGACCGGTTCTTCTTTTTTCCCCTCTGTTCGGGCTCGTAGACGGCTCCTACGCGACCGGTTCCTCTTTCTTTTCCTCTACTTGGGCTCGTAGACGGTTTCTACGTGACCGTTCCCTCTTTCCCCCTACTGCTCGGGCTCGTAGACTGCTTCTACGTGACCGTTCCCTCTTTCCCCTACTGTTCGGGCTCGTAGACTGTTCCTACGCGACCGTTTCCTCTTTCCCCTACTGTTCGGGCTCGTAGACTACTCCTACGTGACCGTTTCCTCTTTCCCCTACTGTTCGGGCTCGTAGACTACTCCTACGTGACCGATTCTTCTTTTTTCCCCTCTACTCGGGCTCGTAGACGGCTTCTACCAAATCAACTCCACCGTCATTCGCTCCTTCTAGCCGTATAGACGATAAATCATAATTTATAAAAAAATCACAGAACACTATTTAGTATTCTGTGACTCTTTTAAATTACGTAATATAAAGTAGCTGCCGTATTTCACCGCACGGTTTCGAATCGCTTCCCTCGTTCCGCCAAGCGTAAGCTTTTCAACCCTCGTCGGCATCCCTTTCATTGCCATTCCAATATAAACGGTACCTACGGGCTTTCCTTCCACCTCAGAGGGGCCGGCAACACCCGTAAAACTAATCCCGATATCCGTACCAAAAATCCTTGCTGCATTTTCGGCTAATTCATGCGCACATTGCTCACTTACAGCTCCATGCTTATCTAACGTTTCCTGTCTCACTTGTAAGACCTGATGTTTTACCTCATTTGAATAACAAACCAATCCGCCATTAAACACTGTACTCGCACCGGAGATAGACGTTAGCTCCTTCTGGAACATTCCTCCCGTTAAGCTCTCTGCAGCTGTAATCGTAAGTTTTCTATCTTTCAACATTTTTGTCAGTTCAGCCAATAATGAAGTATGATCATAGCCATACAGAAACTCTCCGACACGCTGTGAGATTTTAGCTTCTACATCATCAAGCATAGTAAGAGCAATATTCTCATCCGTATGCTTTGCAGTAAGCCGTAACGTAACCTCTCCATCCCCTGCAAGTGGTGCAATCGTTGGATTGCTTTGGGCATCAATCAAATCCATAATCTCTGTTTCCAATGCGGCTTCCCCAATACCGAAAAACCGCAGCACTCTTGAAACAATTTTCTCATTCGACTGAGCTTTCGATGAAAGTGCCTTTGCCCCATAATGAAGAAACATCGGTTCCATTTCCTTAGGAGGACCCGGCAGAAGCATATATGTATGATTTTCACCACTTACAACCATTCCTGGAGCCATCCCATGATCATTCGGCAGGACTTGGGACCCTTCCAGTACAAGTGCTTGCTTACGGTTATTTTCTGTCATCACACGGTTTGTCCGCTTAAAGAAAAGCTCAATCGATTCCAACGCCGCTTCATCCATAACTAATTGTTTACCAAGATGACGAGCAATGGTTTCCTTCGTTAAATCATCCTTTGTTGGTCCTAAACCACCAGTAAAGATAATGATTTTAGAACGATTTTCAGCAATTTCAATCGCCGACTTCAATCTGTCAGGGTTATCACCAACTACTGTATGATAAAAAACATTAATACCCAGCCCCGCCAACTGTTGCGATATAAAGCGGGCATTCGTATTCACTATCTGACCGAGTAACAACTCTGAACCAACTGCTATAATTTCAGCATTCAACATACTCTCGCCCTCTTTACCAGTAGTTTGTTACCTATTTTGAATTTTTTAAGACATGACTATTTTTTGCAAAATAGTCCCAACCAGACCAAATAGTGAAAATAAGTGCTACCCATAAGGATACTATATCAAATCGGAAGGAGATCAATTCAAAAATAGTATTATGTAGTAGGATACTTGAAATAGCCACGATTTGTGCCCACGTTTTAATTTTGCCGAGCATATTTGCTGCAACTACCTCACCTTCACCTGCAAGTAAAAGTCGTAGCCCTGTTACGGCAAATTCCCTACTGATAATGATGATAACAATCCATGAAGGAGCATAAACACCATTCAGTTCAACAAGAACAATTAAAGCAGCTGAAACTAGTAATTTATCTGCTAGCGGGTCAAGAAATTTCCCCATATTTGTTACCATGTTATACTTACGAGCATAATGACCATCCACCCAATCTGTTGTTGAAGCTAAAATGAAAATTAGTGCTCCTACAAAGTGAGTAACTGGTAATTCTACACCGAATAGGTGCATGTCCCCCCAATCAAAAGGTGCAAGCATAATAATCAAGAATAGTGGAATTAATAATATTCTCGATACTGTAATTCTGTTTGGAATATTCATAATTTTCCTCCGCGTAGTTATTGAAAGCGAAAATAGTCATCGATTGATGACTATTCGCTTTTCAGAACATATTGAATCTTGATGTTCTGAACATTTGCTGTTGCTGGAATGGCGTACTCAAGCTTTTGGTCATTTATATAAATTTCTGTGTTAGCTGCATTGCCGACCCTGATGGTCGCCAAAGTTTCTGCTGATAAATCCACTGTTTGACTTGAGGTCCCATTAATTCTGAGCGTGTCCGAAATGAAGGTTTTCCCCTTTCCGTTTTTAACACTAACCCAGGCATCCCCGCCTTTAGCAACCAACTTCACAACAAATTTATCAGCATTTTTCAGTTCATAGGTCGTATCATGACCAGCACTTTGCACAACAGATATTTCTTGAGTCGGAGTGACCACTTCCGGAGTTTTTTCTTCCTCTTTTTGCTTATCGGTCTCCTCTTCTTTCACTTTCTCTTTTTCTTTCTTCTCCGCTTCTTTTGCTTTTTCAAGGTTCTCGGACTTGACGTATTTTACTGGATCATTTTCTTTACTGAGTGATTCATTTGAATCATTACCAGCATGATTTGTTACAAGTACATAAATGAGACTAGCCAGCCCAACCACAAACACCCCAATTAATATTTTAGGAAGTAAATTCAAAATTTTCGAATTCCCATCATTAATTGATTTGTGGGTCGTTACTCTCGATAACTGTTGAGGTAACTCATCATGATAAGCAGCCGGAATTTCACTTTTATAGGTCTCAAATATTTCATCCGGATTAAGGCCTAGCGCCTCAGAGTATTGCTTTATGAATGCACGAACATAAAAATTTCCGGGCATGCTTGCATAATTTCCTTCTTCTATACCAATTAAATAACGCTTTTGAATTTTTGTCATGGATTGTACATCATCCAAGCTAAATCCTTTGGCTAATCGAGCTTCTTTTAGTCGATTCCCTAATTCAGTCAACTGTTAACACCTTCCAATTTATTAAAAATCAAAATCTCCAAAATCTGATCCGGAGAACATATTATGTTGATCAACAACCTCGTAAGTAATCTCTTCTTCTGCATCGTTCCTGAGTTCGATAATATAGTCAAAATCATCGAGGGTATACTCAGAATTTTGTACGAAAATATCCGGATGCTCTATTACTTTAACAGAAGGTAAACGCATGATTTCACGGACAAGCTGCCAGTGGCGCTCATTTGCACGTCTAGTTGAAACAATTCCATCAAGAATGAATAGGTTATTTTCATTGTACTCGTCTTCAATTAGTTGATTTCGAATGGTTTGTTTTAGTAGAGTAGACGAGACAAATAACCAGCGTTTATTTGCACAGACGCTCGCTGCTACCAGTGATTCCGTTTTGCCTACTCTCGGCATTCCTCTAATTCCAATTAGCTTATGTCCTTCCTGCTTAAATAATTCTGCCATAAAATCTACTAATAATCCAAGCTCATCTCTTACAAAGCGAAAGGTTTTTTTATCGTCTGCATCTCTTTGGATATACCTGCCATGTCTAACAGCTAATCTGTCTCTTAGTTTTGGTTCTCTTAGTTTAATCAATTTTATTGTGTCCATTGTATGTAAAATTGACTCAAGTCGTTTAATTTGATCGTCATCTTTTGCAAGTATAAGAAGACCGCGTCTTCCTTCATCCACACCATTAATAGTTACAATATTTATTGAGAGCATTCCCAATAAGGATGAAATATCCCCCAAAAGGCCAGGGCGGTTTTTTTGAATCTCATACTCTAAATACCATTCTTTTTTCATTATAAAAAACCCCCTACTAAGAAGTTTCGACATTTTTTTCACAACTCATCATCTAAACCTTATAATAAATGATTTTGAATGAAGATGAAAGGAAAAACAAAGATTATGGCATATTTATATGTAACAAAGGAAAAATTTATTTATCAACAAAAAAAGAGAGGATAACTCTCCTCTCTTCTAGCGGCTTCCGTTATTTTGAATAAGTTTAACCATCATATTTGCAATAGCCTGCTGTTCATCTTTATCAGCAACTGACCAAAGGTCTGCAAGCATTCTTTCTTGCTCATTTTTTGGTTCAACTTGCTTTGATAAGTAATCACCAATTTGAAACGCTAAGTTACCAATAGCCCCTTCACTCATACCTTCATTTTGTGCATGATGAAGACGATCAGCTAAAAAGTCTTCCCATTGTTTCCAGTTATCTAACACTGACATGACATTACCTCCTTTAAAATAGTACAAGGTTATTTTGCGAAGAAGAGGTGTGTCCTATACATGAATAACTTGTGAATTTTAATTCCGATTACAATAAACAATGTATATTTATGTATACCAGCCGCCATTTACGGAAAGTACTTGTCCAGTGATATAAGAGGAATCTTTGGATAGCAAGAATTTGACTGTTCCTGCTATTTCTTCGGGCAACCCCAGTCTGCCCATAGGGATTTCTTCACACAATTCCTCTATTTCTTCCGCATTAAAGCCCTCCATCATGGGTGTGGCCACTGCTCCAGGAGCAATCGCATTCACTCGAATCCCATTTAAGGCCACTTCTTTACTAAGGGCTTTCACAAAGGCAATTTGTGCACCCTTCGCAGTGGAATAAACCACTTCACACGCAGCACCCGTTTGACCCCAAATGGATGAAATAAAGACAATATTTCCAGACTTTTTATGTAGTAATTTCGGCAACATTTCCTTGGTAAGCATTATTGGATTTAGCACGTGCACATTCATCAATTCTTGTGCATCTTCCAGCTCCAAATCCATGAGCATCCCATAATGACTATTCCCGCTACAATGAATGATGGCATCTAAGGAAAAAATTTGTGAAGAGATTGTCTCATAGCCCTTCGAATTTGATAAGTCTGCCTGTATGGGTAAGTACTCCCCGCCAAATTGTTCAAGCTTCTTCATTAAATCACTTATAGAATCACTATTCTTATTATAATGTAGATACAAATGATACCCATCTGCTGCTAACCTACATGCAACCGCTTGTCCTATTCCACCACTTGCTCCCGTAATGAGTGCGTATTTTTTCATTTTCAGATCACTCTCTCTATGTAATAACAGGAGAAAAAGCGCCGCGTAAACGACGCTTCTTCCTTTATTTTTTCTTTGGAATGACTTGGCATACTGAAAAGCGATCTTCCGAGATCACTTCTGTAGCTAATGATTGAACATCCTGAAGCGTAATACTTTCTAATGTAGGAACGACATCAAATAAATTCATATCATTAAATGCATACCTCGTGAATTGATTGGCAATATATTCAGGCGAGTTGACAGCACGTAAAAAGGCACCAATTTTTTTCTTCTTTGCCCTTGCAAGCTGCTCCTCAGTAATAGAACTATTCTTTTTTGCATCCAAAAGCATTTTTTCTAATCTCTCAGCTAATTGATCTGGTTCTCTTGTGTCCCCACCTACCATTGCAAAGCCAAAACCTTGTTCTTGTGTATAGTCGAATGAGAACGTTTCATCAATCAAACCCTCACTGTAGAGCTGATTATAGTTTTCAGAGCTTTTTCCAAACAACAGATCAAGCAGAACATTCATCGTTAGTTCATTTTTTAGCATTTCCGCTCCCATTTGATCCACATGGAGAGCTTTAATTCCTACTAATGCTTTTGAAGTTTGTACATTCATTTCAAGCACTTGCTTTTTTTCAGCTGCTTGTGTTGGTTCTGATTCAAATTTACGTTTGATTTCCCGCTGATCCTTATAATCCTTCTTCGCCTGATTTTCCCTTACTTGATTCATTATCTTTCCAGGGTCTACAGGTCCAACAATAAATAACAGCATATTACTTGGATGATAAAAAGTATTATAACATTCGTATAACCAATCCTTTGTAATATGGGAAATGGATTCAATTGTTCCGGCTATATCAATTTTTACCGGATGATTTTGGTACAGATTTTGAATCAAACCAAAGTATAGGCGCCAATCGGGATTGTCATCATACATCGTGATTTCCTGACCAATAATCCCTTTTTCTTTTTCAACTGTTTTCTCAGAAAAATAAGGTTCTTGAACGAAATCAATCAATGTTTCTAGATTTTTTTCCACATCTGATGTGCTAGAAAACAAATAGGCGGTCCTTGTAAAAGAGGTAAACGCATTTGCAGAAGCTCCTTGACGGCTAAATTGCTGAAATACGTCTCCATCCTCTTTCTCAAAAAGTTTATGCTCTAAAAAGTGAGCAATTCCATCTGGTACTTTTACGTATTCGTCTTTTCCCAATGGAATAAAGGTATTATCTACAGAACCGTATTTTGTGGTAAAGGTCGCATACGTTTTATTAAAACCATTCTTCGGTAAAATATAGACATTGAGGCCATTGGACATTTTTTCATGGTACAGCTCTTCTTGAAGTTGGTCAAAATTAATCTTCTCCATTATTTGCCCGCCTCCGTTCCGGTTAAGAAATAAATAGTATCTAAATCGATTTTGTTTGCAACTGCCACAATTTCTTCTTTGGTCGTTTTATCCATTTCCGTCAGCCATGTATCTAGCTTAATATCTGTATGTGCCACAACATTATGATAAAGGATTTCCGTTAAACCACGAGAGGTATCAATGGTTTCTAAGATTTGATTTCTAATGACCGCTTTGGTTTGCTCTAACTCTTGTTCAGTGAAATCTCCCTTTTTCATTGCCCCCATTTGCTCGTTAATAATTCCTATTGCTTGATCATAGTTTTTTAAATCGATTCCTGACATGACCATCATTAAGCCTTTATGACTTTCTAATCGGCTGGCAGCGTAGTAGGCTAAGCTTGCCTTTTCGCGAACATTGATAAATAACTTAGAATGTGAAAAGCCACCGAAAATTCCATTAAAGACCTGAAGAGCAAAATAATCTGAATCGCCATACACAATATTTGTGCGGTAACCCATATTTAACTTTCCTTGTTTTACATCCTGCTCTTCTTTGACCTCATTTACATCCGATCTTTTGTTAATACTTTGTTGTTCCACCCTTTTTGGTGTGCGGTCTTCAAATTGGAGCAGCTCAGAAGAAAGTTTTTTTACATCTTCTTCATTTACATCACCAATCACATACAGGTCCATCTCATCTTCTAAAAAGGCTCTTTTAAAGTATTCATATAAATTTTCCGCAGTAATGCCATCCACATCTGCCGCATCTCCGTTAACTTCTAAAGCGTATGGCTCTTCCTTACACATTTCCTGTAACAAGCGAACATTCGAATAGCGCATTTTATCGTCAAAAACCGAATGAATTCGCTGCTTGAGGGCTCGCTTTTCTTTTTCTACTGTTTCATTGTCAAACGCATTACCAGTAACATTTGGTTTAGTTAAGATCTCTGCAAGCAGTTCAAACCCCTTCTTTAATAATGGGCTTGGGTCACTAAGAAACTTTTCATTTGCAATCTCAATGGAAAAACTGATTACATGGTATTCACCTTTTTTAGATAAATCCACAAATAGAGTTGCCCCATATAATTCATCTAGGTATGAGCGAAGTGCGGTGGTTGAAGCGTATTTTGCAGAACTACTTTGTAATACCTGTGGAAGAAGGGCCCTTTTCGTCACATCTTCTTTTGTTAATGGTGCTTTCATCTTCCAAACGAAGGTATTCGTTTTGTATTTATCCGTTTGAATCACATGGAGTTTATACCCTTGCATTTCCAATATTTTTTCTGCAGTAGCGTCCATTTATATCCTCCTTATCGGTAAAGGGTCATATATTACAATATGTAAACATTTTTCTTAATATCTTTTCCTTTGTAATAAAACCTATACTTATTACTATAATTTGACAAGCTTGTTTTATACAAGTAAATGCGTTTATTAAAAACAAAAAAAGCTCTCAGTGGGTGACTGAGAGCTTTTTCTATAATTATTAACGGCTACCTTTGATATAGTGAGTACCAACTGCTTTTGGTGCATCGGCACGACCGATGAATCCTGTTAAAGCTAAGATTGTTAATACGTAAGGAGCGATTAGCAAGTATACGCTTGGAATTTCCTTTAAGAAAGGTAAACTTGATCCAATGATACTGATACTTTGAGCAAAACCGAAGAAGATTGCTGCCCCTAATGCGCCAAGTGGATGCCATTTACCGAAAATCATGGCTGCTAACGCCATGAAACCTTGACCACTGATAGTAGAGTGGCTGAAGTTAGATGTAATGGATTGTGCGTACACTCCACCGCCTAGACCGCCAAGTGCTCCAGAAAGGAGAACACCTAGGTAACGCATTTTTGTTACATTAATACCCATTGTGTCAGCTGCCATTGGGTGTTCACCAACAGAACGAAGACGAAGACCAAATGGAGTTTTGAAAACAACATACCATACAATAATAGCAACAATAATTGCTAGGAAAGAAGTCCAATAGGTGTCTTGGAAAAAGATTTTTCCAATAACCGGAATGTCTTTTAACACAGGAATATCAACTTTGCTAAAGCCTTTAGAAATAATTCCAGTTTCACCTTTATCATAAATAAGTTTGACAAGGAACAAGGTTAGTCCTGTTGCTAATAAGTTGATCGCAACACCAGATACGGTATGGTCAGCGCGGAATGTAATAGACGCAACCGCATGGAATAGTGAGAAAAATGCTCCAGCAGCCATAGCTACTAATAAAGCAATCCACGGTGTAGCACTACCAAATGTATCATAAGTAGTTAAGTTGAACACAATGGCTGTAAATGCCCCAATTACCATTAAACCTTCAAGCCCAATATTTACTACCCCAGAACGCTCTGAGAAAATACCGCCTAATGCAGTGAAGACAAGTGGAGCTGCCCATAATAATGTGGAAGGAACAAGAATCATTAAGATATCCATTAAACTCAACTTACTTCACCTCCTTCTTACTGATTCTGTCAAGAAATACTCTGATGATGTAGCTTGATGCAACAAAGAATACAATTAAAGCAATAATGATATCAACTAATTCATTAGGAACGCCTGCTTCAAGAGGCATGTTTAATGCTCCCACTTTTAGAACACCAAACAGAATAGCCGAGAAGAAAACACCTAATGCTGTATTTCCACCTAGTAAGGCTACGGCAATACCGTCAAACCCTACTCCTGAGAATCCACCTTTAACCGCTGCATATTCGAAAGTACCAAGACCTTCCATTGCTCCAGCTAATCCAGCAAAGGCTCCTGAAATTAACATGGAAAGGATAATATTCTTATTAACATTCATACCAGCGTAGTGTGCAGCATGTTGGTTAAATCCTACAGATCTTAATTCGAAACCTCTTGTTGTTCTTTCTAATAAGAACCACATAACAAAGCAAGAAAGGATAGCAAGAATAATTCCCCAGTGTAGACGTGAATAATCAGTAAGACTTTCTAACCACTCAGAACGTAAAGTTGCTGATTTATGAATTGGACCTGTATTATCACCTTTATGTGATATTACGTTACGAATAATATAGTTTGACAAATGAAGTGCAACATAGTTCATCATAATTGTTACGATTACTTCATGGACACGGAAACGTGCTTTTAATAAACCAGGAATAAATGCCCAAAGTGCACCAGCTACAATTGCTGCTAAAATAGCAAGTGGTAAATGAATCACACGTGGTAGATCAAAAGCAACCCCCACCCAAACTGCTGCAAGCCAACCAACTAAGAACTGTCCTTCAACCCCAATATTAAACAAACCAACTCGGAAGGCAAAGGCCACGGCTAAACCTGCTAAAATATATGGTGTAAATTGTCTAACTACTTCCCCGATATAATAAATATCTCCAAATGCACCATTCCAAAGTGCTGTAAAAGCTGCAATCGGATCGTAACCACTGACAATCATGATAATTGTTCCTACAAGGATACCTAATAAGACGGCAATAACTGGTGTTAAAATACTTCTCAACCGTTTAGACATTTGTTACTTCACCCGCTTCCTTTCTATTCGAGCCAGCCATCAATAATCCAAGCTCCTGCTCATTTGTTTCCTTCGGATTCACGATAGCTACGATTTTCCCCTCATATATAACCGCGATACGGTCACTAACGTTCATAATTTCTTCTAATTCAAAGGATACTAGCAAGACTGCCTTTCCATTATCGCGCTGCTCTATTAAGCGTTTATGAATGAATTCAATTGCACCAACATCCAAGCCTCGAGTAGGCTGTGCTGCGATCAGTAGGTCTGGATTGCGGTCAACTTCACGTCCAATTATCGCCTTTTGTTGGTTACCACCGGATAGTGCACGTGCTAACGTGTACTCACTAGGCGTACGAACATCAAATTCATTAATTAGTGATTTTGCTTTTTTATAAATTTCCTTAAAGTTTAAAATTCCGTTCTTTGAATATGGTTTTTTATTATAAGTCTGTAATACCATGTTTTCTCCGATTGGGAAGTTTAAAACTAGTCCATGCTTATGACGGTCTTGAGGAATATGACCAACACCTGATTCTGTAATATGTCTTGGCGTTTGGTTAATCAATTCTTTACCGTTTAATTTCACGCTTCCGGTTTCAGCTTTACGCAAGCCAGTAATTGCCTCAATAAATTCTGACTGGCCATTACCATCAACCCCGGCAATACCAACAATCTCTCCAGCACGGACAGAAAGATCCAATCCATTAACAACTGTCACGCCACGAGGATCTTTAACTACTAAATTGTTAATTTCAAGTACATCCTGTTTAGGAGATGCATCTTTCTTTTCTGTTTTGAAAACAACCTCACGACCAACCATTAAGCTTGCAAGTTCATTAGGGTTGGTTTCACTAACAGTAACCGTTCCAATCCCTTTACCTTTTCGAATAACCGTGCAACGATCGGAAACTTCCATAATCTCTTTCAATTTATGGGTAATTAGAATAATAGATTTACCTTCTTTAATAAGCGTTTTCATTATTTGGATTAATTCTTTGATTTCCTGCGGTGTAAGTACAGCTGTTGGTTCGTCAAAAATAAGAATTTCCGCACCACGATAAAGAGTTTTTAGGATTTCTACCCTTTGCTGCATACCTACAGTAATATCGGAAATTTTTGCTTGAGGGTCAACCGCTAAACCATAGCGCTCTGAAATCTCACGCACTTGTTGTTCAGCCTTTTTAATATCAATTCGGCCACCAGTGGTTATTTCTCTACCTAAAATGATGTTTTCAGTTACTGTAAACGTATCGACCAACATAAAGTGCTGGTGGACCATTCCAATTCCTAAATCATTTGCGATGTTCGGGTTAGAAATGTTAACAGGCTTCCCTTTAACACGGATTTCACCCTGCTCTGGTTGATATAAACCAAATAGAACATTCATTAAGGTGGATTTCCCTGCACCATTTTCACCAAGTAATGCGTGAATCTCACCCTTTTTTAATTGAAGAGTTATGTTATCATTCGCAACAAAGCCATTAAACTCTTTACGGATGTTAAGCATTTCAATTACATATTCCATCTCTTCTCACTCCCTGTGACATGATAATGGAAAAATTGACCAGAAGTAGTAAGAGGTCAGACCTTTCCGAATTTTAAAAAAACAGGGATTTCCTCCCCACTATAAAATCTTAAATGAAAAGTAGAATTACATTTCTACACTTCAGTTAAGACTCTTAAACAAGGTAAAAGCGGGAAGGGTTTCTCCAACCCGCTTTTTTCCTCACAAAAATTATTTTGCGCTAAAAGTTTTTAATTCATCACGAGTTCCAGGGACTTTTATAGCACCTGATTTAATCTTTTCGACCCACTCTTTAACAGCTGTTTCGATTGCATCTTTATTAGCAGCTTTGCTGTTGATTGGTGCTAAGCCAACGCCATCTTCAGCTAAACCGTATAGGATTGATTCTCCACCAGGGAAATTTCCATCCATAGCCTTTTTAGATAAATCTTGTACTGCTACGTCAACACGCTTAAGTGCAGATGTAAGAACAACATCTGGACCCATGTCGTTTTGGTCACGGTCTACACCGATTGCCCAAATTTCTTTGCTAGGGTCTTTCGCTTTTCTGTCTGTAGCTTCTTTGAATAGACCGTTACCAGTACCACCAGCTGCGTGGAAAATTACGTCTGCGCCTGAAGAGTACATTTTAGAAGCGATATTTTGACCAAGTTCTGCTTTGTCAAATGCTCCAGAATATTGTACGTCAACTTTCACTTCTGGCTTAGCAGCTTTAACACCAGCTAAGAAACCAGATTCGAAACGCTCGATAACAGGAATTTCCATACCACCGATGAAACCGATGTGGTTAGATTTTGTTGTAAGAGCTGCTGCAACACCAGCAAGGAATGCAGCTTCTTGCTCTTTGAAAAGAACGCTTGCTACGTTTGGTTGTTTAACTTCAGCATCAATGATTGCAAAGTGTGAATCTTTTTGTTGTTTCGCGATTTCTTCTACTGCAGCTTGCATTAAGAAACCGATTCCGTATACTAAATCAAAGTCTTGACGAGCAAGAGTATTTAAGTTTGTAGAGTAATCTGCATCAGATTTAGATTGTAGGTAATCAAATCCGCCTTTACCTTTTTTCATTCCATTGTCAGCACCGAATTTTTGAAGACCTTCCCATGCTGATTGGTTGAATGATTTGTCATCAACACCACCGACGTCAGTAACCATCGCAACAGAGAATGCTTTTCCTTTTTCTTCTCCACCCTTAGATGTTTCGTTTTTGCTTGTGTCATCGCTTTTTCCACAAGCACCTAAAAGTGTTCCAGCAGCAAGAACTAAAGATAGCGCCATTCCAATTTTACGCTTTTGCAAGGCATTGTACCCCCTATGATATGTTTGATATAGTAGAAATTTTCGCAGAACTGGGTACGTTTTCATCTCGTATTAAAAAATTAAATACGTTTCCTTAATACATGAAAACTAAACTTGTCCGCTTTAAAATAGTTTACCGAATATAGAACAGGTTCATCCATTTCATCGAAATGCATTTGTTTTAAAACTAACAATGCAGTTTCAGGATCACATTCTAGAATTGGGGAAATTTTCTCATGATAGCCTATCGGCTCGATTTGAGCTACCGCGTATGTAATTCTTCGGTTTGCTTCTTCGTCCAATATGCGGAAGAAACCTTCCTCATAGGAAAAAGTTTTAGGCAAAATCCGTTCGGGAACCTTGTCAATACAGTAGACAACTGGTTCACCATTTGCGGTCCTAACCCTCTCCATCACGAAAATCTCCTCACTTGTAGAACATGAGAAACGGCGAATATCCTCTTCGGTAGGCCCCAGTGTTGATGAGCTTAAGAAAATGGTTCCTGGTTTCATACCAGCTTGTTTAATCATGTCAGTGACACTATTAAGTTGTTCAATCCCTGAAGTAAACAGTGGCTTTGAATTAACGAAGGTGCCAACACCATGGCGCCTAATGATAACGTTTTCTTCTTCAAGAATACGTAAAGCCTCTCGAAGTGTTGCCCTGCTTACACCAAGCTGTTTAGCAAGATCGAATTCGGAAGGTAATTTTTCTTTTTCTTTATATATTCCATTTTCAATATCCTGCTTTAACCGATCGATTACTTGTAAGTATAAATGCCGGTTATCTGACTTAATTGACATGCTTTATCCTCCAGGCTTTTTCCTAAGACATCAGACATCTGATATCATTCCTACTAACCGAGATTATAGTAACATTTTTTTAGTGATAAATAAATAGGTATTCAAAATTTTGTCGAAAAAAGGTTCATTCTTCAAAAATGTCTTAAAGTTGTTGATATTATTGCTTTGAAATCTGTTATAATATAATCTTTCTATTAAAAACATAGGTATTTCACACCAGAATATAGGTCTTTTTTATCATCTTTTATAAGCGCGCACTTAATACTATAGTATGGGGCATGTGGGAATTTAGTATAAAAAAAAGAGCCATTGGCTCTTTTTTTTACCTATGAACTTTGCTCTTCTTTTGGTTTTGTCTGTAAAACCACACGTGGCTTACTTCCTTCGTATGGTCCCACTACTCCACGTGCTTCCATTTCATCAATAAGGCGGGCCGCTCTAGTGTAACCAATTCGGAAACGGCGTTGCAGCATGGAAACTGATGCTGTTTGCATTTCAACAATTAAATCAACGGCTTCATCATACAAATCATCCTCAACTGCTCCTGTTACTTCCGGAATATCATCTGGGATCATTTCTTCTTGGTATTGAGCTTTTTGCTGTGAAATAACAAATTCAACGGTATCCTCCACCTCTTGATCGGAAAGGAATGCACCTTGGACACGAACAGGCTTTGATGCTCCCACTGGCAGGAATAGCATATCCCCACGCCCCAGTAACTTTTCTGCTCCACCCATATCCAAAATTGTTCTTGAATCCGTTGCACTTGAAACAGCAAAGGCAATTCGGGAAGGAATATTTGCTTTTATGACACCTGTAATAACATCCACAGATGGCCTTTGAGTAGCAATAATTAAGTGAATGCCGGCTGCACGCGCCATTTGTGCGAGTCGTGTGATTGAATCTTCTACATCTGAAGAGGCAACCATCATTAAATCAGCTAACTCATCAACAATAACGACAATGTATGGCAATAATGGCTGCTTGTCATTTTCCTCTAAATTATGTCTTCTCACATGCTCATTATAGCCCTCAATATTACGGGTTCCTGTGTATGAAAAGAGTTCATAACGTCTTTCCATTTCACTAACAACCTTTTTCAATGCCTGTGAGGCTTTTTTCGCATCTGTCACAACTGGTGCAAGTAAATGTGGAATTCCATTATAAACATTTAGTTCAACCATTTTCGGATCAATCATCATTAACTTTACTTCATGAGGCTTTGCCCTCATCAGGATACTTGTTATGATTCCATTAATACATACACTTTTCCCGCTCCCAGTAGCACCTGCCACAAGTAGATGGGGCATCTTATTTAATTCGGCCAGCACAGCCTCACCCGTTATATCTCTGCCGAGTCCAATTAGTAATTTGGCATCCGGTTTATCATTCTGAGTAGCATCTAATACTTCACGAAGCGAGACCATGGCTACCTCTGAATTAGGAACTTCAATTCCTATAGCGGATTTTCCTGGAATAGGTGCCTCAATTCGTATATCCTTGGCAGCAAGTGCTAAGGCTAAGTCATCACTTAAGCTAACAATTTTACTAACTTTTACACCCACATCTGGGTGTACCTCATATTTTGTTACAGCTGGTCCTAAATGAACCTGTGTGACTCTCGCCTTAACACCGAAGCTTTGAAAAGTTCGCTCAAGCTTTGCAGCATTTGCATGAATCAGTTCATATTCTCCACTTTGATCTGTTTTCTTCGGATGCTTTAATAATCTAAGAGGAGGCAATTCGTATGCAACATTTTCTACTTCGGTAAACGTGATTGGAGGTGCTTGATCAACTTCCTCTTCCATGTTTCCTTTTTTTCCTTTTTGTTGTTCAGTTTTATTCTGCGAAGGTATGGCTACTGATTCTTCCATATAAGCCTTGTCAGCAAAACTGGAAATGATCGGTTCTGGAACAATTGTTTCCTCCTGCAAGGATGGCTGTTGAACGTTGATCACAGGTCCACTTTCCTGTACAGAGGGTTCCTGCTGTCTTGCTTTTTGTTCCTTTTTCTCATTTTTCCGTTCTTCTTGTTTTTGCTTCCATTCTGACATATCCGTTTTAAATGCTTCCCATTGATTTTTAAAGAAGTCGAACAGCGTCAGCATAATCTTGCCAATGAAGTCACCGAAGGATTTGCCTGTAAGTAAAACTATACCAATTATAATAAAAATAAATGCAATAATCTTAGTACCTGTTTCTGCGAATAGGTAATGAAATAGTGCAAACAAAATAGCTCCAAGGATACCACCGCCAAGGTCGGTTGTACTTGTTTCCCCTCGAAGTTCCATCATGAATAATTCCCATGTATTACTAATGACACTTGGGTCTTTAAATTTCCCATCATTCGTAAGTAAGTGGAACAATGTAACATGGCTTAATAAAAGGATAGCAGAAACAATAAAATAGCTTCCGACTAATTTAATATGAAAGAAAAATGGTATTTCTCGCTTCCACATTAAGTATACGCTTAATACTACCAGCCCTAGCAAACCCAGCATATACCATTCACCCATCCAAAATCTAAAGAAAAGGACAGTTGCTTTTCCTACTGCCCCAAGCTTGGCAATGGAAATGATGGCTATTGCTAAAATAGCAAGTGCAGTTAATTCAAATTGGATCGTTCGTTTTAAATGGTTATCTCTCTTTTTTGGTTGTCTTCTCTTTTTTTTGGCCATCTAATCACCTTATATGTTAGTTATGGTATATTATTTCACAATATTACTATAAGTTAGTATGTATAACTAAATAAATAATAAAGAAATGGAAGAAAGCAGCCGGAATGGCTGCTTTTTTCTTTGTATCCTGATTATACCATAATCTACTACTGCAAAGCGGACAAACCCTCTTGGACACCAAAAGAAATTTTAGCACCAGGGCATATCCGTTCGTCTAGATAGTGCTGCGGATCGCTGCTTAGAATACGGATTACTTGAACATTTTGCGGATCCATTTGCTCTACTAGGAGTGGAACTCCTTGATAGGTTATCATTTTTTGTTGCTGAAAAGATTCTTGTTCAGTTGGAAAGATCAGTTCATTTGGCATCATCGTATATAAAATCATTGAATCAGCCCCTCATTTTTTTCCTGCCGAAGATCGATCATTTCATTTAGCTTCTTCATAGCCGGTCCCAATCCGCCTACTTCATCAATTAATCCAGACTTCACGGCGTCAACACCAATTACATTTGTTCCAATATCTCTTGTCAAATTACCCTTTGCAAACATTAAGTCTTTAAATGTATCCTCGGTAATTTTCGAATGCTTCGTAACAAAATTAACTACCCTCTCTTGCATTTTATCTAAGTATTCAAAGGTTGCAGGAACACCAATGACGAGGCCAGTTAATCGAATGGGATGAATCGTCATAGTCGCTGTTTCTGCAATAAAGGAATAATCACAGGATACAGCAATTGGGACACCGATTGAATGTCCGCCACCTAAAACAATGGAAACAGTTGGTTTCGATAAAGAGGCTATCATTTCAGAAATGGCAAGCCCCGCTTCAACGTCCCCTCCAACTGTATTTAAAATTATGAGCACTCCTTCAATCTTGGGATTTTGCTCAATAGCTACGAGCTGTGGCAATAAATGCTCATACTTAGTGGTTTTATTTTGAGGAGGAAGTGCCATATGCCCCTCTATTTGTCCTATGATTGTTAAACAATGAATTCTTGAATCTGCAGATAGCTGTGGAACATTGGTTTGGCCAAGCTGCTGAATTTTTTCTAATAAACCTGAAGCAGGCTTTTCCTCTTTTTGTGGCTCGCCGCCATCCTGGTTACCAGTATCATTTTTTTGTATATCGTTATTCATCCAAATACTCCCTTCAAAGCATGATATATTTTAGTATTAACCTATGATTTGATTTCATTCTACCAATCCATATAAATAAGGTACTGGACATTGTCCAGTACCTTATTTCTTATACTTCCATTATGATTGGTAGAATCATTGGTCTTCTTTTTGTTTTTTCAAATAAATAGCGATTTAATTCATCTCGAATTTCTTGCTTTAGGCTTGCCCATTCAAATGAACCCTTAGCGATCGTACGCTCAACAATATCACGCACCAATTTAGTGGAATCATCCATTAATTTTTCAGATTCACGAACATATACAAATCCTCTTGAAATTATTTCTGGACCTGCTGCAATTTTCTTGTCTTGTTTCGTCAAGGTTACAACAACAATAAGGATTCCATCCTGAGATAAAAGCCTACGATCCCGCAATACAATATTCCCAACATCCCCTACACCAATTCCATCAATGAGGACATTACCAGAAGGAACTTTACCTGCAAATGCTAGCTTTCCGTCTTTCCATTCCACCACATCACCACGGTCAGGAATCATAATTTTTTCATCTGTAAGACCGCATTCAAGTGCTACTTTCCTATGGGCTTTTAACATCCGATACTCACCATGAACAGGAATGAAAAATTTTGGTTGCATTAAGTTAATCATAAATTTTAATTCTTCCTGACTTCCATGGCTCGATACATGGATTGTCCGTTTGCCAGATATAACATTGGCACCTGCTCTAAATAACATATCTACTGTTTTAAATAAGAAAACCTCGCTACCTTTTAAAGGTGAGGCAGCAATTAGAACAGTATCTCCTGTCTGAATATTCAGTTGCTTGTGTGTTTGTTTTGCCATCTTTTGAAGAGCTTCAATTGGTTCTCCTTGAGTTCCGGTAGCAAGGACGACAATTTCTCGATCTTGGTAATTTTTAAGCTCATGAATTGGGATAATTAGATCTTCAGCTACTTCTAAATAGCCCATATCAAGTGCTATATGATAAATACGCTCTAAACTTTTTCCTACCACTGCTACTTTACGACCGTTATCCTTCGCCACATCAAAAATATGCTGGATCCGGTTAATATCTGATGCAAAGCACGCGGCTATGATTCGGCCCGGTGCATTATAGAAAGCATTAGACAATTCTCTTTCAACAATCGCTTCCGAAGTTGTGTAACCAGGTTTTTCTGCTTCGGTACTATCTGATAGTAAACATAACACACCTTGATCACCTATAGCTGCCATTTTACCAATTTCGGGTTTATAAAGTTTCGTTGCTGCCTGATCAAATTTAAAGTCACCTGTATATACGATAATTCCTTCAGACGTATGTATGCACACCCCTACAGAATCAGGAATACTATGATTTGTCTTAAAAAAGCTGACATTTACTGAATCTAATTCTACGACTGTATCTGAGTTTACTTCAATAAAGTTAGCATTCCCTTTAAATTCCTGTTCTTTAAGCTTTGCAGCCGCAAGGGCAAGGGTTAATTTTGTTCCATAAACCGGTACATTTACTTGCCTTAATACATAGGAAAGTGCACCAATATGATCTTCATGTCCATGTGTTAAAAAAACAGCCTTTACTCGATCCTTATTATCCCTTAAGTAGGTTAAATCTGGAATGACCATATCGATGCCTAGCATTTCTTCCTCGGGGAACATTAAGCCGGCGTCTACGATCAATATGTCTCCATCTACTTCTACTAGGTACATATTTTTTCCGATTTCTCCTACGCCACCAAGTGCAATAAACTTAATGGTTTTATTTTTTCTCTTTATCAAGTTTGAATCCTCCTATGTAGTAGCAATTTAATTTCTTGAACTTTTTTATTCCGTTCGAAATCAGTTATCATTATTATACTTGAAAAAAGAAAATGTTTACAACTTAAAAAAGCTAATTTACCTCTATGAGTGCCTTCAAGAAAAAGAAAGAGGCTGACCCATATAGGTCAGCCCTTAGAAAATTTACTTTTTATTAAGAATTGATAGTAATGTTGCACGTTCCTGTTCAGTGAGGCCCACAAGCGGCAATCTGACTGAACCAACATCTAATCCAGCCATCTGTAAGGCTGTTTTAACAGGTGCAGGGCTTGGAGCCGCAAATAATCCCTGCATCGTTGGAAGAAGCTGTTGATGTAATAGTGCCGCCTTTTTGTTATCTCCATCAAAAAAGGCTTTAACCATTTCCTGCATATCATTGCCTACCACATGCGATGCCACTGATACCACACCGGCACCACCTATAGATAGGACAGGTAATGTTAAGCTATCATCCCCACTGTATAAAACAAACTCATCATCTGTATTTGCAATAATCTGTGTCATTGCATTTAAATCTCCACTAGCTTCCTTCACCGCAACGATATTCGCAATCTTTGAAAGACGAATAATCGTTTCAGGAAGTATATTTATAACCGATCTACCAGGAATGTTATACACCATAACTGGCAGAGAAGTTGCTTCTGCCACAGCTTTAAAATGCTGATATAAGCCTTCTTGATTTGGTTTATTGTAGTAAGGTGCCACAACCATAATGGCATCAACACCAAGTTGCTCTGCCTTTTTTGTCAATTCAATAGAGGCATACGTATTGTTACTTCCCGTACCCGCAATAACTGGTACTCTTTTGTTTACAACCTTTACTACATGACTAAATAACGCAAGTTTTTCCTCTTTTGTTAAAGTTGGTGATTCCCCTGTCGTACCAGCTATAACCAGTGAATCTGTTCCATTCTCTATGAGGAAATTTATCAATTGAGTTGTCTTAGCAAAATCTATATGCCCTTTTTTATCAAAAGGGGTTACCATTGCTGTAGACACCCGTCCGAAATGAATCATTGTTCTACTCCTTTCGTTACGTGCCACTAGTGAAAAACAGAGATGTTTCTACTTTTCTTATATCACTTCATTAAACACTATTACAAATCTGAAAGATTGAATTCTACTGACTCATCTTCTAATTGAAACGCGTCATGAAGTGCATTGACGGATTTAACTAAGTCATCTTGTTTTACAAGTACCCATATAGTTGTATGACTATCCGCAGATTGTAAAATACGAATCCCTTGATCTGAAAGTGCGGTTACAATCTTAGAGGTAACTCCAGGGACACCCGCAATTCCGGCACCAACTACAGAAACCTTTGCACAATATCGCTCTACAACAGGGTCATGCCCTAGTTCATTTAATACTTTTATTGCCCGGTCGGTCATCTCATCTGTTACCGTATAAATTACACCATTGGGCGATATATTGATAAAATCAACACTGATCTTTTCATTTGCCATAGCCTTAAATACTTCAGCCTGCAAATAATATTGATCTTTTTTAGCAAAAACCTTTATTTGAGTAACATTAGAAACATGAGCAATTCCTGTTACCACACGCTCCTTAATATCGCTCCCCCGATTATTTTTATTTAGGGTTGTAACCAACGTTCCTAAATTATCGGAATAAGTAGAACGAATACGAATTGGTACCTTTGCCTGCATAGCAATTTCTACGGCTCTTGGATGGATGACCTTAGCCCCCTGATAGGCCATGTTGCACACTTCAGTGTAAGTAACCACTGATAGTGGACGTGCATTTTCAGCAATACGTGGGTCAGCAGTCATAATTCCTTCGACATCAGTAAAAATATCGATCCATTCTGCATTAAGAGCAGCACCTAATGCGGCAGCGGATGTATCACTTCCCCCGCGTCCAATGGTGGTGATATCCCCGTTCTTTGCCGCTCCTTGGAACCCAGCCACAACAACTACATCAGTATTCTCAAGTTCCCTGAGCAATCGCTCACACTTCATTTCAGTAATCTTTGCATTTGTATGGTCATTATTTGTACGGAATCCTGCCTGTGCACCTGTTAAAGAAACAGCATTAATACCACTGTCTAATAACATATTTGCAAACACGACACTAGATATAATCTCCCCACAGGACAATAATAAATCATGTTCTCTTTTTGAGATCTTACTTAGATTCCCGCCAATTAGCGATAAAAGTGTATCCGTTGCATATGGGTCACCTTTTCTACCCATTGCAGAAACAACAACCACTACTTTATATCCATCTGCTATTGCTTTTTCAATATGGCCTTGGGCATGCTTTCTACTCTTTTCATCCTTTACAGATGTCCCGCCAAATTTTTGAACAATTATTTTCATAGTGACACCAAAACCTGCCTTTGGTTGTAACTTTTATTTTACTAAACCTAATTTAACTAAGCTTTCCGCAATTTGTACTGAATTCCACGCAGCACCTTTTAGCAGGTTGTCAGAAACGACCCACATATGGAAACCACGGTCTTCATCAATATCTTTTCTAATTCTTCCAACGAATACATCATTTTTGCCAACACAATCAGCCGGCATTGGGTATACTTGATTTTCCGGATCATCTTGAAGGACTACGCCAGGTGCATCTTTTAATAATGCTTTAATCTCACTTGCGCTAACATTTCCTTCCTCAATCTCAAAGTATACCGATTCAGAATGACCTACAGCCACAGGTAAGCGAACACATGTAGCAGAGACCTGCAGCTCTGGTAAGTGCATGATTTTCTTTGTTTCATTAATCATTTTCATTTCTTCATACGTATAGCCGTTATCTTGAAACTTATCAATTTGTGGAATGGCATTAAATGCAATTTGATAATGTTTTTTGTCTGATTTTACTGGAAGAATAGTTGGTTCATTGGTTTCTCCGTTAAGAATCGACTTTGTTTGTTCCATTAATTCTTCCACTGCTGCAGCACCTGCACCAGACACCGCTTGATAAGTTGACACAATGATTTTTTTCAAACCAAATTTTTGACGAATAGGCTCTAAAGCAACAACCATTTGAATGGTCGAACAATTTGGATTGGCAATAATTCCATTATGATTATGCAAATCCCCTTCATTTACTTCTGGTACAACCAACGGTATATTTTCATCCATTCTAAACGCACTAGTGTTGTCCACGACAATGGCACCACGCTTAGCAGCTTCTGGAGCAAGTTCTTTAGATACGCTTCCACCTGCACTGAAAAGTGCTATTTCAACACCCTCAAAGCTCTCAGGCTTGGCTTCTTGGACGGTATATTCCTGACCATTAACCACTACTTTTTTTCCTGCCGACCGTGCTGAGGATAGTAGGGTTAGTTCTCTGATTGGAAAATTCTCTTTCACTAATGTTTGGATCATTTGTTGTCCAACCGCTCCTGTTGCTCCGACTACTGCAACATGAAATCCATTATGCTCTCTCATTACATGTTCCCCTTTCAATCTTTCATCCTGAACATGGCTGGTATTTTGAAGGTCTTAAAGGAAATGGCACTCTTATTGCCAGCATGTCATGTATAGTTTATAACCCTAACAGTGGAGCAATTAATGAAAAGCTCCACTGTTAAAAGATTAATTTATTTTAACATATTCCTCAGAAGAAATAACCTTTTTTGATGATGAAAGAGAGAGAGAGTTATTCAGTATCTTTATATCTTTCAATTAAAACGGGTTGAATCTGTTTTCCATCAATCGCTGCTTCTACTGTTTCTGAAAGCATCGTCATTCTAGCAACCATCGAGTTTGGTTTTTTTATTGGATCATCCTGACCATAAGGTATAAAGTATATATGTTTAGTAGCCATCAGACGCATTAAGTTTACTCCATTTAAACCGAGCGCATCATTTGTTGAAATACCAAGAACAACCGGCTTTAAGTTTCTAAGAGTTGCTTTGGCTGCCATTAACACAGGGCTATCATTCATGGCATTGGCAAATTTACTCATGGACACACCTGTTAAAGGAGCAATGACCATACAATCAAGTGGGAATTTGGGACCAAGTGGTTCTGCTTTTACAATTGAATCAATTACCTTGTTTCCTGTTAAGTCCTCAATACGTTGAATCCAATCCATCCCCTTGCCAAAGCGTGTATCTGTATTTTGAACAGTAGCGGTTACTACTGGAACAACCTCCGCTCCTGCTTGAACAAGCTTTTCTATCTCTGGAAATACGGCATCATAGGTACAATGGGATCCAGTTAGTCCAAAGCCTATTCTTTTACCTATTAAACTCATTTCACTTTCCCCTTTCGCTTTCGTAAATCTTCTTGAAGCAGTTGGGCAAGAACATTTGCCAAAATTTGACCTGCTGTTTTCGGTGCAACTATGCCTGGTAACCCGGGAGCAAGTAACGCCTTAATCCCTCTTTTTTCTGCATATCGGAAATCTGTTCCACCAGGCTTTGAAGCTAGATCAATGATAAGAGTATGTGAAGGTAATTTAGAGATAACCATTGCCGTAACAATTAAATGTGGTGCTGTATTTATCAAAATATCAGTATCCTTTACTTCATTCACAAGATTATTTAATTGGAATGGCGTTAAACCCATCTCTGTGATTCTTGCCAAATGTTCACTTTTCCTTGCTCCTACCTTTACCTTAGCTCCCAGTGCAGCAAACGTACGTGCCACACTCATCCCTACTCGGCCAAGGCCCAAAACAGTAATATTTGATCCGTGTATCGTGAAATCAGTATGCTGGATTGCCATCATAATTGTTCCTTCTACCGTTGGAATGGAATTATAGATAGCTACATCATCTCTTTCGAATAATTGGATGAGTGTTCTTTTGTTTTCTTTTGTTATTCCATTTAAATAGGAGTTACTTATTCCTGAGTAAATGGAACAATGTTCAGGTGTTTTACTAAGTAATTCTCCAGTTATAACAACCTTTTCATTGGAAAAGATGGTTTCTACCTGTCCCTCCAAATTTGTACCTGGCACCGGTAAAATCAGTGCGTCCATATTAGAAAAATCGACCTCATCCAACTTTTCCTTGACCGCTCCCGTAAAGGCATGGTCAAGCTGTTCAAAACCAATAAGCGATAATTTCGCGTCCAATTCGGTTAACTTGCGGATGATTTCCAGCTGTCTGGCATCACCGCCAATCACGGCTATCTGCATCCCTGTCAGCATGAAAACATTCACCTTCTTTTTTTTAAAAATCCTTCTAGGTATTCCTTTTCTTCTTATCACTTCACCATCTTATGTAAGTTCCCTTCAATCGGTGAGTTTTCCATACATGTAAAAGAAAAAAGCCCAAGCAGAAGTTTTTCTGCTTGGGCTTTTCATTCGAATTGGTAGATCTATTCTTCTTCGGGAACATCAATAATAATCATATCCGATCCGATTTTTTGGATATGTTTCCAGGGAACTCTTATTTCTTCACCTTGTTTCCTAAAGCCAAACCATTTTAATGAAGGAATAAGCAACGCCTGTATTTGTCCCGTGCTTTCATTAATTTCTAAGTCAGTTTGTCCGAGTACACCAAGGCGTTCTGCCTTTTTTACATCAACAATCTCTTTCCCACTCAATTCACTTAACCTCATACCTCCAAAACCTCCTTCTTCCCCTTTTCTATTATTTTATAGAAGGAAGATTATATTTAGACTAAAGAAAAAACAGTTCGAAAACTCGAACTGTTTTGGGATTATAATTTAGTTGGGAATTCCCCATTAGGACTAATTAATGTGACGGAATATTTATCCGTAAAAATAGCTCTTGCCATATCATCCACACTATTTTTAGTCACTTGGTCAATTTGTTCAATAATCTCATCAAGTGAACGGTGGCGTTTTAACAGTAATTCATTTTTACCATTCCGGCTCATTCTACTGTTTGTACTTTCCAAACTAAGCATCAAGCTACCTTTCAGCTGCTCTTTACTATTGGTCAATTCCTTTTCAGTAATGCCCGTTTGTTTTAATTTATCAAGGGTTTCTTGAATGGTTTCAAATAAAACATCAAGCTGCTTCGCGCCTGTTCCTCCATAAACAGTAACCACCCCACTATCCTGATAAGCAGAATGATAAGAGAATACTGAGTACGCCAAGCCTCTTTGCTCACGAACTTCTTGAAATAGTCTGGAACTCATACTACCGCCCAAAATATTATTTAAGGTAATTAAGCTATAGATATCCTCATGACCAACCTTCAATCCTTCAAATCCAATACATAAATGAGCCTGTTCCGTTTCCTTCTTGCGTGACAAACGATTAGCATGGAAAGTAGGAAGATTTTCAGGTGTTTCCTTTGACCCACCCTGGTAAGATCCAAAATAATTTTCAACCTCTTTAATAAAGGATTCCGATATATTCCCAGCTATTGAGATGACCACATTTTCAGGAGTATATCGTTCATGGATGTACTCCTTCAGGGAATCTCCTGTAAATGTATTTAGTGTTTCCTCAGTCCCTAAAATTGGATAACCAAGTGGATGGTTTTCATAAACGGCTCTACTTAGTAAATCATGAACAATATCATCCGGTGTATCTTCATACATTTTAATTTCTTCGAGGACTACATTCTTTTCCTTTTTCAATTCTTCTTCCACAAAAGTAGAATTAAAGAACATATCAGCTAAAACATCTAACGCATACTTGGAATGTGTATCCAAAACCTTTGCATAATAGCAAGTATACTCCTTAGAGGTAAAAGCGTTAACTTGACCGCCAATGCTGTCAAAGGATTCAGCTATTTCCTTTGCTGAACGTGTCGTTGTCCCTTTAAAAAACATATGCTCTAAGAAATGTGAAATTCCATTTGTCTGTGGATCTTCATTTCTTGAACCAGTTCCAATCCATACACCAATTGCGACAGACCTTACAGTTGGTATATTTTCTAATACAATTCTTACTCCATTTTGGCAAGTGTACTTATTAATCATCGACTTCCTCCTGTCATTAAACAGCAGATACTACTACTCCAATTATTTATTATACGTTTTTATAGATATTTTCTCCAATTTTCTGATAGATTCTCACAAATTATTTTATCAACCTTTCCTCACTCATTAATTCTGAGACCGTACCGATCTCTAAATCCTTTTTCTCGATAAGAGTAATGAGCCTGTCAAGTGATTTTGCGGTTGATTCTGTTGGATGCATGAGAACCATGGAACCCTTATCAATTTTAGACATCACTCGATTAATTAAGACATCAGGTGATGGTTTTTGCCAATCAACGGTATCAACCGTCCACATAACCGTTAACATATTCAGTTCATCTGCTATTTTTATCGTCTCATCCCGATAGCTGCCACTTGGAGGTGCAAACCAAACTGGCTTTTCTCCTGTAGCCGCTTCAATAATGTTGTTCGTCTTTAGTATTTGTTCTCTTGTCTGAGCTGCAGTAAGCTTTTGCATATCTGGATGAGAATAGGAATGATTACCTACTTCATGCCCAGCGCTTACGATCATTTTTGCAACATCTGGGTTTCTTTTAACCCAGTTTCCTTCAAGGAAAAAGCTAACGGATACATTGTGTCTTTTTAATGTTGCTAGCATTTCAGGTAAATATTCATTTCCCCAAGCCACATTAATAATAAAGGATACCATAGGTTTGTCTGAATGCCCTTTATAAATTGGGGTTGGTGGTAAATCCTTTAGATGAATTTTTGGTTTCACTTGGGTATATTCTAATTTCTTTTCATCAAAGACGCCTTTACTTTTCATGTTTTTATATGAAGCGCCAATATTTACCTTAAGGCCATTATATCCTGGAATAGCCTTCCAAACCCTGTCAACCTTGGCATCAGAAGGTGGTATTTCATATGTAGAAGCGTTTTTTATTATACTCTGATATAGGGGATCTGACTGTTTCGCTGCCGGAAGCGCCGAATCCCTTAAAGAGGATACATAATTGTTCACAACTGGATTATTTACTGAAATCCATGCACTCAAACAAATAATTAAAAATATGCTGACCTTTTTCATTTACCTTTCCCCCTTCCATAAAGATTATGTATAGGGGGGACAAGGTAGAACATGTAAAACTCCTTGCTTATAAAAGAAAAGCTCTGTTAAACTTGTCTGTTGATCTCCGCTCCAGGTGCTTCGCTTTCCGTGTGCGTTTCGGCGAGCCTCCTCGGCGCTTGCGCCTGCGGGGTCTCCCCTGAACCGTACTCCCACAGGAGTCTTCGCACCTTCCGCTCCAATCAACAGGGTATAAAAATCAACAATGTTCATTAACACAAGCATAAGAAAGAGTCAGGGAAGCCCCTGACTCTTATAAATTAATCACAGCCTTGATTTAGCCTGAGTTTCTTTATTAATTATTCTTTATTCTCAGCCTTTTCCCGCTGCTCTTTTAACACGGCTTTTCGAGACAAGTTGACTCTGCCTTGTTTGTCGATTTCGGTTACTTTAACTAAAAGCTCATCTCCGATTTTAAGAACATCCTCGACTTTTCCTACCCGCTCTTCAGCCAGTTCGGAAATATGAACAAGACCATCTTTTCCTGCAAAAATTTCAAGGAAAGCACCGAATTTTTCAATTCGCTTAACCTTACCGAGGTATAATTCACCAACTTGAACTTCTCGAACGATATCTTCGATGATTTTTTTCGCTTTTTGATTCATTGCTTGATCGGTCGAAGCAATAAATACCGTTCCATCCTGCTCGATATCGATCTTAACGCCAGTTTCTTCAATAATCTTATTGATCTGTTTACCACTAGGCCCAATCACATCGCGAATCTTATCAGGATTGATAGTCATTGTTAAAATCTTAGGTGCAAATTGGGAAAGCTCTGTTCTTGGCTCTGTAATGGTAGCTAACATCGAATCCAAGATGTGCATTCTTCCTATTTTTGCTTGTTGCAATGCTTCCTCTAAAATGTCGCGAGAAAGACCTTCAATCTTAATATCCATTTGAAGTGCGGTTACCCCTTTAGAGGTACCTGCAACTTTAAAATCCATATCTCCAAGGTGATCTTCCATCCCTTGAATGTCAGATAGAACTGTATAATACTCTCCTGATTTGACAAGACCCATTGCAATTCCTGCTACAGGCGCTTTAATAGGAACACCAGCATCCATCATCGCTAAAGTAGAAGCACAAATACTAGCCTGGGAAGTAGAACCATTAGATTCAAGCACTTCAGATACAAGGCGAATTGTATAAGGGAAATCTTTTTCAGACGGTATAATAGGCTCGAGCGCACGTTCACCAAGTGCACCATGTCCAATTTCACGTCGACCCGGTCCACGAATTGGACCTGTTTCCCCAACACTAAAGGATGGGAAGTTATAATGGTGCATAAAGCGTTTTTCTTCCTCAATTCCTAAACCATCGAGAATCTGTACATCACCCATTGCTCCTAGTGTACAAATACTTAAAGCTTGAGTTTGTCCACGTGTAAACAATCCTGAACCGTGAGTACGAGGTAAAATACCTACCTGTGATGACAATGGGCGGATTTCATCGATTTTGCGACCGTCTGGACGTACTTTTTCTACAGTAATTAGGCGGCGTACTTCACCTTTAACGATCTTGTCCAAGATTTGCTTCACTTGTTTTAAATCTTCAGCTGTTGCTTCTTGTTCCTCATATTTAGCAATCACTTGATTTTTTATTTCTTTAATCGCATCTTCACGTGCATGCTTTTCTTGAACTTGAATTGCTTTAAGCATATCAGCTTCACAAATTTCTCTTACTTCTGCTTCAAGTTCTTTATCAATTTCATAAAGATTGATTTCTCTTTTTGGCTTACCAATTTCTGCAACAATTTTTTCTTGGAATTCAATTAATTGTTTAATATGGTCATGACCAAACATAATTGCCTCAAGCATCGTTTCTTCAGGCACTTCAAGTGCACCTGCCTCAACCATGTTAATGGCATCCTTCGTACCAGCAACCGTTAAGTGAATATCACTTTTTTCAGCTTGTTCAACCGTTGGATTGATGACAAACTCATTATTTACTCGGCCTACAATTACACCCGCAATTGGTCCTTCAAACGGAATATCAGAAGTACTAAGTGCTAGTGATGACCCAAACATTGCAGCCATTTCGGAAGAACAGTTTTGATCCACACTCATGACAATACTGATTACCTGCACATCGTTACGGAAGCCATCAGCAAAAAGTGGACGGATAGGTCTATCAATTAGACGGCTGGCAAGTATTGCTTTTTCACTTGGACGACCTTCACGTTTAATAAATCCACCTGGAATTTTACCAACTGCATATAAACGTTCTTCATAGTTTACTGTTAATGGAAAGAAATCGAGATTTTTTGGCTCTTTTGAAGCAGTAGCTGTACTTAATACAGCTGTATCTCCATAGCGGACCATTACAGCTCCATTAGCCTGTTTAGCTAACTGTCCAATTTCCACGGTTAAATTACGTCCTGCCCAATCCATAGAATATACATGTTTCGTTTGTTCCATATTTGTACCCCTCTCTATCTAAATCACTTTAGGAGGATAATGCGAGGATACTTCCTCGCTGAAATCCTCTTTCTAAATCTTCCTAATATAAAAAAAGCCATAAATGCTTATGTTATTAATTTCAAATTAGTATTAGTATGCACATAAAAGTCTTGACTTAAAATTATGTATAAAAATTTCTTTACTACTTTAATTTTTGCCTTTTTAGGCTAATAAAAAAGCGGGATAAATCCCGCTTCTGTAGACTAACGACGTAGACCAAGCTTATTGATTAACACACGGTAACGTTGAACGTCTTTGTTACGTAGGAATGTTAAAAGATTACGACGTTTACCAACCATTTTCAAAAGACCGCGACGTGAGTGGTGATCTTTCTTGTGAGTACGTAAGTGCTCGTTCAAGTTATTGATTGATTCAGTAAGGACAGCGATTTGAACTTCTGCAGATCCAGTGTCGCTCTCATGAGTTTTATACTCATTGATAAGTTCATTTTTACGTTCTTGAGTGATTGCCATCCAGGTTCACCTCCTAATTTTTCTATCCCCAGTTACCGAGCAAGCGTCGGTGACTCGACTTGCCAAGCAAAGGTTGTTTTTAATACGTATATAAGAATACATCTTTTTACGTCAAAAAGCAAGTCGAAACCTTATTTAAATGTAAGAAAAACTTTGATAAAAGCGGCTTTAGCAGGAAGATTGTCGATTCTTTTCAAAATAATCTATTGCCTTTTGCTTATCTCTTTCTATCTGACTAACCAATTCTTCAATTCCGGAGAACTTCTGTTCTTTGCGCAAGAACAGATGCCATTCGACTACCACTTCTTCTCCATAAATCTCTTGTTCAAATTCAAATATGTGAACTTCTACAGTTAGCTTTAATGTTTCTTTATTAAAGGTTGGTTTATAGCCAACATTACAAACACCATTATACCAATGATCCTTTACCTTCATTTTTACAGCATATACCCCCAACGGAGGGATCATATACTCTTCATTCAGGTCTATATTTGCTGTCGGGAAACCTATCGTTCTCCCACGCTTGTCCCCGTGAATGACAGTGCCCAATGTCCTATAATATCTGCCAAGAAGATCAGGAAGTTCATTTACTTTTGCTTCGTTAAGCAAGTGACGAATTCTTGTAGAACTAACCTTTTCCTCACCTTGAGCTAACTTTGGGACAACAGAGTAAGAAAATTGATCCCTAGAATGGAAAGGCAGTGTTTCCATCGTTCCTTTTCCCATCCGCCCATAAGAATAATCAAAGCCAGCTACTACATGCTTCACATTCAGACCTATCACATATTGATCAATGAACTCCTGTGGGAGTAAGTTAGCAAACTCAGGTGTAAAATGAACAATAAATAAATAATCTATACCTAACTCTTCAATTATCTTTATCTTATCTGATAAGGGCGTAATATATTGTACGTGCTTTTTGCTCTTTCCCAATACAACAGAGGGATGCGGATCAAAAGTCATTACTGCACTTCGGAAATCTTGTTCTTCTGCTTGTTTTTTTGCCTCTAGGATTACTTGTTGATGTCCCATATGAACGCCATCAAAATAGCCCAAGGCCATTGCTAAAGGCGGAAAATCGTTTCTATCTAATTTATGTGGAAAATTAAGTCTTTTGACTTCCAAATGAAACTCACCTTTTCTATACCGAAACCTTATTATTCATTTCGCAATACTTTTACTGGTTTAAGCAGGTCTGGCTTGCTTGGATGTTTTGCGTAAATGGCGAGAGCCAGTCCTTCTGCTGTTTCAGCGATAATCGGTCCGTTAGTTGTTTTTAAGTGTTCTGGTATTGGTAACACCGCACCATTTTTCACTTTCTCTGCTACTTTATCATTAATCTGTAATTTCGGCAAATAAGAAAGTGCTGATTCTAATGGTCGTAAAACAGTAGAAATTTCACCAGTTTCCATCAGTTTTTCTACTTCCTCAAAGGTCAGACAATCCTCTAATGTGAAGGCTGCCGACTGGATTCTTATTAGTTTGGACATGTGTGCAGGGTACCCTAGTTTCTCCCCAATCATTACAGCTAATGTTCGTATATAGGTCCCTTTACTGCAACTGACCCTAAAACGGAATCGAATCGTTTCTCCTGAAAATTCTGTCCGATCATCCAGTAATTCAATTGAATAGATGGTTACCCTCCTAGTGGGGCGCTCTACTTCAATGCCTTTTCGAGCATACTCGTACAGCCGAACCCCTCCCACCTTCACTGCTGAAAACATCGGTGGGGTTTGCTCAATTTCTCCCGTCAACGAATCAAGGACTTTTTGAATTTCTTCGCGTAGAAGGGTTCGATCAACATCTTTCTTTTCAACCACTTCACCAGATGCATCTTCCGTCGTGGTGGAGAAGCCTATGGTTACTTCACCTTCGTATGCTTTTCCTGCGTCCGTAATATACTCTGCAACCTTTGTTGCTTTTCCAATACAAATAGGGAGGACACCCGTTACATCCGGATCAAGTGTTCCTGTATGTCCGACTTTTTTAGTTTTTAAAATTTTTCTTAGCTTAAATACACAATCATGGGAAGTTAGCCCTGCTGGTTTGAATAACGGTAATATTCCTTCCACCATATTCACTCCGATCTCAGTAATATTCGAAAAAAATGGATAGACGATTGTCTATCCATTTCCACTGTAAATTTCTGCTTATTTTTGAACTTATTCTTCGTCATTCTTTTCCATCGGTTTATCGTCATCCGTATGCAATTGATGTAGAAGGGTATTAATTCGATTACCATAATCGATTGATTCATCCCACTCAAAAATAATTTCAGGTGTTTTACGAAGGCGAATACGGTGGCCAATTTCGGTTCTAATAAAGCCTTTTGCTTTCGCTAAGCCTTTTAATGTATTCTCCTTTTGCTCGTCATCACCTAACACAGAAATAAATACTTTTGCTTGCTGTAAATCTCCTGTAACCTGAACATCAGTAACTGTCACAAAGCCGATCCGAGGATCTTTTATTTTCCGGCCGATGATGTCACTAAGTTCTTTTTTCATTTGCTCTCCAACACGATTTGCTCTGTGGCTCATCATATTCACCTCTTAATTTAAAGCCAATCAATCTCGGTGATTGTTCGTTCTATCTCTGGAAACGAGTCAATAAATTTTAGTGAGTTCTGCAATTCAATCTCTGTAGATACCCGATTAGAGGTAACAACCGCAATGGCAATTTTCGTTCTTTGCCATACATCTTGAAAGTCAACCTCGGCAACGGATACATTAAATTTCTGTTTTAGACGAGATAGAATTCTCTGCAAAACGGCTCGTTTCTCTTTTAATGAATGTGCATCATAGATGATACATTCACATTCGGCAACACCGATGATCATTTACGTTCGATCTCTTCCATTACATAAGCTTCAATGATGTCTCCTTCTTTAACATCATTAAAGTTTTTAATCGTGACACCACATTCATAACCTTTAGCAACCTCTTTAGCATCATCTTTGAAACGTTTTAGCGCATCAATTTGTCCTTCAAAGATAACAACTCCGTTACGAACTAAACGGATTCCGCTATCACGGGTAATTTTACCTTCAGTAACAAATGAACCAGCAATGGTACCAACCTTTGAAACCTTGAAAGTTTGACGAACTTCAGCTTGACCAATAATCTTTTCTTGGAATTCAGGATCAAGCATTCCCTTCATGGCTGCTTCGATTTCTTCAATTACTTTATAAATAATGCGGTGTAGACGAACATCAACCTTTTCAGCTTCCGCAGCACGCTTAGCATTTACATCTGGACGAACGTTAAATCCGATGACAATTGCATTTGAAGCGGCTGCAAGAGTGATATCTGACTCATTAATAGCACCGGCACCACTATGAATAATTTTAATGTTTACGCCTTCTACATTTATTTTTTGCAATGATGCAGCAACGGCTTCAGCAGAACCTTGAACATCTGCTTTTAGGATGATGTTTAAGTCCTTCATTTCACCTTGCTTCAATTGGTCAAATAGTGTTTCAAGACTGACAACGGATTTTTCACCACGTTGAGCTACTAAAGCAGTTTGCTCTCGTGCTTCCCCAACCTGGCGGGCTGTTTTTTCGTCTTCAAATACAACAAAACGATCTCCTGCCTGCGGAACATCATTTAGTCCTGTAATTTCTACTGGAGTAGAAGGACCCGCTTCTTTTACTCGGCGTCCTTTATCATTCACCATCGCACGAACCCGTCCGAATGTAGTTCCAACAACAATCGGATCACCAATTTTTAAAGTACCGTTTTGAACTAATAATGTCGCAACAGATCCACGGCCTTTATCTAATTGTGCCTCGATAACCGTACCAACAGCTTTTCGGTTAGGATTTGCCTTATATTCTTCTACTTCACTTACAAGTAAGATCATTTCAAGAAGAGTGTCAATTCCTTCTCCGGTTTTTGCAGAAAGTGGTACAAAGATAGTATCCCCACCCCATGCTTCAGATACTAATCCATGTTCAGTTAATTCCTGCATAACTCGGTCTGCATTTGCTGCTTCTTTATCCATTTTGTTTACAGCTACAATGATTGGAACTTCAGCAGCCTTTGCATGGTTAATCGCTTCAACTGTTTGTGGCATTACACCATCATCTGCCGCTACCACAAGAATAGTAATGTCAGTAATTTTCGCTCCACGAGCACGCATGGTTGTAAATGCAGCGTGTCCCGGTGTATCAAGGAAAGTAATCTTCTTTCCATTTTCAACTACTTGATAGGCACCAATATGCTGCGTAATTCCGCCAGCTTCACCTTCAGTTACCTTTGTATTACGAATAGAATCAAGAAGGGTTGTTTTACCATGGTCAACGTGACCCATAATCGTTACAACAGAAGGTCTTTCTACTAAGTCTTCAGTTCCATCTTCGGTAAAGTAAACTTCAAGATCAGTTGTGTCAATCTTGATTTCTTCTTCAACCTCTACTCCATATTCCCCAGCAATCAATTCAATAGCATCTTTATCAAGCACTTGGTTAATGGTAGCCATCACACCAAGTAAAAAGAGCTTTTTAATGATTTCTGACGGTTCACGATAGATTTTTTTCGCAAGTTCACCAACAGTGAGTGACTCACTAAAAGTAATTTTAGCAGGAAGCTCTTTTTCTTTTTTCTTCTGAGGCTGTGCTTGCTGAACTGGTGTATGAGTCTTCTTCTTGTTATTATTATTATTACGATTATTACGATTTTGATTATTATTATAAGGCTTAGCCTTTGCTTTATCTGCACTACTGAAGACTTTATTTTCTTTTGATTGAGTTTCTTGGCTCTGTTTTTTGCCTTCAGCCGCTTTTGGAGGAGAGACAACTTTTACCTTCTTAGGAGTAGGAGATTTATCTGCAGCTTCCTCAAACGCTTTAGGTGCATTTTTAGACTGTACTTGCGGTTTTTGACCAGACTGTGCCGGTCTTTGATTTGGACGTTGTTGTTGTTGCTGCTGAGCAGGACGTCCATTTGAGCGTTGTTGCTGCCCGCCGCCCATTTGTTTACTCTGTTGTGTATTGCTTTCTTTTTTGTTGAATGTTGCATCAAGTTTTTTTACGTCTGAATCTTCTATTGTTGCCATATGGTTAGAAACCTCTATATTCATTTCTTTTAATTTTGTAATGATTTCTTTACTTGAAATATTGTGTTTTTTTGCGTATTCATAAACACGGATTTTACTCATATTTTCACCCCCGCTAGATTTAATCGAGCAACGTTACCAGTTTTTTTGCAAATCCTACATCTAAAACAGCTACAACAACGCGTGCTTCCTTGCCAATTGCTTGACCTAGAAGATGACGGTCTTCCACCATTTTCAACGGAACATGATAGGAATTACATTTATCTGTAATTTTTTTAGTCGTATTTGCAGATGCATCCGCGGCTAATAAAACGAGCTTTGCTTTACCGTTTCTAATTTCCTTTAAGGCAAGCTCTTCACCCGATATGATTTTACGCGCTCGATTGGCCAAGCCAACCAATGACATCCATTGATTTTGTTTCATTTGGATTGTCAGTTCTCCTTCTCAATTAGCTCAAGTAGTTCTTCGTATATCGAATCATTTATAGAAACCTCTAAATGGTTAGCTAAAGTATTTTTCTTCTTGGCTAATAGGATAGCTTCTTTGTCTCTTGAAAGGTATGCACCTCTACCGGATTTTTTTCCAGTTAAATCAATGGTTACGTCCCCTTCTTTTGAGCGAACGATGCGAACGAGTTCTTTTTTCGGCTTCATTTCACCGGTTGCCACACATTTGCGCATAGGAACTTTTTTTCTTGTGTTCACGATCATTCACCTCCTAATTAGTCCAAATCATCATCTTCATAATCAAAATCTGTATCCACTTGATCATCAAAAAGTCTAATTGTTTCTTCACGTGGGTAAATTCCAAGCTCACGTGCTTCAGTTTCAGCTTTGATATCAATTTTCCAGCCAGTTAATTTTGCTGCTAGTCGAGCATTTTGACCGCGTTTACCGATTGCTAATGAAAGCTGATAATCAGGTACAACAACTGTGGTAGCTTTTTCATTTTCGTTCACCATAACATCTAGCACTTTTGAAGGGCTTAAAGAATTAGCGACAAAAACAACTGGATCATCAGACCATTTAACGATATCAATTTTTTCACCTTTTAACTCATTAACTACCGCTTGCACCCTTGTTCCTTTTGGTCCAACACAAGAACCAACAGGATCAACCTCAGGATTATCAGAATGAACGGAAATTTTCGAGCGGTCTCCTGCTTCACGGGCAACAGATTTAATTTCAACTGTACCGTCGTAAATTTCAGGAACTTCAATTTCAAATAGACGTTTCAGTAACCCAGGATGAGTTCTAGAAACAAAAATTTGTGGACCCTTAGTAGTTTTTTCTACTTTAGTAATAAAAACTTTGATTCGATCATGCGGTTTGTAACGTTCATTTGGCATTTGCTCATTTAAAGGTAATAGTGCTTCTATTTTACCAAGACTGACATAAATAAATTTAGAATCAAGTCTTTGAACGATACCTGTCATGATGTCTTCTTCACGGTCAATAAATTCAGAATAAATAATACCTCTTTCAGCTTCTCTAACACGCTGAGTTACCACTTGTTTCGCTGTTTGCGCAGCGATTCTTCCGAAGTCTTTTGGAGTTACTTCCATTTCGACAACATCTTCTACCTGGTAATTAGGATTAATATGTTGGGCATCTGCAATAGAAATTTCAAGCCGTGGATCGAATACTTCATCAACCACTTCTTTTCTTGCAAAAACGCGCATAGAACCAGATTGTAAGTTCAAATCAATGCGGACATTTTGTGCCTGATTGAAATTACGACGGTAAGCTGATACCAATGCCGCCTCAATCGCATCAATTAGTATATCTCTGGAAATCCCTTTCTCTCTTTCCAGTATTGTAAGAGCATCTAATAATTCGCTGCTCATTTGCTTGTATCCCCCTACTCATATTCAATTTTTTCATTTATGAAAAAACAACAGCCAGTCTTGCACTTGCTACTTTTTCATATGGAATGTCAATAGACTTTTTACGAGTTTTGATTTTCACTTCAATTTTTATGTGTTGGCCATCAAACTCAAGTAATTTCCCTTCAAAACCTTTTTCTCCATCAATCGGTTCATAAGTTTTAATAAAGACATTTTTACCAATAGCCTTTTCAAAATCTTTTTCTTTTTTCAATGGACGCTCTGCACCCGGAGAGGATACTTCAAGAAAGTAGTTATGGGGAATTGGATCCAATTCGTCGAGTTTTTCACTTAGTCGCTCACTAACTAGACCACAATCCTCAATATCAACTCCTGTGTCCTTATCGATATATACGCGAAGATACCAATTTTTGCCTTCCTTCACATATTCAATATCCACTAATTCTAAGCTAAGTTCTTGAAAAATTGGTGCAGCCAGCTCTTCTACAACTTCCGTTACTTTGCTCATGCTTTACCTCCTTTTCTAAAATATATCACCCATATTCTATGTAGTTCACGGTAAGTTTTATCAAATAACACTAAAAAACATTTGTAAACAAAACCAAGATGCGTACAACTGTTAAGTGTAAGCACCTCGATTACATAACGAAAGAGTGGGTTTCCCCACTCTTGAACACGAGAGTATTTCTTAGTATTTCCAATAAAACTATACCATAACCATTGTTTTTATGCAAACACAACGGAGGTTTATCAGGATTATCCCTATTTAGAACAAAGATAGCTGGTTTTGCTCAGGTAGTGCATTTAGACAACCTTGTTTGTCTAAATATTCAAGAATGGTCTTAGAAACCTTTCCTCGTTGTTGAAGGTCTTCTTTTGATAAGAACTCTCCATCTTGTCTTGCTTTTAGGATATTAAAAGCTGCATTAGTTCCTAACCCAGGAATCGAATTAAATGGTGGAATGAGTGTATTCCCTTCAATAATAAAATCTGATGCATCTGATTTATATAAATCATAATTTTGAAATGAAAATCCTCTTTCTGTCATTTCAAGTGCCAGCTCTAGAACAGTTAGGAGGTTTTTCTCTTTATTGGATGCTTCCAGTCCTTTTGCGTTGATTTCCTCAATTTTTGCCCGGATTGCTTCAGGCCCACGAGACATTGCTTCAATGTCAAAGTCTTCTGCACGAACCGTGAAATAAGCAGCATAGTAAAGAAGTGGCAGATGCACCTTAAAGTACGCAATCCGTACCGCCATTAATACATAGGCTGCCGCGTGTGCTTTTGGGAACATGTATTTGATCTTTTTACAAGAGTCAATGTACCATTCTGGTACTTCGTTTCTCCGCATTTCGGCTTCCATTTCTTCACTTAAGCCCTTACCTTTACGGACAGATTCCATAATTTTAAAAGCAAATGAAGGTTCTAGCCCCTGATAAATCAAGTAGACCATGATATCATCACGACAGCCAATTACTTCACTTAAATTACACGTTTGGTTGTGAATTAACTCCTGTGCATTCCCTAGCCATACGTCCGTTCCATGGGATAGTCCTGAAATCTGGACGAGTTCTGAAAATGTTGTTGGCTTTGTATCTTCTAGCATTTGTCGGACAAATCGAGTCCCAAACTCAGGAATCCCTAGCGTACCCGTTTTACACATAATTTGTTGTTCTGTTACACCCAACGATTCTGTTCCACTAAAGATTTTCATTACTTCAGGGTCATCCGTCGGAATGGTTTTAGGATCCATCCCACTTAGATCTTGGAGCATTCTGATAACAGTTGGATCATCGTGTCCGAGTATATCAAGCTTTAAGACATTATCATGGATGGAATGGAAATCAAAATGAGTTGTTTTCCATTCGGAATTTCTATCGTCCGCCGGGAATTGAATCGGTGTGAAATCATATACATCCATATAATCAGGAATTACGATAATACCACCAGGATGCTGTCCTGTTGTTCTTTTCACACCTGTACAACCAGATGCGAGCCTCTCCACTTCTGCACCACGCAGTTGAAGGTTGTTATCCTGCTGATAGGCCTTTACATATCCAAATGCTGTTTTATCTGCAACCGTACCAATGGTTCCTGCACGATAGACATACTCTTCACCAAACAGAACCTTCGTATAGTTATGAGCACGTGGTTGATATTCTCCGGAGAAGTTCAAGTCGATATCGGGAACCTTGTCCCCTTTGAAGCCAAGGAAGGTTTCAAACGGAATATCGTGTCCATCCTTTTTGTATTTAGCGCCGCAATGTGGACAATCTTTATCTGGCAAATCAAATCCTGATCCAACTGAACCATCATTAAAGAATTCTGAATGCTTACAGGTTGGACAAACATAATGTGGTGGCAATGGGTTCACTTCCGTTATCTCAGTCATCGTGGCGACTAAGGACGAACCAACTGATCCACGCGAACCAACTAGATAACCATCATCCAGTGATTTTTTTACTAACTTATGTGAAATCAAGTAAATTACGGCAAATCCATGGCCGATAATACTTTTCAATTCTTTCTCTAATCTGGCTTCAACAATCTCTGGAAGATTGTCACCATATATTTTACGAGCCATTGAATAGCTCATTTCACGCATCTCTTCATCGGCACCTTCAATTTTTGGTGTATAGAGATCATCTTTAATCGGCTTTATGTTGTCAATCATATCGGCAATTTTATTCGTGTTAGTAACAACGATTTCCTTTGCCTTCTCTTTACCCAAAAAGGAAAAAGCATCGAGCATCTCATTGGTTGTTCTAAAGTGAACGTCAGGCAACTCATGACGGTTTAGCGGATTCGCTCCACCTTGTGAGTTAACTAAAATTTTACGGTAAATTTTATCGTTTTCATTGAGATAATGAACATTTCCCGTAGCCACAACAGGGAGCCCTAACTTATCACCTAGTGTAACGATCTTGCCAATAATATCTTCCATTGATTTTTCATCACGAACCAATTCCATTTCGATCAATGGTGCATTTACTTCTTTTGGCATTACTTCGAGATAATCATAGAATCCCGCGAAAGCTTCGACTTCTTCCGGAGATTTTTGCATCATCCCTTCAAACACTTCACCTTTATTACAGCCAGAGCCAACAAGAATTCCTTCTCTATATTTTTGAAGAACCGATCGAGGAAGACGTGGTACTCGATAAAAGTATTCTATATGTGCAATGGAAACGAGCTTAAATAGATTCTTTAACCCCGCCTCGGTTTGTGCTAAAAGTGTGCAATGATATGGACGAGCACGTTGATAGGCATTCCCCTTACCCATGTTATTGTTAAATTCATCATGGTATTGGATTCCCTTTTCTAGTGCATCCTTTAACATTTTTAATAATAAGTAGCCCGTTGCTTCTGCATCATAAATCGCGCGGTGATGCTGGGTTAATTCAATATCAAACTTTTTCGTTAAGGTATTTAATCGGTGGTTTTTCAGCTCAGGATAAAGAAAACGTCCAAGCTCAAGTGTATCGATAACAGGATTTTTGGCCTTTTCTAACCCTATTTGTTTATACCCTACATTTAGGAATCCCATATCAAAGGATGCATTGTGGGCGACAAGAACAGCGTCCTCTACCCAGTCATGGAAATTCCGCAATACTTCTTCTACCTCAGGTGCATTTTGCACCATATCATCTGTTATTCCTGTTAAATTAATCGTTGTTGCTGAAAGTCGATGGTGCGGATTTGCAAATGACTCAAAACGGTCAATAATTTCTCCGTCCTTCACTTTTACAGCTGCTAATTCAATAATCGTATCATACACAGCTGAAAGTCCTGTTGTTTCTACGTCAAACACAACAAACGTATCCTCTAAAAGGAGACGATGTGCATCATTATAAGCAATCGGTACCCCGTCATCGACCAAATTGACTTCCACACCATATAGGATCTTGATATCGTTTTTCTTACCAGCACCATATGCTTCTGGGAAAGATTGAGCCACTGCATGATCGGTGACAGCAATAGCTTTATGTCCCCATTTCGCTGCTTGAGCAACTAAAGCACTTACAGGTGTGACAGCATCCATTTGACTCATAGGTGTATGCAGATGTAATTCTACCCGTTTCTCATCGTCCGGCGCAGTATCTTTCCGCCCAGCAGGTTTAAATTCATTTATATCATTTCCGATCATGACAAGGTCACGTACAAAGGTATCGTTTTGAATGCTTCCACGAACCTTAGCCCACATTCCCTTTTTCACACGCTGGAACAAGGCAGCATCTTCTTTATCTCGAGAGAACATTTTTACCATTAGCGAACTTGTATAATCGGTAATCTTAAAGGTTAATAATGAACGGCCACTGCGTAATTCTCTTATTTCCGCATCAAAAATATAACCTTCAACAGCTACTCGTCTTTCTTCATCAACGATATCAATCATGCTGCGAAGATCATTATCATCCTTTATGGTTAGACCAATGGAAAGCGGTCCATCAGGCACATCCCCTGAAGCTTGGTCTCTTTCTGCATCGCTCTTTTGCATTTCAACCATTGCCAGGAGGGCACGTTCCTGATCTTCTTTTTGTTTTGCCAGTAGAAATTTTTCGTATTCTTCATTTTTTTCTTCGACTTTTAAATCTGTTTCAATTGAAAACAGCGGGAAACCAAACGATTGCAAAATATCTCCAATTACTGAACCATATTTTCGTTTTAAGGCTAGACCCTCCGCCTCATTTCTTACCGTAATCGATAATTTATTTCCGCTAACGATTGGCAATTGTTCATTTAAAAGTTTTAAGAGAGGGGGAGAAATTCCATCAATTTGTTGAATACAATGACTCCAATACTCTAGTAAAAGTTCGGGCGTACTGTTTGGATTTGGCACTTTGATATCATAGGAAATAGTAGCAATATTCGAAAAAGTTCGTTCCAGCTGTGTGGTGAACCTCATATAGACATTAAAAGGAAGGATTTTTTCAAATAAGAATTGAAAATGCCACTTTCTCGCTTTCTTTTCGACCAATAGTCTTTCAATTTGCGCATTTGTAAAATGCACTACAACAGCATCCTCTATTAATTGCAGCTGCTGGAGCAAGAGTTGGAATCGCTCTTTATTGCCTAGGGCATGTTCGCTCATCGTTCTCTCTCCCATCTATATTAAAATCTCTCTGTCTCTTTTATATTGAATAGTAATTATATCATATGATACATGATGATTCGTCGATTTTCGACAGAAAACTTCATCCATTTCGGGAAAAATGTATCCGAAAAAAATAAGGATCGCAATTCGCGATCCCAATTTTTTATTTCAAGAAAAATCTCTGTATATCGTTCCACGTAACTACGAGCATTAACAGCATGAGGAGGGCGAATCCGATAAAATGAACCATTCCTTCTTTTTGTCGATCTATCGGCTTTCCTCTCACTGCCTCGACTGCAAAGAACATCAATCTTCCACCATCGAGTGCAGGAATTGGTAATAAATTCATAATCCCTAAGTTAATGCTTAAAATTCCAGCCCATTTCATTAAGTAATAAATTCCAGACTTAGCTACTTCAGCAGTGGAATTATATATTCCAACTGGACCTGAAAGGGCATCAATAGAGAATTGGCCTGTAATCAATTTGCCGAGCATAACAAAAATTTGCTTTGTCCAGAAATAAGTTTCAGTGAAACCAGACTTCACGGCTTGAACAGGTGATTTTTCCACAGGACTATAAACACCTATAATCCCCATTTTCTTGCCCTCAACGATTTTTTCAAGAGGAGTTACTTGAATCTCCTTTTCATTTCCGGCACGAACAATAGAAAAATCAAGCTCTTCATTCGGATTCTTTCGAATGATTTCAACGACATCGGTCCAGCTAGAAATTTCCGAACCATTGATACTCTGAACTATATCACCTTTTTTTAGACCAGCCATCTTGGCTGCCCCATCTGGAGTAATTTCACCCAATTTTGCCTCATTGGAAGGAACACCCTGAAGCAATGCAATAACAATAAATAATATAAATGCGAGAATAAAGTTCATCATCGGACCAGCAAATATAGCCATAAACCTTTGACCTAATGTTTTTGAACCAAATTGGCGGTCAACCGGAGCGATTTGTGATTCGACTCCATTTTCTACAATTACTGCATTAGGAAGTACTTTAAAAGCGTGCAAGCTTTCATCTTCATCTTCCGGAAATCCCTTTATGACAAGCTCCTGCTCAATATCGGCATACTCGACCTCTACAATTCGGCAATTAGGGAATTTTTCTTTATTATTTAAAATAATTTTTGTCACATGATCCTGTTTATCAAACAAAAGACCAATACGATATCCAGGCTTAATTTCTACTACTTCAGGGTCTTCTCCAGCCATTCGAACAAAACCGCCTATTGGAAGAAGACGAATCGTATAAGTAGTCTCTCCTTTTTTATGGGAGAACACCTTTGGACCCATACCAATGGCAAATTCGCGACAGAGGATACCTGCCCTTTTTGCAAAAATAAAATGACCTAATTCATGAAAGAAGACAAGTGCACCAAAAATTACAATAAAGGCAATAACTGTACTCAAATTTTAAAACCACCTTTTTTAAGGATAGGGGGTGAATCACTTAACTTTGATTACTGTCACTTCCGCTTTCCTTACAGAAGAGATTGTACATACTGTCTAGTTTCTTGATCTACCTCTTGTATTACGCTCAGGCTAGGATGTTGGATGGTTTGATGAGTGCTTAATGCCTTTTCAATTAAGTCTTCAATTTGCAGGAAACGAATCTTTCCTTCTAAAAAGGCCGCTACTGCAGCTTCATTTGCTGCATTTAAGACTGTTGGCATTGTTCCGCCTTCTTTACCAGCTATATAAGCAAAGTTCAGACAGCGAAATCTCTCAACATCCATTTCCTGAAAATGTAATCTCCCAATTTGAGCTAGATTCAATCGATTTGCCGATGCTAGAGGCAAGCGGTCAGGATATGTGAGTGCATATTGAATAGGTACTCTCATATCTGGTGTCCCGAGCTGTGCAATAATACTTGAATCATGGAATTCCACCATTGAATGGATGATACTTTCCTTATGAAGGAGAACATCTATTCTTTCATAAGGAATATCAAACAGCCAGTGTGCCTCAATGACTTCCAACCCTTTATTCATCATGGTAGCAGAATCAATTGTAATTTTTGCTCCCATTGACCAATTAGGATGGTTTAATGCCTCTTGAACCGTCACATTTTCTAACTCATTTCTTGACCGGTCACGGAAACTGCCACCTGAGGCAGTAAGAATCAATCTTTCAATATTTTTCGCCTTTTCCCCCTGGAGTGCTTGGAAAATTGCGGAGTGTTCACTGTCAACTGGAAGAAGTTTTACATTATTTCGTTTGGCTGCATCCATCACTAAATGCCCTGCCGTAACAAGAGTTTCCTTATTTGCAATTGCAATGGTTTTTCCACATTCAATCGCTTGTAATGTTGGATTTAAACCAACACTTCCTAGCACGGCATTCACTAGAATATCCGCCTTTTCATAAACTGCTGTTTCAATTAAGCCCTCAGGACCAAATGCAAACTTGACTTGTGGGAATTCTGTTTTTAATGTTATATAATCACTTTTGTTTTGTACAGAAACAAGCTCTGGATGAAATTCACTAATCATTTTTCTTGCTAGTTCTATATTTTTTCCTATAGATAAGGCAGTTAGTTTAAATTCTGTTGGGTGCTCACGAATCACATCAAGGGTTTGAGTGCCTATCGACCCTGTAGCTCCCAATAAGCTAATTGTTTTCAATAATGTCAACTCCTAAAGATAAAACGCATACGCCTAAGACCAAAGATGGAAAAAGTGCAATAACGGCCAAACAAATAGTAGGCTATCAAACCGGTCAAGAATACCGCCATGACCAGGTAATATATTTCCTGAGTCTTTCACATTAAAATGACGCTTAAATGCAGATTCAACCAAATCGCCAATTTGTCCAAAAACTGACAGGGCGACAGTTATTCCAATTAAAGAAGCATGTATATCAGTAAATAGTACAAACAGTACAGATACGATGACTGCACATAGTACACCGCCAATTGAGCCTTCAATCGTTTTATTAGGGCTAATTTCAGGCCATAGCTTCCTCTTACCCATAGATTTCCCTATAAAGTAGGCACCTGAATCAGTTGCCCAAATCATAAATAAGGAATACAAAATAAAAACAAGGCCACCCTCTTGTCTAGTCTCAAAGAAGAAGTAAAAACCAATTCCTACATAAAGAGCAGAGAGTATAGAGAAGGATACATCCTCAAATGTAAACCGATTTTTCGTAATCACAGTATAGGTTAACAATAAAAAAATTAACGCAATGCCTATTTCTGTTTTTGAGTAATAAAAGGATTGTATCACTTCGGAATATTCCTCTGGAAAGAGAAGAACCCAAAGAAATAAGACGGAAAGAAATCCATGAACAGAAAAAATCGTTAAATTCTTCATTTTTAACAGCTCGTACAAACCAATCGTCGCTAAAAAATAGGTTAATAATACAAGTGGAAACCCACCATAATAAACAATGGGCAAAAATAATGCCGCAGCAATAACTCCTGTAATAATTCTTTGCTTCATCTAATAGTTCACCTCATAATATTCCGCCAAACCTACGCTGTCTCTTTTGAAAGACTTCGATTGCCTCGAGTAAATGATTCTCACTAAAATCAGGCCATAAAACATCCGTGAACCAAAACTCCGAGTAGGCCAATTGCCAAAGCATAAAATTACTTAAACGAATTTCTCCACTCGTTCTAATTAATAGGTCCGGATCTTTAAATTCAGAGGTCATAAGGTAGGAAGAAAAAATATCTTCATTTAGATCGGTCTCATTCAGTATTCCATTTTTACTATCATTTAAGACCTGCTTGACTGCATCAATAATCTCAGCTCGGCTGCCATAGTTCAGAGCAAAGTTTAATACTAGTCCATTATTCTCTTTCGTTTCTTCTATAGCTTTTTCAATTGCATGCAGTGTATGTACAGGAAGCTGATTTTTATATCCAATCATTTTCACTTGAACATTATTTTCAACAAGTTCCGGGAGAAATGTACCTAAAAATTCTTCTGGCAGACGCATGATATATTCTACTTCATTTTTAGGGCGTTTCCAGTTTTCAGTTGAAAATGCATATAATGTAAGTGCCTTAATTCCAAGTTTATTTGCCAGCATAGTAGTTTTGCGGACTACTTTCATCCCTTCATGATGACCAGCAACACGTGGCAAGGCCCTCTTCTTAGCCCAACGTCCATTACCATCCATGATAATTGCAACATGCTCAGGTATCGGTTGTTTTTTTAATTCTTCAATTTTATCTCGGAGTGTGGAAGAGTGTTCTTGCTTCTTCCCAAGCCTAAATTTATTAAACATAGCATTGCTCCTCAATTAATTAATCATTGCCTCCGATTGTTTATGTAAAGGGTAAACACGGTTACATGCTTTTATCATACCAAAAAAGCAAGAAGATATCTCTAATAAATAACTTATGTAAAATAAAAGGAATTAAGAATAATGTTCAGAAAACATTCTCGGGTAATCTTATTAAATAAAAATACCCCTAAAATAGTGAAAAAAACCCCCTAAATAGAGGGTCTTCACAGAAAAGCGGAAGCGCCTTGGTCAGCCCCGACAAGCAAATGTTCTTCGGCACTAAAAGTCGTCACTTTGACTTTTAGTGCCGAAGGTTATTTGACCTCGAGGGGCTAGGCGCTGTAGCTAGACAATCACACCTTTACACTTCTAAGATTTCTTTTTCTTTATCTTTCGTGATTTGGTCGATTTTTTGAATGAATTCATCTGTAAGTTTTTGCATATCGTCGGAATAGCCGCGAAGCGCATCTTCAGTTATTTCTCCATTCTTTTCAAGCTTCTTCAAGTCATCGTTTCCATCACGACGGATGTTACGAATGGCAACTTTTGCTTCTTCTGATTCTTTTTTCACTACTTTTACAAGCTCTTTACGGCGCTCTTCTGTCAACTGTGGGATAGCAATACGGATAATTGACCCATCGTTTGATGGATTTAAACCTAAGTCAGATTTAAGGATTGCTTTTTCAATATCACCGAGAATTGATTTATCGTAGGGTTGAATAACAAGTAGTCTAGCTTCTGGAGTAGAAATTCCAGCCACTTGATTGACAGGTGTTGGCGCACCATAATAATCAACAGTAATCCGATCGAGCAAGGATGCACTTGCTCTCCCAGCACGGATACTAGCAAGCTCACGTGTATAAGATTGAATTGCTTTTGTCATACGATCCTTAGTACCAGCAATAACTTGTTTCGGCATTTAATTTTTCCCCCTAACAACAGTTCCTATTTTTTCACCCATAACGGCTTTTTTAATATTGCCTTGTTCCATAATTGAGAAAACGATAAGTGGAATATCATTATCCATACATAAAGAAGATGCAGTTGAATCCATTACTGCTAATCCTTCTTTTAATACATCTAGGAATGAAAGATCTTCATATTTAGTAGCATTTGCATCAATACGTGGATCTGCTGAATACACACCATCCACATTATTTTTTGCCATTAAAATTACTTCAGCATCGATTTCTGCTGCTCTTAACGCTGCAGTAGTATCTGTTGAGAAATATGGGTTCCCCGTTCCTGCTGCAAAAATAACTACACGTTTCTTTTCTAAATGTCTAATTGCACGACGTCTAATGTATGGTTCTGCAACCTGACGCATTTCAATCGAGGTTTGAACCCGTGATTCTATTCCTAAGTTCTCCAAACTATCTTGAAGTGCCAAAGAATTCATCACTGTTGCAAGCATACCCATATAATCAGCATTAGCTCGATCCATACCCATTTCACTGCCGATTTTCCCACGCCAAATGTTACCGCCACCTACGACTACTGCTACCTCCACTCCAAGTTCCGCTATTTCTTTTACTTGGATGGCAATCGATTTGATTACTGAAGGTTTAATACCAAAGCTAGATTCACCAGCAAGTGCTTCTCCGCTCAACTTTAAAACTACGCGTTTGTACTTAGGACCGCTCATATAAACCTCCGTATGTAAATTTGAAAGCACTAGCGCTACATTTCAGCGCTTTGCTAAACAATATTTTTCTTGAAAAATAGGGAACACATCGTGTCCCCTATTCAAAAACTTATTTCAGTAACATTCCCTTAAAGCTTATGTTTTTAAACAAGAGAATATTTGACTATTGTTTATTTACTTGGTTCATAACTTCTTCAGCGAAGTTATCTTCACGCTTCTCGATACCTTCTCCAACTTCGTAACGAACGAATTCACGAAGAGTTGCACCCTTAGATTCAACAAATTGACGAACTTTTTGGTCAGGGTTTTTAACGAAAGTTTGGTCAAGTACACAAACATCTTCAAAGTACTTTCCAAGACGGCCTTCAACCATTTTCGCAACGATATTTTCAGGCTTACCTTCGTTAAGAGCTTGTTGAGTTAATACTTGACGCTCACGCTCAACTTCTTCTTGTGATACTTGGTCCCGTGATACGTATTTTGGTTTTAATGCAGCGATGTGCATAGAAATATCTTTTGCAGAATCTGCATCAGTAGTACCTTCAAGAACTGTTAATACGCTGATACGTCCACCCATGTGTAGGTACGCACCAAACGAATCGTTATCAGTTTTAGAAACTACTGCAAAGCGACGAAGAGAAAGTTTTTCACCAATTTTAGCGATTGCAGCATTGATGTGATCTGCTACAGTTGCACCGTTTTCCATTGTTTGAGCAGCTGCTTCTTCAACAGTTGCTGGTTTGTTTTTAAGAAGGTGTTCAGCAATTTCCTTAACAAGTGCTTGGAATGCTTCATTTTTTGCAACGAAGTCTGTTTCAGAGTTTACTTCAAGAATTACAGCCTCATTACCATCTACAAGGATAGAAGTTAAACCTTCTGCAGCAATACGGTCAGCTTTGTTTGCAGCTTTTGCAATTCCTTTTTCACGTAAGAAATCGATTGCTTTTTCCATATCACCATCTGTTTCTGTTAACGCTTTTTTACAATCCATCATACCTGCGCCAGTTTTTTCACGTAGTTCTTTAACCATTTGAGCAGTAACTGCCATTATTAACTTCCTCCTTTAAATACTATGTACTATATTCATATCTTAGCCATTGTTAGCTAAGATAAACATTCTTTCACTACTGTACTTTTGATAAGTACTAGAATAGCGGGTTTTCTTTAAGGGCTTTGTTGATTTCCGCTCCAGTCGCTTCGCTTTCCGTGGGTGTTTCGGCGAGCCTCCTCGGCGCTTGCGCCTGCGGGGTCTCCCCTGAACCATACTCCCACAGGAGTCTTCGCGTCTTCCGCTCCAATCAACAGGGTATAAAATTCAACAATCTTCTTTAACATAGCCTCTTTAAAAAAAGGTGATAAAGGGTGCTCCCTCTTATCACCTTTTTATTGTTAAGCACTTAAATTAATTAAGCAGTAACTTCTTCACCTTGTTTAGCTTCTAGGATAGCATCAGCCATTTTACCAGTTAAAAGCTTAACCGCACGAATTGCATCGTCGTTTGCAGGAATGACAACGTCGATTTCGTCTGGATCACAGTTTGTATCAACAATACCTACGATAGGAATGTTTAATTTTTTAGCTTCAGCAACTGCGATACGCTCTTTACGAGGGTCGATGATGAATAGTGCATCAGGAAGTTGCTTCATATCTTTAATTCCGCCTAAGAACTTCTCAAGACGTTCTTGTTCTTTCTTTAATTGAACAACTTCTTTTTTAGGTAATACTTCGAAAGTACCGTCTTCAGACATTCTTTCAATATCTTTTAAGCGGCCAATACGCTTTTGGATTGTTTCAAAGTTTGTTAGTGTACCACCTAACCAACGTTGGTTAACATAGTACATACCAGAACGAGCTGCTTCTTCTTTAACAGAATCTTGAGCTTGTTTCTTTGTACCAACAAAAAGGATAGTACCGCCGTTACCAGCAAGGTCCTTAACCCAATTGTAAGCTTCTTCTACCTTCTTAACTGTCTTTTGAAGGTCGATGATGTAGATACCGTTACGCTCTGTGAAGATATATTTCTTCATCTTAGGGTTCCAACGGCGAGTTTGGTGTCCGAAGTGTACACCAGCTTCAAGCAATTGTTTCATTGAAATAACTGACATGTTTTGTTTCCTCCTAATGGTTTGATTTCCTCCGCTCCTATCATCTTTAAACAGAAACTGTAATCAACAGCACCATCTGTTTAAATCAACGAGCGTGTGTATTAACACCATGAAATAATATAGCACATGTACAAATAACAATCAAGTATACTTTTAAAAAAAAGCTCATTAAACTTGTCTGTTGATTTCCGCTCCAGGCACAAGCGGTTCGTGGGCGTTTCGGCGAGCCTCCTCGGCGCTTGCGCCTGCGGGGTCTCTCCTGAACCGTACTCCCACAGGAGTCTTCGTGCCTTCCGCTCCAATCAACAGAGTGTAAAAAATCAACAATGTTCTTTAACACAGCCTAAAAAAAGAATCTCCAGGCTCACACCTGGAGATTTTTTTTAGTTAGATCTTAATTTATCAAGTTCTACAAGGAACTTATCATTTAATACTTTGATATACGTACCTTTCATACCAAGGGAACGAGATTCAATTACCCCTGCACTTTCAAGCTTTCTTAGAGCGTTTACGATAACAGAACGAGTAATACCAACACGGTCAGCAATTTTTGATGCAACCAGCAAGCCTTCAGAACCATTAAGTTCTTCAAAAATATGTTCAATTGCTTCAAGCTCACTATATGATAAAGAACTAATAGCCATTTGAACGACAGCTTTGCTTCTAGCCTCTTCTTCAATCTCTTCTGATTTTTCACGTAAAATCTCCATACCTACTACAGTCGCACCATATTCACCGAGGATTAGGTCATCATCATGGAACTTCTCTTGCAATCTTGCAAGGATTAATGTACCAAGACGTTCTCCTCCACCGATAATTGGAACGATTGTTGTTAAACCTTCACGGAATAAATCTCTATTTTCTACAGGGAAAGCTGTATATTGACTTTCAATATCCAAGTTTGAAGAAGTTTCTTGAATATTGAATAAGCCTTTTGTATACTCCTCAGGAAATTGACGATCTTCGAACATTTTCTTCATTCTCTCGTTTTCAATTTGTTGATAAATTGAAAATCCAAGAAGTTTTCCACGACGGCTTACAATGTAAACATTCGCTTCAATCGTTTCACTTAATGTTTCAGACATTTCCTTAAAGTTTACCGGCTTTCCTGCTGCTTTTTGTAATAATACGTTAATCCGTCTAGTTTTTGTAAGTAAATCCATCTGTTTCTTCCTCCTAATTGACTACAACCATTATAAAATTTTTAAATGTAACTATTTTGACGTAATAGGTATATAAAGAATGAGAATTTTGCCAATCGACAAACTAGACATTCCTATAGGATAAATTGACTTAAGTCTTTGTTTTTGGAGATTGCTCCAAGTTTTTCGTCCACATATTGTGGTGTGATGGTGATTTTGTCCATCGTGATATCTGGCGCTTCAAAAGATAAATCTTCTAAAAGCTTTTCTAAGATTGTATGAAGTCGTCTCGCACCAATATTGTCGGTATTTTGATTCACATCAAAGGCTACTTCTGCAATTCTACGAATAGCATCGTCAGAAAATTCAATTTGTATACCTTCTGTTTCCAATAAAGCTTGATATTGCTTAATTAAAGCATTATCAGGTTCGATTAAAATCCTAAAGAAGTCATCTACAGTAAGCTTTGTGAGTTCCACACGAATTGGAAAACGTCCTTGAAGTTCAGGAATTAAATCGGACGGCTTAGCCATGTGAAATGCCCCTGCAGCAATGAATAACACATGGTCGGTTTTAATGGAACCATATTTGGTTACAACTGTTGAACCTTCAACTACTGGCAGAATATCTCGTTGAACCCCTTCTCTTGATACATCTGCTGAAGAACCACCTGAGTTCTTGCTGGCAATTTTATCAATTTCATCAATGAAAATAATACCAGTCTGTTCAGCACGATAAATAGCTTCAGATGTTACTTCATCCATATCTATTAGCTTGGCGGCTTCTTCATTGGTTAAAACCTTCCTGGCTTCCCGAACAGTTAGTTTCCTTTTCTTGCGTTTTTTAGGCATAAAGCTGCTAAGTGCATCTTGCATATTCATACCCATTTGTTCAATGCCTGAACCTTGAAGCATATCAAACATTGACGGCGCTTGTTCCTCAACTTCTACCGTAACCATTTCATCCTCTAATTGACCTAAAGCCAATTTCTCTTTGACGATTTTCCGTTTTTCTTGAACGGAATAATCTTCTTGAGGTGCCTCCTGTTCAGAAGAGGAGTTTCCTCCACCAAATAACATTTCGAGCGGATTTTTATAGTTGGTTGATTTTTTTGCTGAAGGAACGAGTAAATCAACCAGCCTGCTGTTAGCATTTTCCTCGGCACGCTCTTTCACACTTTGCATTCGATCTTCTTTAACTAAACGAACAGACGTTTCAGCCAAATCTCTTACCATTGATTCAACGTCACGGCCAACATAACCAACTTCAGTGAATTTAGTCGCTTCAACCTTAATAAACGGTGCACCAACAAGCTTTGCAATTCTCCGGGCAATCTCTGTTTTCCCAACACCCGTAGGTCCGATCATTAAAATATTTTTAGGAATGACCTCATCCCGAATCTTGTCATTCAATAAACCTCTTCTATAGCGGTTTCTTAGGGCGACAGCAACTGCTTTCTTAGCATCTTTCTGTCCAATAATATATTGATCAAGTCTTTCAACGATTTGGCGGGGGGTTAAATTATTGGTATTAGTTTTTCCCATTCTTCAGTCTCCTTCCCGTTATAGCTCTTCAACAATAATATTGTGGTTCGTATACACACATATTTCCGCAGCTATTTCTAAAGAAGCTTTTGCTATTTCTTTCGCCGTCAAATGATCACCCGCATATTTTTTGAGGGAACGACCTGCCGCAAGTGCATAATTCCCACCTGAACCAATCGCAAGTATGCCATCGTCTGGTTCGATGACTTCACCGGTACCGGATACTAATAATAAATTTTCCCGGTCCATAACAATCAGCATGGCTTCAAGTTTTCTAAGAATTTTGTCACTTCTCCACTCTTTAGCCAGTTCAACTGACGCTCTTTGTAGGTTGCCGTTATATTCCTCTAATTTGCCTTCAAATAACTCAAACAAGGTGAAAGCATCAGCAACAGACCCAGCAAAACCGGCTAACACTCTACCATTAAATATCTTTCTAACTTTTTTTGCTGTGTGCTTCATCACTACTGCATTACCAAACGTAACTTGACCATCACCTGACATAGAGCACTGACCATTATGGTGAACAGCAAAAATCGTTGTTGCATGAAATTGGTTCATTTAATTGACCTCCTATAGGAGTATTTTCCGTTTACAGACAAAGAGTAAATTGTATGTAACCATTAAAAATCCATATGAAAAATATTATACATTTATGCCCTTGGATGATGGGCCATATACGTTTTCCTTAAGTGATCATTGGTTACATGTGTATACACCTGGGTGGAAGATAAATAAGCATGCCCTAACAATTCTTGGACTGAACGTAGATCTGCACCATTATTGAGTAAGTGGGTGGCAAAGGAATGCCGCAGCTTATGTGGATGAATACTTGAATCCAAAGCAGATTTTTCAATCATTCGATTCAATATTTTTCTCGTACCCCTAGTTGTTAATGGTCCGCCACGGTTATTAACAAATAATGTCTCAATGGATTGCTTATCGGCTATTAGCTTTTTCCTGCCATCGTTTATGTATAAATCTAATGCAGCTTTTGCTTTGCTTCCGAAAGGTACATAACGTTCCTTGTTCCCTTTTCCATGAATTAATATTGTTGATAGGTAAAAATCAAGATCTTTTAAGCTGATTTGACAGCACTCACTTACTCGTATCCCTGTCCCATATAAAAGTTCAAGTAGTGCTTTGTTCCGTTGACCCAAAGGTGTATTAGTTTCACATGAATCAAATAGCAGTGTAAGTTCATTTTCATAAAAGAATTGCGGTAACCGTTTTTCAAGCTTTGGTATTGTTAGAAGCAAAAATGGATTACTTTCTACATACTTTTCCCGAAGCAAAAATTTATAGAAACTTCTTAATGCAGATATTTTTTTGGCAACCGTTTTTCTTGCGAGTTTTTTTTCAAATAATCTAGTAAGATAGAGTCTTGCATCATGGTATTGCACCATTTCTACTTGATTTACGGCTTGCTCAGCCATGAACACAAAAAAATCACTGATGTCATGTTGATAATGTTCAATTGTATATTTTGAGTAATTACGTTCCATTTGTAAATACTCCAGAAATAACTTTAGGAAAACATTCACATTTGTCACAAAATTCACCTCACAAGGGCTACTAAATCGTAACATACTTCTAAAGACCTTGCAATAAATTTTACAAAACTTTCACAAAGTTCTGAATTGTGTCTAGCGCTCGATTTGCATGCTCTAAATTTCTTTCCTGTTTACCCTTAATTTTAACTGGGAGTTCAGGGAATAAGCCAAAATTAGCATTCATAGGCTGGAAGTTTTTTGCATTAGCGGTAGTAATATAACGAGCCATGCTCCCTATAGCTGTTTCAACTGGAAATTCAACGGTTTCCATCCCCTGAACTAACCTTGCAGCATTAATCCCAGCAATCAGACCACTTGCTGCAGATTCCACATAACCCTCCACACCAGTCATTTGGCCAGCAAAAAATAAATCTTCTCTATTCCGGAATTGATAAGTTGCCTTAAGTACTTTTGGCGAGTTTATAAAGGTGTTGCGATGCATAACACCATAACGGATAATTTCAGCATTTTCAAGACCTGGTATTAACTGAATTACCTCTTTTTGTGCTCCCCACTTTAAATGTGTCTGAAAACCGACAATATTAAACAATGTTCCAGCTGCATCATCTTGACGAAGTTGTACCACTGCAAATGGTCTTTTCCCTGTTTTTGGATCTTCTAATCCAACTGGCTTTAATGGACCGAAAAGCATTGTCTTTTTTCCTCTTGAACCCATTACTTCAATTGGCATACACCCTTCAAAGAAGACTTCCTTTTCAAATTCCTTTAACGGAACTGTTTCCGCAGAAATAAGTGCATCATAAAAGCGATTAAACTCTTCTTCCGTCATAGGACAATTAAGATAGGCCGCTTCACCCTTATCATAGCGTGACTTCAAGTAAACCTTGTCCATGTCAATGCTTTCTTTTTCAAGAATAGGGGCTGCTGCATCATAAAAATAAAGATATTCCTCACCCGTAAGGTTCTTTAACTCTGCAGAAAGGTCTGCACTCGTTAGAGGACCAGTAGCAATAACCGTTGGACCTTCAGGTATTTTGGTTACCTCTTCATTTACTACCGTTACATTTTCATGATTCTTGACTAACTCCGTTACCTTAGCAGCAAATTCATGACGATCAACCGCTAAAGCTCCACCAGCTGGAACGGAACAAGCATCTGCTGCTGCCATGATGACAGAGTCTAGCTTTCGCATTTCTTCTTTAAGCACACCAACTGCATTGGTTAATGTATTTGCTCGCAGTGAATTACTACAAACCAATTCAGCAAATTTATCTGTATGGTGGGCAGGAGTCTGTTTCACAGGACGCATTTCGTAAAGACGAACCTTTACACCACGTTTAGCTATTTGCCATGCTGCTTCACTTCCTGCTAAGCCAGCACCGACAACATTTATTGTTACATCCTTCATCAATATACCTCCTGATGTACTTCCTATTACATTTATACCCAATTTTTAAAGAGAAATAGCATATACAATTAGCTTTCCCTTATTTAAGTCCATCTTGCATTGTACTATACGAATTAAAAACAAAAAAGTTTTTTATTTCACAAATAAAAAAAAGAGCGGAGACTTCCCACCCTTTTAACTCTGTTGCTCTTCCTTATAGTCACATTCCGTACATTGTACCTGTACACCTTTTTTTAATTTCTTTTCTACAAGCAAGCCCTCACATTTTGGACAAGGTCTTGGTAGCGGCTTATCCCAAGAGATGAATTCACATTCTGGGTATCTGGTACAACCGTAAAAAAGTCTCTTTTTCTTACTCTTTCGTTCAACAACCTGACCTTCCTTACAACTAGGACAAGTCATACCAATTTCTTTTACTATTGGTTTGGTGTTTCGACAATCTGGAAAATTACTGCATGCCATAAATTTTCCATAGCGTCCCATTTTAAACACCATTGGGTTTCCACAGTTTTCACAGTCTTCGCCTGCAGGCTCATCTTTGATTTCTACTGACTGCATTTCTTTTTCGGCTATTACTAAATGCGTTTCAAAGTCCTGGTAAAACTCATCAATAATTTGAACCCAACGAACTTTACCATCTTCAACATTATCTAACCCTTGTTCCATCTTAGCAGTAAATTCGACATTTAGAATATCAGGGAAAAACTCAACCATTAACTCATGAACAATTTCACCAAGTTCCGTTGGCACAAATCGTTTATTGTCCAAGGCAACATAGCCGCGCTTTTGAATCGTATCAAGTGTAGGTGCATAAGTAGACGGGCGGCCAATACCCAGTTCTTCAAGTGTTTTCACCAATCTTGCCTCAGTGTATCTTGGTGGTGGCTGTGTGAAATGTTGCTTAGGTTCGATGTCCTTTTTAAAGACTTCATCCCCTTCTTTTAAATCCGGTAGCATTTTATCTGGGCCATCTACCTGATCATCTGATCCTTCAACATACACCTTCATGAAACCTGGAAACTTGACCTTTGAGCCAGTTGCACGGAAAATTACATCTCCATTTTGCAAATCTACACTCATCGTATCCATTACTGCCTGTGCCATTTGGCTTGCTAAGAAGCGCTCCCAAATTAATTTATAGAGGCGGAATTGATCTCGAGAAAGAAATTCCTTCATGCTGTTCGGATCCCTTAATGTACTTGTCGGACGAACAGCTTCGTGGGCATCTTGAGCATTCGACTGTTTTTTCTCTTTTCTTTGCTCTTCTTTTAAAAAGCTTTCACCAAACTCAGCTTTTATATAATTAGCTGCTTCTGTTTGAGCCACTTCGGAAATTCTCGTTGAATCTGTTCTCATATAGGTAATGAGTCCAACTGTTCCTTCTTTCCCAAGCTCAATACCTTCGTACAGCTGCTGTGCAAGCATCATGGTTTTCTTCGCACGAAAATTAAGTTTCCTCGCTGCCTCTTGTTGCAAAGAAGAAGTAATGAAAGGTGGCGCCGGATTTCTTCTTCTTTCTTTTTTAGTGACTGAGACAACTTTGAACTTGTTATCATCTAATTGCTTCAGTATCGTTTGAACATCCTGCTCTGAGGCTAACCCTGTTTTTTCTTTTCCAACTAGGGAATGAAATGCCGCACTAAAATGGTCTTTTCCCTTTAAAAATTCTCCTTCAATTGTCCAATATTCTTCAGGAGTAAACGCTTTAATTTCATTTTCCCTATCAATAATTAAGCGAACTGCAACTGATTGAACCCGTCCTGCACTCAATCCTTTTTTTACTTTCTTCCATAAAAGCGGGCTGATATTGTAGCCTACAAGCCGGTCTAAAATTCTTCGAGCCTGTTGTGCATCTACGAGGTCCGTATTAATTGGTCGTGGATGTTTAAAAGATTCCTTGATTGCTTCTTTTGTAATTTCATTAAAAACTACGCGGCAATCTGAATGAATATCTACGTCTAGACTATGAGCCAAATGCCATGCAATTGCTTCCCCTTCACGATCAGGGTCGGCTGCTAGATAAACTTTTTTTGCTTTTTTTGCTGCAGTTTTTAATTCTTTTAATACAGGACCCTTGCCACGGATTGTAATATATTTAGGTTCAAAGCCATTTTCAACATTGACCCCCATTTGGCTTCTTGGTAGGTCACGAACATGTCCCATAGATGCTTTTACTTTATATTTATTACCTAAATATCGTTCAATCGTTTTCGCTTTTGCAGGTGATTCTACAATTACTAGAAAGTCTGCCATCCAATATCCTCCTTAAGAGGGAAAGTGTGAAAGCGCCTTGAAAATGGCATATGCCTGTTTCTACGGTGCTTCTATTTGAGAAGTTTTCCTAAATTCGAGTAAAAACTAGAACCGGAGAAAATACTTTACAAAACTGCCCTATCCCAATAATGATCAATTTATAAGTTAATTTTAATAGTATTTTATGTTTAGCCATTTTTTCGAACTTCTGTTGGAAAATGTATAACATATTAGAAATTATTGCAACCTTTTTTAGCTAATTTCTCCATTTAGTCGAAAAAAACCTGCAAAAACACTACTTTTATTCCCAAAATTCCCTTTTAACCTAGAGTTTTATCTTATTTCCTCTAAAATATCCCCTGCACATGTCACAAGTTTTGCCCCTTGTTGGATTAGCTCGTTAGCCCCTGCTGAACATGGATTATAAATACTGCCAGGCAATGAAAATACATCTCGACCTTCATTTACGGCATAATTCGCTGTGATGAGTGATCCGCTTTTTCTTTTTGCTTCTATAATAAAGGTACCTCTAGATAGACCGCTAATAATTCGATTTCGAAATGGAAAATGCCATCGAAGTGGTTTTGTATCTGGGGGATATTCTGAGACAATCAACTGTGTTTTCATCATCTCTAAAGCTAGGTTCATATTTTCTTTAGGGTATATATGATAGATGCCCCCAGCAATAACAGCTATTGTTTTTCCACCATTTTTTATAGCAAATTCATGTGCTAATGCATCAATTCCTTTTGCTAATCCACTTACAATAAGTACGCTATTTTCAATAAGTTGGGGGAAGATGGATTTAATTGCATTCCTACCATATTGAGTAGCCTGACGCGAACCCACTACTGCAAGTTTAGGTTCATGATTTAATAAGGACACATCGCCTTTAGCAAATAGTGCCCATGGAGGCTGATAAATTTCTTTTAAATAATGTGGATATTCTTTATCAAAAATAGTGATAACGGCAATATCATTGGTTTCGTATTGGCGGATTTGGTCATGAATGACTTCGAATGGAAGTGGAAGAATGGTTGATTTAGGAGCAGAATCTTCGCGGGTAAGGGATGGAATATTGAAGCTTTGCTGTGTTGAGTAAGTTGTTTTTCGAGTGAGGTTGTTTAAGGTAGGATCTTTTTTTAAGATTTGTAAAATCGTATTCCACGAGAGATTTGGATAGTGAAGCAAATGAATCAATTTCTCTTTAAAGTCGTCCATTTAATACATACCTCCAATAATTTTTTTATTAAAAGAAGAAATAGTCCCTCATGAGTGAGAGACTATTTCCGTTTAATCTGATGATGTGAAGATTAGTTTTTAATGGGTCTTACACTTTTCGTATAAGCCTTGTTCTTTTAATACTTCGATTAGAGTTTCGCCCATTACGGATGGGGTGTCAGCTACTTTAATGCCACATTCGTTCATAACACGGATTTTTTCGTCAGCTGTACCTTTTCCACCTGAAATAATCGCACCAGCATGGCCCATACGCTTTCCAGGAGGTGCAGTACGTCCGCCAATGAAGCCAACCACAGGTTTTGTCATGTTAGCCTTAACCCATTCAGCCGCTTCTTCTTCTGCCGTACCACCGATTTCACCGATCATGATTACTGCATATGTTTCAGAATCTTCATTAAATGCCTTTAATACATCGATGAAGTCTGTTCCGTTTACAGGGTCGCCACCAATACCCACAGCAGTTGTTTGACCAATTCCTGCTTGCGTTAATTGATGAACAGCCTCGTAAGTTAATGTTCCAGAACGTGAAACAACTCCTACATGTCCTTTAGTATGAATGTAACCAGGCATGATACCAATTTTACATTCATCAGGAGTGATAACACCCGGACAGTTTGGACCTACTAAGCGGGTCTTTTTGCCTTCCATATAACGTTTTACTTTTACCATATCCAATACCGGAATATGTTCCGTAATGCAAATAGCAAGATCTAAATCCGCATCAACTGCTTCGATAATCGCATCGGCTGCAAATGGTGCTGGTACGTAAATAACAGATGCAGTAGCCCCTGTAGCATCAACAGCATCTTTAACTGTGTTAAAAACAGGCACGCCTTCTACTTCCATTCCGCCTTTTCCTGGAGATGTACCACCGACAATCTGTGTACCATATTCAAGCATTTGTTTTGTATGAAAAAGGGCCGTTGAACCAGTAATCCCTTGAACAATAACTTTTGTATCTTTATTAATAAAAACGCTCACGTTAATTCCCCTTTCTTTGATCCTATTTCACTAATGAAACGATTTTTTGTGCGCCATCAGCCATGGATTCAGCAGCAATAATTTCAACGCTTGACTCAGCTAAGATTTTCTTACCTAATTCAACATTTGTTCCTTCTAAGCGAACAACAAGTGGAACACTTAGCCCAACCTGCTTAGCTGCTTCTACTACACCCTCAGCAATAACATCACACTTCATGATTCCACCAAAGATATTAACGAAAATACCTTTTACGTTTGGATCAGAAAGGATAATTTTGAATGCTTCTGTAACCTTTTCAGCTGTCGCACCGCCCCCAACATCAAGGAAGTTAGCAGGATCGCCGCTGTAATGTTTAATGATATCCATCGTGGACATTGCAAGTCCGGCACCGTTAACCATACAGCCGATGTTACCATCTAATGCAACATAGCTTAAATCGTATTTAGATGCTTCGATTTCCTTTGCATCTTCTTCTTCAAGATCACGGTACTCTAGAATGTCTTTCTGACGATATAGAGCATTTGAATCAAAGTTTAATTTAGCATCAAGAGCCATTACTTTACCATCACCTGTAACAACCAGCGGGTTAATTTCTGCAATTGAGCAATCTTTATCGATGTACGCAGTGTATAAAGCTGTCATAAATTTAACAGCCTGATTAATTAATTCTTTTGGAATATTAATATTGAATGCAATTCGACGTGCCTGGTAAGGCTGTAAGCCGACCACTGGATCAATTTCTTCTTTAAAAATTTTCTCTGGAGTCTTTTCAGCAACCTCTTCAATTTCCGTTCCGCCCTCTTCAGAAGCCATTAAAACAACACGTGAAGTAGCACGGTCTAAAACTAGTCCAACATAATATTCTTTTTTGATATCACAGCCTTCTTCAATAAGCAGGCGTTTCACTTCTTTACCTTCAGGTCCTGTTTGGTGTGTTACCAAAGTTTTACCGAGGATTTCGCTTGCATATGTACGAACCTCATCAAGGTTTTTCGCAACTTTAACACCGCCAGCTTTCCCCCGTCCGCCAGCATGAATTTGTGCTTTAACTACACAAACCTGTGTGCCTAATTCTTTTGCAGCTTCCACAGCTTCTTCAACAGTGAATGCCACTTTACCGTTTGGAACCGCAACCCCGTACTTTCTGAGGATCTCTTTCCCTTGATACTCATGGATATTCATTTCCCATCCTCCTATATCATACTCTTCTAAAAATTGACTCCGTTTTCATTTTATATAATGACACATACCTTGTCCACCATTAAGCAAAAAATTATATTCATTTTAAAAAATTCTGAAAAACATTTAAATATCTCTAGTAAACATTAAGAAATTTCAATAGTAAATGTTTCCATATTTATTTTTTAAAATAATAAAAGGTTCTGTTGAACTTGCCTGTTGATTTCCGCTCCAGGCACAAGCGGTTCGTGGGTGTTTCGGCGAGCCTCCTCGGCGAAAAGCGCCTGCGGGGTCTCCCCTGAACCATACTCCCACAGGAGTCTTCGTGCCTTCCGCTCCAATCAACAGGGATAAAAGTCAACAATCTTCTTTAACACAGCCTAATAAAAAAAAACAGGCAGGTGCCTGTTTACTTAAGTTGTGCAAGATAGTCTTTTACTGGCGCAAAGCTTTTTCTATGATACGGTGTAATCCCATGCTGTTGAATAGCTTGAATATGTTCCTTCGTACCATACCCCATATTTTGCTGAAAACCATATGCTGGATAGCTTAACGAAATTTCTTTCATTAACTCATCTCTTGCTACCTTAGCCACGATGGATGCAGCTGCGATCGATATACTTCGAGCATCCCCTTTTATAATTGAATCTGAAGGATATGGAGTTTCTAGCTTCATAGCATCAATTAATAAAAAATCTGGCTTCGGATCTAAACCGGCTACCGCTGCATACATTGCCTTTTTGGTTGCTTCATAGATATTAATTTCATCAATTTCATCCGCACTAATCATTGAAATACTGTATGCCAGCGCTTCACTTCTAATCATTTTATCGTATTCTTGGCGTTTTTTTTCAGAAAGCTTTTTAGAGTCATCAATTCCGGCTAAGAAGAAATTTTCTGGTAGGATAACAGCCGCAGCCACAACGGGTCCAGCCAGCGGTCCCCTTCCAACTTCATCAATTCCTGCAATTAATTGAAACCCTTCCTCTCGATAGTTCCGCTCGAATTGATTCATTTCAATAAATTTTTCCTGGAGCAACCTTTCCTGCTCTTTTTGTCTACGCCACTTTTGAATGCATTGATGAACACCTTTCCGCTCATCTTTCTGAATTTCAATTAAGAATGGATCCTCTTCATTTACAATTGTAGAAAGGTACGCCTCGATTTCGGCAATCGATTGTTTTTTCATCCACTTCACCCAAACTTATTTTTTCTCGAAAAATTAAGGCCCCCTAACGGAGAGCCTTTTTGTTATTCTCTATTTTCTTCTACTTTTAGGAAATCCTTTGGTCGTTCAAGGGTAAGTCGTCCAAATTTTTCAGACCTTATCTCCCTAATCACTAATTCTGCTACTTTATCGTAGTCGACCATACCACCGCCCATTAGACAGCCTCTTAACACACCAATATGGTCAAATAATGCAACAAGGTCTTCTGGTATTTCTGTAAGCTTATACCGCTCTTGTAAGCGTTCTGGATACGCCCGCTCTAAGAACCTAAGAGTATAAACCGTCAAGTCCTGCAGGTTTAATAAAGTGTCTTTAATAGCACCGGTAATTGCCAATTTCATTCCAACCTCTTGGTCTTCAAATTTCGGCCATAAAATACCTGGTGTATCCAGCAGTTCCAATTCTTTCCCTACTTTAATCCACTGTTGAGATTTTGTCACTCCAGGAGTATTTCCTGTCTTAGCTATATTTTTTTTAGCCAGTCGGTTGATGAGTGTAGATTTTCCAGCATTAGGAATACCAACAATCATCGCACGTATCGCTCTCGGTCTTACTCCTTTTGCCCTCATTCGGTCAAATTTCTCTTTAAGGATTTCATTTGCGGCTTGGACAATTTGTTTCATTCCTTCACCGGCTTGGGAATTAATTGCGAGAGCCTTTATTCCCTTCTCTGCGAATGAGGCTATCCATTCCTTCGTCGCTACCGGATCAGCCATGTCAGCCTTATTAAGTAAGACCAGCCTCGGCTTATGTTGGATGATTTCATCAATCATTGGATTTCTTGAAGAATACGGAATTCTTGCATCTACCAATTCAAAGATAATATCAACTAATTTTAACTTTTCTGTGACCTCTCTGCGAGCCTTGGCCATATGACCAGGAAACCATTGGATCGTCAAAGCAGCCACCCCCTAAACTATATCTATTTCACTGTAACAATATGTGCATCATTTAAAGGCCAATACACAATGCTTGTCTTACCAATTACCTTACTTAATGGAACCGACCCAATATGCCTTGAGTCTTTACTGAAGCGTCGATTATCTCCCATAACAAACAATTCCCCTTTTGGAACTGTTTTTTGGCCGACTGGAGTTTCTTCAAGTGTGAACGAGTCCGTTAATGGCCCATCCTGTACTTGTTTCTTATATTCGTCCAAATATGGTTCTTTATACGCTTTTCCATTTACATATAAAGTATCATTCTTATACTCAATTGTATCTCCCGGTAGGCCAATTACACGCTTTATGTAATCTTTCTTCTCTGGGGCATGAAAAACGATGATATCAAATCGCTTGGGTTCCCCAATGTCATAACTAAATTTATTAACAATCATTCGATCCTGATCCTTCAATGTAGGCATCATCGATAGACCATCCACTACAATTGGAGCAAAAAGGAAAAACCTAATTACTGCAGCTAAGGCCACAGCAATTAACAAGGCTTTTGTCCATTCCCATAGCTCATTTTTCTTTTTTGTCATACAATCCCCACCAATCAGTAATAAAAAAATGTTTTATAAAGCCTATTTTACATAACTTAAACATATTTAACACGATGGGATCACAATTTTTATCAAACTTTAATAATTCGTTTATAAATCAGTAACAATTAAGGAAAAATCTGACCAATCATTTACATAGCACCATATGCACCGATTTAATGATTTGTATAAAAAAAGAACTTGCTCACAAGCAAGCTCTTTTCTTTTCTTATTATCGAATCTCTTTAATTCTTGCTTTTTTACCGCGAAGGTTACGCAAGTAGTAAAGCTTAGCACGGCGAACTTTACCGCGGCGAATAACTTCAAGCTTCGCAATTTTTGGTGTGTGTACTGGGAAAGTACGCTCAACGCCTACTCCGTAAGAAACTTTACGAACTGTGAAAGTTTCGCTAATTCCACCACCACGACGCTTAATCACTACACCTTCGAATAACTGAATACGCTCGCGAGTACCCTCGATAACTTTAACGTGTACACGTACAGTATCACCAGGACGGAACGCAGGTAAATCAGAACGAAGTTGTTCTTTTGTGATTTCTTCGATTAATTTATGCATCGTTTTCAACTCCTTCCAACAGATGCTCATGCATATCATTTTCCTTATAGCTTGCAGCGGAACATCGTTATAAGACCGCAATCTGATAGGTATCAGTTTAAGTCACAAGAAGTATCATACCATAATTATTGTATCCTCGCAACACTACTCGTATTCTTTTTTTACTTCGTTTAACCATTTTTCCTGCTGAGGGGTGAGGGCTATTTTCTCAAGTAAATCCGGTCTTCTTAACAGCGTACGTCTTAATGCTTCTTTGTTTCGCCATTCTTCAATTAATTTGTGATTCCCTGATAAAAGTACTTCAGGAACCATTAAACCACGAAAATCAGCCGGCCTGGTATAGTGAGGATGTTCAAGTAGTCCCGTGCTGAAGGAATCCTTCATATGGGATTCTTGATTTCCTAATACTTCAGGTAATAGTCGGACAACACTATCAACTACGACCATTGCCCCGAGCTCGCCCCCAGTTAAAACGTAATCACCAATAGATATTTCATCCGTTACAATATTTTCACGGATTCTCTCATCATAGCCCTCGTAATGGCCACAAATAAAAATCAAATGCTCTTCACAGGCCAATTCCTCTGCTTTTCGCTGGCTATAGCGTTCACCTTGCGGGCAAAGAAGAATCACCCTTGGGCTCTTGCTTTTGGCATTTTCTTTAAGAGCTGAAACAGCATCAAAAATGGGCTGTGGCTTTAACACCATACCAGCTCCGCCGCCATATGGATAATCATCAACCGTCGAGTGCTTGTTATCTGCAAAATCCCGAAAATTTACTACATTGTAGTTAACAGCTGATTTTTCAGTAGCTTTTTGCAGAATGGATTGTCCCAGTACCCCGGTGAACATCTCCGGAAATAAAGTGAGAATATCAATTTGCATCATGAAAGTAGCCCTTCCATTGGATCAATTAATATGACTTTTTCTTTCACATCCACTTTCTTCACGACTTCATGGATATAAGGAATCAAAACGTCTTTCCCGCCTTTTCCTTTCACCACCCACACGTCATTTGCACCTGGAGATAATATTTCAGTTACTTTACCAATTTCTTCTCCTTTGGTCGTTGCTACGAGACAGCCAATAATTTCGTGATAATAAAATTCATCTTCTTCAAGCGTTTCTAGTTGTGATTCTGGCACTTTTAATATCCCATCTCTGAATTTTTCCACTTCATTGATGTTATTGAAGCCTTCAAATGTAAGCAGGTTAAAATTTTTATGGGTCCGGTGGCTTTTCACAGTTAGTTCAATTGGCGTGTTTGAATTAGGCATAAACAAATATAAAACATTGCCCACCTTGTACCGTTTTTCAGGAAAGTCAGTTTTTGAAATTACTCTCACTTCGCCTTTTATCCCCTGAGTATTAACGATCTTCCCAACATTAAACCATTTTTCCATATGTTTCACCTTCTATCTAATTTCCTTGATGGTACCGTCTTTAATGATAATACAAGGTTGTCCAAGCACCTCTTCCCAAGAGTCACCAACATTAACTTCTTTGAGAGCCTGAACTTCCTTCTCTTTTATTTCACTACCTAGTGGTAGGATATGTAATTGTTCCATTTGAAACTCAAGTAGCTTGATTTTTTCCTTCCGCATTTGAATTTCTTTTTGAAAATGTTTTTTTAAAGCTTCCGGGGAAAATGTTTTTGTTTTTTCTAGTCTCTTTAGCTCAAAATGGAGCTGATCGCATTCCTTTTTCAGCTGCAGCATTTTGTCTTGATACTTCTCTGAGAGCTTTTGCCTGCTACTCTCTGTTAAAACTTGCTTAACCACAACAGTTTGAATGATTTGCATAGAATTGCCTCCTTCAAGCTTCGGATGTCCTTAAAGGCGCTTCCGCTTTTCGTGATAGCAAAAAAGGGAGGAATGAATCCCCCCTTTATCTAGATGCAAAAAGCTATTCACCAATTTCTAGAAAAATTTTCTTCTGTTGTGATGATCCTGCTGCATATACAACAGTCCTAATGGCCTTTGCAACACGCCCTTGTTTTCCAATCACTTTTCCCATATCAGTTTTGTTAACAGTAAGCTGATAGGTTACGCGGCTGTCATCTTCCATCACGTCAACTTGGACATCTTCAGGAAAATCTACAAGAGGCTTAACAATCGATTCGATTAATTGTTTCATATTAACCTTCGATTACTTGTTTAATTTTGCATTATGGAATTTCTCCATGATGCCTTGGTTTGAGAAAAGGTTACGAACTGTATCAGATGGTTTCGCACCGTCTTTTAACCATTTAAGAGCTAATTCTTCATTGATTTGAACTGAAGCAGGTTGAACAACCGGATTGTAAGTTCCTACTACTTCAATGTAACGTCCGTCACGAGGAGAACGAGAATCTGCTACAACAATACGATAGAAAGGAGTTTTCTTTGCTCCCATACGCTTTAAACGAATTTTAACTGCCATTTTAAATAAGCACCTCCGAATAGTTTCACACAAGATAGTATAATATCAATTCTTTTATAGTTTGTAAAGTGTTTTTTCTTTACATACATTATTACCATATTTTACATAAATCAAACCTTGAAGTTAGAACAGTGTCTAGCTCCAGTGCCTAGGGGCTCGGGTCAAATAACCTTCGGCATTAAAAGTCAAAAACCGGACTTTTTATGCCGAAGAACATTTGCCTGTCGCCCCTGAACAAGGCACTTCCGCTTTTCGATTTAAAACGGCTTAAACGGGAATTTAAATCCGCCTTTTTTCTTGCCTTTTTGTTGCATGCCTGTCATTTGTTTCATCATTTTTTTCATATCTTCAAATTGCTTTAATAAACGATTTACTTCTGTGACAGGGCGTCCGCTACCTTTAGCAATCCTGCGTTTGCGGTTTGCATTCAGTATTTCCGGGTTGTTCTTTTCTGCTTTAGTCATTGATTGGATAATCGCTTCCACATGGGCAATTTGTTTTTCATCGATCTGAATATTATTCAAACCTTTGATTTTATTTGCACCAGGCATCATTTTAAGCAATTCATCCAAGGGTCCTAGATTTCGAACCTGACCAAGCTGATCCAAGAAATCCTCAAGGGTAAACGAAGCTGTACGCATTTTTTGCTCTAACTCTTTAGCCTTTTGTTCATCGACATTTGCTTGAGCTTTTTCAATCAGCGTCAGTACATCACCCATGCCTAAAATTCTAGAAGCCATCCGTTCTGGATGAAACGGCTCTAAGGCATCCATTTTCTCGCCAAGACCGACAAATTTGATCGGTGTTTGTGTGACAGCACGAATTGAAAGTGCTGCTCCACCCCTCGTGTCACCATCTAGCTTTGTTAAAACAACTCCTGTAAGACCAAGCTGTTCGTTAAAGCTTTGAGCAACATTGACGGCATCTTGACCTGTCATGGCATCAACTACTAAGAAGATTTCATCAGGCTTTGTTAGCTCTTTAATGTCTTTCAGCTCATCCATTAATGCTTCATCAACATGGAGTCGACCTGCAGTATCAATAAGAACGTAATCATGATGTTCTTCTTTCGCTTTTGCAATCGCCTGTCGCGCAATTTCAACTGGACTTACTTGATCGCCAAGTGAAAAAACAGGCATATCCAATTGTTTACCCAGCGTTTGGAGTTGCTTAATTGCCGCAGGCCTGTAAATATCGGCAGCAACGAGCAATGGTTTGCGGTTGTACTTCTTTCGAAGCAAAAGAGCTAGCTTTCCAGAAGTAGTTGTCTTACCCGCACCCTGGAGACCAACCATCATTATGACTGTAGGTGGGCGGTTGGATGAAGCAATCTTACTCTGCTCGCCACCCATTAAAGCCGTCAATTCTTCATTAACGATTTTGATAATCTGTTGACCTGGAGTTAAACTTTTCAGTACTTCCTGTCCAACAGATCGTTCACTTACTTTTTTAACAAAATCTTTAACGACTTTAAAATTTACGTCTGCTTCTAATAATGCAAGACGAACTTCACGCATCATTTCTTTTACATCCGCTTCAGAGACCTTTCCCTTTCCACGGATCTTTTGGATTGTATTCTGCAGTCGGTCGGCTAATCCTTCAAATGCCATGTATGCCGCCTCCTAATCTAATTTCTCAAGCTCAGCAACGGTTTCTAACATTGCTTGCTTTGAAGGGTTCTCTTCATTAAGCAATTCGTTCAGATGTCTAATTAAACTTGCCCGCTCTTGAAATTTTCGGAATAATAGGAGCTTTTCCTCATACTCCTCGAGCATGGCTTCCGTCCGTTTAATATTATCATAAACGGCCTGACGGCTTACGTCATACTCATCGGCAATTTCACCAAGAGAATAATCATCTAAATAATAGAGAGACATATAGCTTTGCTGCTTTGGCGTTAACAACGAATAATAAAAATCATAAAGATAATTCATTCGTGTTGTTTTTTCAAGCATGCCTATCCCTCCAATATCATGTTAAGTGAAAAGCCTTTACAAGAGTAGTTTACACAGTCACGCACTTTCTGTCAAGATAATACCTTTACATCCATTATTCGGTTTGCTCTACCTGATCCGCAAAGAGTCCATACACGTATTTCTCCGCATCAAACTCTTGAAGATCATCCATTTTTTCACCCAGACCGACAAATTTTACAGGAATTTTCAATTCATTACGAATCGCAAGAACAATACCGCCCTTTGCCGTACCGTCTAGCTTAGAAAGAACGATTCCACTTACATTCGTCACTTCTTTAAAGGTCTTTGCCTGGATGAGAGCATTTTGTCCAGTCGTAGCATCGAGAACTAAAATGACTTCATGTGGTGCACCTGGTACTTCCCGTTCAATGACACGCTTCACCTTTTCTAACTCTTTCATTAAGTTTACTTTGTTTTGCAGGCGGCCTGCAGTGTCGCAAAGTAAAATATCTGCCTGACGGGATTTTGCCGCCTGGATGGCATCGTACATAACGGCTGCCGGGTCGGAACCTTCTGCCTGCTTGATGACTTCCACTCCGACTCTATCACCCCATACTTCTAACTGTTCAATCGCACCAGCACGGAAAGTGTCCCCTGCTGCCATTAAAACCTTTTTGCCTTCACTCTTAAATTTATGTCCAAGTTTGCCAATTGTGGTCGTTTTTCCAACACCATTGACCCCGACAAACAAAATAACAGTTAAGCCTTCCTCTTGAATATTTAATTTAGAGGATTGTTCTTCTCCAGAATTATAGATGTCTACTAGCTTTTCAGAAATAACACTCTGAACTTCCTGTGGATCCTGAATATTTCTGCGTTTTACTTCCGTCTTTAATTCTTCAATTAATCGCATTACTGTATCAAAGCCGACATCTGCTTGAATTAATATCTCTTCTAATTCTTCAAAGAAGTCTTCGTCGACTTTTCGATATCTTGCTACAAGGTCGTTTACTTTTCCTGAGAAATTGTCTCTTGTTTTCGTTAAGCCTTCTTTAAACTTTTCGGTTACGGAATCTGTTGATTTCGTAATTTTCTCTTTTAGTTTTTTAAAAAAACTCATTCTACCACTTCCTTTTAAATTAACTTTGTTAAACTGATCTGTTGATTTCCGCTCCAGGCACGAGCGGTTCGTGGGTGTTTCGGCGAGCCTCCTAGGCGAAAAACGCCTGCGGGGTCTCCCCTGAACCATACTCCCACAGGAGTCTTCGCGCCTTCCGCTCCAATCAACAGGTGTGTTAAATCAACATAATGCTTTAATTTAGTCTAAAATTAAGATTCTACGAGTTCCTTTGTTTCTTCTAATCGGACAGATACTAGTTTGGATACGCCTGATTCCTTCATAGTTACTCCATAAAGGACATCTGCTTCTTCCATGGTTCCTTTCCGGTGGGTTATCACGATAAATTGTGTTTCCTTGCTATATTGCTTTAAATATTGGCTAAAACGGTAGACATTGGCTTCATCTAGGGCCGCTTCCACCTCATCAAGGATACAAAATGGAACAGGTCGTACCTTTAAGATAGAAAATAGTAAGGCTATAGCAGTTAATGCACGTTCTCCACCTGAAAGGAGTCCCAAATTCTGCAGCTTCTTCCCAGGAGGTTGAGCAACGATTTCTACCCCGGTATTTAATAAATCTTCGGGTACTGTTAGAACTAAATCCGCTCTTCCTCCACCGAAAAGAGCTCGGAAGGTTGGTTCGAAGTGCTCACGAATTCCATTGAAGGTTTGTTCGAAGCGTTTCTTCATCTCTATATCCATTTCTTCAATCACCTGGTAAAGGGTATCTTTTGCTTCCTGGAGATCGGACTTTTGCTCATTTAAAAACTCATATCGCTCAGATACACGCTCATATTCTTCAATTGCACCAAGATTCACACTTCCTAGTTCTTCAATGGCAAGTTTGATGAGCTTGACCTTTTTCCGTGCTTCCTCAACAGGAATTGTTAATGGATATTGTTCCTTCGCCCCTTCAAATGACAATAAATATTCTTCTCGAAGATGTGTCAGTCGATTTTCAAGCTCGACATCAAGTCGATTGATTTTGACTTCCTCATCCTTTAATACCACGATCATTCCTTTATGAAGTCTTTTCAACTCTTTAGCTTCTAATTCCATGTCTTCAAGAACATCCACTAAGGACAATCGTTCCTGTCTTCTAGCAGTAATAAGCTGTAGTGTGGCTTCTTTGTCTTGCTGCTTCAACTTAGCTGCAGTCTCAAGCTGCTCCTCACCTGATGAACTGTTTGTCATTTCTGAAGACAATAGGCTAAGGTCCTCCGTATAAAGAGCTAGCTTTTTTTCGCTTTCTTCTAAGTCCTCAATCGTAAGCGTAAATCTCTCTTTTATATTCGTAAATTGCTCGTTTTTAGAAGCAAACTCTACCTTTAAATCATTTATTTCATTCGTCAAAGTTTCTTTTGAAGTTAAATCACTGGTTTTTTGTTCTGTTAATTTAACAATTTGGGTATCCAGTTCTGTAACATTTACTTGATAGGTTTCTAGCGCATTAAATAATTCGTCTTTTCGTTTTAGTAAGCCGTTCTTTTCATCAGAAAACTGTCCTTTTTCAAGGTCATATATCGCTAATCGCTCGTTAATATTTTTTACTCCAAGCTCAGCTTCACGCAGTTCTCCCTTTACAGCCTGCTCGTTAAGTCTCAATTCTTCCCCATTTTTCCGAATTTCATCTAGCTGTTGATCAGTCAGTTGAACTTCTTCTTTTAAGGATTTAACCGTTTTTTCTAGACTAGCTGTTTTTTCCTCCATAATAACCAATTTGGCTTTTAAATCTTCTAGTTCACCTTTTCTAGTTAATAGAGAGGATGTCTTTTGTTTAACCGCACCACCCGTCATGGAACCACCAGGATTAACAATATCCCCCTCAAGCGTGACCAAACGACAGCGGTACTGAAGGATTTTTGCCAATTCATTGGCACCCTTCAGGTCTTTTGTAATCACAACATTACCTAATAAGTTATTCATTACCTCAGCATACCTTGATTCAAATTTAACAATGCTGACAGCAGTTCCAATCAAGGATGGATGATTTTGAATGGACGATAATTGTGCAGCGGATAAAGGCCTGCCTTTAATAACGCTAAGCGGTAAGAAGGTTGCTCGTCCATAAGAATGTTGTTTTAAATATTGGATCGCTGTCCGTGCATTTTGCTCGGTATCAACAACTATATGCTGAAGGGCACCTCCAAAAGCTGTTTCGAGTGCTGTTTCATATTCTTTTGGAACGGTAACTAATTCTGCTACTGCGCCTTCAATTCCCTTTAGCTTATGATCCCTTGCCTTTAGAACCTCTTTAACCCCTTGGAAGAACCCGGAATAATCTTCTTCCATTTCTTCGAGCATTTCTTTTCTTGATTTTGCCTGTTGAAGCAGCTGATAGGCTTGATACAGCATCTTTTCTTGTTTTTCATAATTATTTTTTACCGTTTCAAGCTTTCGCTGTTGATCGCGAAATGCTACCACTTGGTCTGCTAATTGTTTTTGAAAATCTGCTAATAAAGATTGAATTTGCTCCATCTTGGATTGAGCAATTTGTCGTTCTTGAATGTATTTCGTATTCTCTGAATCAAGACGCGAGCTTTTTCTCTCTTGTTGCTCCAATTGCTGGTCAATATATTTCAATTCATTTTTAGCACCAGCCTGCTGATTGAGTAGCTCAATATATTCACTTTTTAAGCTATCAATTTTTTCTTCTATATTTTCGGTGAAAAGTTGTAGCTTTTCTTGTTTTTCCTTTAGTTCGGCCTGTAATGAATGAACCTGTTCACCTAGTTCTTTAACTGACTCTGCCTGCATGTCCCTATTTTTTTGAAGCTGGCTGATTTTTTCTGTCAACTCAGTGATATTCGTTTTCAGCTGTTCCTTGTTATGAGCAGCATTCTTTTTCCGTTCCTTCAATACTTCTTTACGACCTTCGAGCTTTTCAAGTTCTTCACTTGCATGAAGTAAAACATTTTGCAGGTCTGTAATCGATTCGTCTAATGCAGAAATTCGGTCTCTTGTTTCAACTATTTTAGCTTCTTTGACCTGCAAATCTGATGATAGCTTTAACTCTTCCTGCTGATGTTCTTCTAGTTGTTTAGAAAGGTTTTCCCATTTCTGGTGTAGATCTTCAATTTCAAACACAGTTAATGCTACTTCTATTTTTTCTAGTTCTTCTTTTTTCTCCAGAAAATCCTTAGCCATCGATGCTTGAATTTTAAGCGGCTCTACCTGACTTTCCAGTTCGTGTAAAATATCATTCACTCGGTTTAAATTATCCTGTGTTTCAAATAATTTTACCTCTGCTTTTTTCTTGCGGTTTTTGTATTTTAAAACACCAGCTGCTTCTTCGAAGATAGTTCTGCGATCCTCAGCTTTACTGTTTAATATTTCTTCTACTTTTCCTTGACTAATGATGGAAAAGGCTTCTCTGCCAAGACCTGAATCCATAAACAAATCGATAATATCCTTCAACCTGCAGGGCTGTTTGTTAATGTAAAATTCACTTTCGCCTGAACGTGAGACACGTCTGGTCACACTTACTTCATTGTAATCTAACCCGATTCCTTGGTCTTGATTATCCAATGTCAGTGATACCTCAGCGAAATTCAGCGCTTTTCTAGTATCACTGCCGGCAAAAATGATATCTTCCATTTTACTTCCTCGTAAAGATTTAGCGGACTGTTCACCTAGGACCCAGCGGATCGCATCAGTTATATTACTTTTGCCACTCCCATTGGGACCCACTACAGCAGTAACCCCAGGAACAAAATCAACTCCAATGCGGTCTGCGAACGATTTAAATCCAATGATGTCCAACCGTTTTAAAAACATTTCATTATCCTCCCCATGCAACCCGGGATTTCTCCTGCAAACATTTTGACATTTCTAGGTTGTTTTCGCTTTTAATACGTCCAGTGCCATTTGGGCGGCATGCTGTTCGGCTTCTTTTTTCGATTTCCCAGTTCCTACTCCCAGTTCATCTCCATTTAAGGACACTTTGGAAACAAACTCCTTGTTATGTGCTGGACCTTTTTCTAATAAGACTTTGTATTCTAATGTACCTGTCCCATCTCTTTGGATGAGTTCTTGTAATTGACTTTTAAAATCCATCACATGAGAAAAAGCACCAGCATTTATTTTAGGAAAAACGATCAATTCAAGGAATTCAATGACTTTATCAATTCCTTGATCTAAATAGAGAGCTCCTATGAACGCCTCAAACACATCCGCTAATAAAGCAGGGCGTTCTCTTCCGCCTGTCATTTCTTCCCCTTTTCCCAACAAAATGAGATTACCAAACTTAAGCTCATTAGCAAAAGAAACGAGTGATGGCTCACACACAATGGCTGCTCTTAGTTTCGTTAATTCTCCTTCTGTCATGGTAGGATATTTCTTAAAAAGAAATTGAGAAACAGTTAGCTCCAGTACAGCATCTCCTAAAAATTCAAGTCTTTCATTATCCTCGAAAGGCTTTCTGCGATGCTCATTCACATAGGATGAATGAGTAAAAGCTTGCTTTAGTAATTTTTCATTTTCAATAGTAATTCCAATTGTCGTTTGAAAATCCTTAAATTGATTTTCCTTTGCGCGATTGTTCAACTCTTTTTCTTTACCGTTTTTGCGCATAAAGTCTCCACCTTGCATTTAGTTTACAGACATTGCCTATTATGAGTTTAAAAAAATTTCTTTGAAAACGCAAAGAAACTTGGCAGATAGTTTACTCTACCAAGTTCTATCATACAGAATAAAGCTCCGTTTGAAAACGGAGCTTTGTGAATAAAATCTAACGAGATTACTTACTGCTATTTATGTAATTAACAGCATCACCAACAGTGCTGATTTTTTCAGCATCATCGTCAGAAATTTCCATATCGAACTCATCTTCCAATTCCATTACTAGTTCAACTACGTCAAGGGAATCAGCGCCAAGATCATCTTTAAAAGAAGCTTCAAGCTTTACTTGAGACTCATCAACACCTAAGCGGTCAACGATGATTTTTGTAACACGTTCTAATACCTCTGCCATGCTCGTTCACCTCCCCTCAAGCTATTATAGTGTATTTCAATAAAATAATAAATGTTGTTTTTGATTAAAATTAGATTACTGTTCAGAAACAGTAATTCACTTCATTACATTACCATACCGCCATTTACATGGAAGGTTTGGCCTGTAATATACGATGAGTCATCAGAAGCTATGAAAGCAGTGATTTTAGCGATATCCTTAGCTTCTCCTAATCTTGCTAACGGAATCTGTTTTAACATTTCCGCTTTTACTTCCTCAGATAATTTATCTGTCATATCAGTAGTAATAAACCCTGGAGCAACTGCATTCACTGTAATATTACGTGACGCTAATTCCTTAGCAGTTGTTTTTGTTAAGCCAATAACTCCCGCTTTTGCAGCTACATAGTTAGCTTGCCCTGGATTCCCACTTACACCAACAACGGAAGCAATATTAATGATGCGGCCCACTCGTTGTTTCATCATTTGTCTTGTTACCGCTTTTGTACAAAGGAATACACCTTTAAGGTTAGTATTAATTACATCATCCCATTCTTCTTCTTTCATTCGCATTAAAAGGTTGTCCCTTGTAATACCCGCGTTATTTATGAGGATGTCTAGTTTACCAAAGCGGTCAATCGATGCTTTAACCATTTCAGTCACTTCTACTGTATTTGAAACATCACATTTTATCGCCACAGCATCTCTGCCGAGGGCTTTAATTTCATCAACTACTTCATTTGCTTTTGCTTCGCTACCAGAAAAATTTACTGCAACATTTGCTCCTTGTCTTGCCAGCTCAAGAGCAATTTCCCTGCCGATTCCTCTTGATGCTCCGGTAACAAGCGCTGCCTTCCCTGCTAAACTCATAGTTTTTCCTCCTTTAAGGCTTCCATTACTGCCATTGCACTTTCCTCATCAGTTACTGCGTATGTCTTAACTGTTTTATCAATTTTTTTGATTAATCCTGACAGAACTTTTCCAGGACCAATCTCGATGAAAGTATCGACTCCAAGGTCAATCATTTTAGTAACGGAATCCTCCCATTGTACTGGGGAATATAACTGCTCGATTAACTTATCCTTTATTTCAGAAGCATTACTAACAGGTTGAGCTGTAACATTTATGACAACCGGTATTTCAGCATCCTTCATCTCCATCCCATCTAGCACTTCACGCAACTGTTCTGCAGCTGGTTTCATTAATGATGAATGGAAAGGTCCGCTTACCTCTAAAGGAAGGACTCTTTTGGCGCCGGCTTCTTTCGCTTTCACACCTGCTCGTTCTACCCCTTCTCGTGAACCAGAAATGACAATTTGTCCGGGACAGTTTAAATTAGCTAAAGAAACCGGAAAGCCCTCTTCACTTACTGCTTTTGTTACGTCTGAAAGAGGGTCACGATCTAGGCCAAGCACCGCAGCCATAGAACCTTCGCCATTCGGTACAGCATGATCCATAAATTCTCCACGTTTCCTAACGGCAAATACACCTTCTTCAAAGCTTAATACACCTGCCGCTACTAATGCCGTGTACTCTCCTAAGCTATGTCCAGCAACAAAGTCCGCTTGGATTCCAGATTTTCGAAAAAAGTTTAAAATGGCCATACTTGTTGTTAACAATGCAGGCTGGGTATTATAGGTTTTGGTCAATTCTTCTTTCGGACCCTCAAAAATAAGCTGGCTGAGTTTGGTATCTAGTGTTTTATCTGCTTTTTCAAAATATCCCATTACCTCGGAGTATTTTTCAGCCAGTTCTTTCCCCATTCCTACTGTCTGTGACCCTTGTCCAGGAAACACAAATGCTACCTTACTCATATCGACACTCCTTTTAACATTCTATTTTGTAGTATTGTCCGCTTCAACCGTGTGCTTAATTAAGCCAACTACATCATTACTAACCATTTCTCTCGTTTGACGGATCGCACTAAAAATCGATTGAGCATTAGAAGAACCATGTGCTTTAATAACGGGTGCTTTTAATCCAAACAACCCAGCACCGCCATACTCGGAATAATCCATTGTATTTTTTAAAGTCATAAGATTAGGCTTTAGCACCGCAGCCGCTAGTTTACTTGTAAAACTACTCATAAGAGCCGTTTTTAACATTTTAAACATGGAAAGAGCAGTACCTTCAAGGGTTTTTAATACCATATTGCCCGTAAATCCATCGGTTACGACTACATCGGCTACCCCTTCAAGCAAATCTCTTGCTTCAACATTGCCAACAAAATTTAAATCTGCATTTTTTAAAAGGTCAAAAGCCTGCCTAGTCAGCTCATTCCCTTTCTTTTCTTCAGTACCAATATTTAAAAGACCGACTCTAGGTTTTTCAATTCCTCTTACTTTTTGGCTGTATATAGAGCCCATGATGGCATTTTGAAGCAAATGCTCGGGCTTGGCATCTGCGTTTGCCCCGACATCTAAGAGCAGGAAGCCCTCTCCACCAATCGTTGGCAGTGTAGGCGCTAAGGCCGGACGGTCAATACCTTCAATTCTACCGACAACAAAAAGGCCCGCTGCCATTAATGCACCTGTATTGCCTGCTGAAATGCAAGCATCGGCTGCTCCGTCAGCTACCTGCTGGGCAGCTAACACCATGGAAGCAGTCTTTTTTCGACGAACCGCTCTAACTGGTTCATCCGTTCCTAGAATCACTTCAGTCGTATGTAAAATAGAAATTCGGTCATGACTAGTAAGGGTTTCTTTAATTCTATTTTCATCCCCTACTAGGGTGATATGTATATCAGAATATGTTTCAACTGCTTTCAGTGCACCTAAGACAATCTCTTTTGGGGCATTGTCGCCACCCATAGCATCAATTGCTAATTTCATTTTTCTCATCCTTTAACCATTTTTCGAACGGTACATTTCAAATTTTCCGGTAAATACGAGCTCATTATTCACAAAACTAGTTACTTCAACAAAAGTTCTGTCAACCTTCTCATCTATTTTTGTCACTTTTGCTTTCGCTATTACTCGTTCATTTAATTTTACCGACCGCTTAAATTGAATATTTGCTTTTGCTGTTAGCGCTAATTCATCATTAATTACTGCAACTGCAAGAGAATTGGCCTGTGCAAAAACATGATGTCCCCGAGCAATATTATTGCGCTTGAAGACATGTTCTTCTTTTACATCAAAAATAGAGATCGCACTTTGATCTAAGTCTATATCAATGATTTCACCGATAACTTCTTCAAGTGGTAATGAGCGCACTTCGTCTTCAAATCGTTTCTCAGCGACTGTTTTAATCCGCTCACGCAATTCGGGAATGGACAATTCAAGACGGTCTAGACGAATCGTTTGTACACTCACTTGAAAATTTTCAGCTAAATCCTCATCGGTAATAAAGGGATTATCTTTTATAGTGGTCGTCAACAAGTGTTGACGTTCTTTTTTACTTCTTCTCATTATTTTTCACACCGTCCGAGATCTTATGACTAGGTACTAATAGTAGTATAAAATTTGAAAAAGCAGATTGCAAGATTAATTTTCATCCTACATATCTGCTTTCTTTGTTTCAGAAGTCTTCGGGCCTACCGATTCACTCAACATAATACCAAGTTTTAATCTAGCTTTTCGCCTTCTAACACTCCTGATTCTTCTAGTTTTTTTCTTAGGTATTCATAGTCTGGCTCGTTCCAAAATACCTCTGATTGGATCAGCATTGCAGCATCATTTCGTGCTGTTTCGAGGGCTCTGTAATCATGAACCATGTCAGCTACTTTAAATTCAGGCACACCGCTTTGTTTTCGACCAAAGAAGTCACCAGGTCCTCTTAATTCAAGATCCTTTTCACTAAGTACAAACCCATCAGTTGTCTCTGTCATGATTCTCATTCTCTCTTGACCAACCTCTGACTTTGGATTGGCAAGTAAAATACAATACGATTGATCACTACCACGCCCCACACGCCCGCGAAGCTGGTGGAGCTGAGACAACCCAAATCTTTCTGCATCATAAATAACCATCATCGTTGCATTCGGTACATTTACCCCTACTTCCACCACAGTAGTTGAAACGAGTACCTGTACTTCGTTCATACTAAAAGCCTTCATAACAGAATCCTTTTCTTCTGAACTCAAGCGTCCATGCATAAGCCCCACTTTATAACGGTCCTTAAAATAGTGGTTTAAAGTAGTATGCACATCAATTGCATTTTGAACATCAAGCTTGTCAGATTCCTCAATTAACGGGCATATAACATAGGCTTGATGTCCCTTCCTTAATTCTTTTTCGACAAAGGAAAGTACACGCTCTAGCATTTCTGGCTTTGCCCAGTAGGTTTCAATCGCCTTTCTTCCCGCTGGCATCTCATCAATAATGGAAACATCCATTTCACCAAAGACCGTAATCGCTAATGTCCGAGGAATCGGAGTGGCTGTCATAAAAAGTACATCAGGATTCTCTCCTTTTTCCCTTAATACTCTTCGCTGCTCCACCCCGAAACGATGCTGTTCATCGGTAATAACAAAACCAAGCTTCTTAAAGATCACCTCATCTTGAATCAGGGCATGTGTACCAATTAATATATCTACTTTTCCTTCTGCTAATTCTTGCAGGATTTCCCTCCTGCGTTTTCCTTTAACGGAGCTTGTTAATAGCTCGCATTTCACCTTAAACGGTTCAAGTAAATTCTTTAATGATTCTGCATGCTGTTCAGCTAAGATTTCAGTTGGGACCATAAGCGCCCCTTGATAACCAGCTGTTACACTGGCATATAAACCAATCGCAGCAACCACTGTCTTACCAGACCCAACATCTCCCTGTAAAAGGCGGTTCATGCGGAGTTTAGATTTTAACTCCGACAACACTTCATTAACCACTCGTTTTTGAGCATTTGTTAATGGAAAAGGAAGACCTTCAATAAAATCCTTTACTTTAGTTAAATCATAGTTTTGTTCTACTCCTGGAGAATGCTCTCTCTCAAATTTCCTCAATGCCTGCATTTTTAATTGAAATAAGAGGAACTCTTCATAAACAAAACGACGTCTTGCCTGCTTCACTTCCTCCGGGCTATCAGGGAAATGCATGACTCTCAATGCTTCTTGCCTGCCCAAGAGACGATATTTTTTTACAAAAGCAGTCGGAAGAGTTTCCTCAAGATCACCCCCGTATTGATGGAAGGCCAGGTGAATAAATTTCCGCATTCCCTTAATTGTTAACTTCCCTCGTAATGAGTAAACGGGCTCAAAGTCTTTGGATTTTGCATTTGGTCCTGCCTGCATCTCATTGGCTGTTATGGTTTGCCGATGTGCATCCCATTTTCCCGTTACAGTTATGGTTTCATTCATCATAATTTTATTTTTTAAATAGGGCTGATTAAAAAAAACTACTTTAATTAAGTACGATCCAACAAAAAGACGGAACGTTAATTTGGATTTCTTCCTGCCATAATAGACAAGAGAAGGCTCGCTATGAACCTTCCCTTCAACCGTTACTTTCTCATCATGCTGTACTTCCGTCAGTTCTTTTAACGAATAATCTTCATAACGATATGGAAAATACTCCAGTAAATCTTGAATCGTAAAAATCTTCATTTCTGAGAATATCTCAGCAGTTTCTTCACCAATTCCCTTTAAGACTGTAATTGATTGGTTAAGATTTGGATTCACTATCTTTGAGCGGTATACCGAAAATCTTCGCTTCGAGTCTTCGACCTGTCGGTGTAGCCGCCAACCCTCCCTGCGCAGTTTCTTTTAGTGCTGTAGGCATCGATTGACCAATTTTATACATGGCGTCAATGACCTCATCACATGGAATACGACTTGTAATGCCTGCTAACGCCATATCAGCTGCAACCATCGCATTTGCAGCACCCATCGCATTTCGTTTCACACACGGAACCTCTACAAGCCCTGCAACTGGGTCACAAACTAAACCAAGCATGTTCTTTAGTGTAATGGCCATCGCTTCTGCGCACTGCTCCGGGGTACCGCCTGCCAGTTCAACAATTGCAGCCGCAGCCATTCCAGCAGCTGACCCAACTTCCGCCTGACAGCCTCCAGCAGCACCTGAGATAGAAGCATTATTTGCAACAACAAAACCAAATGCCCCTGCAGTAAATAGAAAGGAAATCATTTGCTCCCGAGTTGGCTTAAGCTTCCTTTGAACAGCAAATAAGGTTCCTGGAACTACACCAGCAGAACCTGCCGTTGGTGTAGCACAGATGGTTCCCATTGCTGCATTCACTTCATTCGTAGCGACAGCTTTACTTACTGCATCAAGAATCGTTTCTCCTGATAAGAAATTACCCTTTTCAATATACTTTTGTAAAAGAACTGCATCGCCTCCGGTTAATCCAGAATGAGAGGAAACTCCTTTTATCCCTCTTTCAACAGCTTCTTCCATCACTTTTAGATTTCGGTCCATAAATGCAAAGACTTCTTCTCTTGTTCGCCCTGTAACGGAAACTTCCTGTTCTATCATAATTTCTGAGATTTTTTTATTTTGACTATTGGCAAGTTCGACTAATTCAGCAACATTACGAAACACATATCTTCCTCCCTCTAGTTGTTAATCTACAATTTTGGTCACTTTTAAAATATTTGGAAGTTTTTCAAGCTCTAGTAAAATGCTATCATCCATATTTTGATCCACTTCAATAGTCATCAGTGCCAGTTTCCCTTTTTCTTTTCGGGCTACCTCCATGTGACCAATATTTATTTCATATTTAGCAAGAGTGTTGGAAACAGCAGCTATGGCTCCAAAACGGTCGTTATGAACAACAAGAATAGCAGGATGGTTCCCTGATAACTTTAGTTCAAAGCCATTAAGCTCAGTAATCTCAATTTTCCCACCGCCTATTGAGATTCCTACTAACTCTAGTTCCCCATCATGATCGCCAATGAAGATTCTAGCTGTATTGGGATGATCTGTCACAGCATCTTCTTCTATAAAACGTAATTTCATGCCACTAGCTTCTGCGATATCAATCGCATTTATAATTCTTTTATCATCTGTGTCAAAATCTAATAATCCACCAACAATGGCTACATCTGTTCCATGACCCTTATACGTTTTTGCAAAGGACCCATACAATGAGATATTTGCCCATTTGGGTTCTCTGCCAAATAAACTTCTTGCCACACGACCTATTCTCGCGGCCCCTGCCGTATGTGAACTGGATGGGCCTATCATAACCGGACCAATAATGTCGAACACACTTCTATACTTCACATGCATTCTCTCCCTTTGCCTTAATCTATCTCTAAACATTATTCTTATATTTATTAAACGACACTTATATCAAAAAAAAATAGAAGGGTAACCCCTTCTATTTTAGCCGTTCCTTATTCAATTGAAAAGATAAAAGAATATAATGGCTGACCACCATTATGTACTTCTATTTCAACATCAGCAAAGTTTTCTTCCACAAATTGTGTAAGACTGGTTACTTCTTCCTCTGTAACATCCTCACCGAAGATAATGGTTAAGATTTCTGAATCTTCGTCTAACATCTGAGAAAGCAGTTCTTTCGCTGCGTTTTCTTTGTCTTTGTTTTTAATAACAATTTTCCCCTCAGAGATGCCCATGAAATCATCTTTTTCAATTTCTAAGCCATCAATTTGCGTGTCACGAACGGCGAACGTAATTTGTCCCGTCTTAACATGCTGTAGGGCGTCCATCATTGCAGACTCATTAGCCTTCACATCTGTTGAAGGATTGAAAGCTAACAATGCTGATAGTCCTTGAGGAACCGTTTTTGACGGGATGACATAAATTTCTTCGTCTGAAACATCAGCTGCCTGCTGAGCGGCCATGATAATATTTTTGTTATTCGGTAAGATAAATACCTTTTTTGCATTAACTTCTTTAACGGCTTTAACGATATCTTCCGTGCTCGGATTCATCGTCTGCCCGCCTTCAATGACAGCATGCGCACCAATACTCTTAAATAATTCCGCAATTCCTGAACCCATCGAAACAGTAACTATTCCGTATTCTTGAAGTTCTTTTGGAGCTTTAGGAAGCTCGGAATCTTTTGCTGTATGGGATTCACCTACAATATTAGAATGCTGCTGACGCATGTTTTCTATTTTCATGTTAATTAAATTTCCATACTTTTGTCCGTAGGTTAATACTTCACCAGGCTGCTCAGAATGAATATGCACTTTTACTACATCTTCATCAGCAATCACCAACAAAGAATCACCTAACTTACTTAGATCGTTACGGAAATCGCCTTCATCAAATGGATGCTTAGTCACCTTATCAGCTTCAAACCTTACCATGAATTCTGTACAATATCCAAATTCAATATCCGCTGTATTCATATGACTCTGGACACTTTTATGATGCTCAGCATTAACCATTTCGTTCATTGAAGGAGTAATAGGAGATTCAGGAAGCTCTTCACCCTTTAAAACTGCAAGGAAGCCTTCGTAAACGAAAACAAGTCCTTGTCCGCCACTATCTACCACACCTACTTCTTTTAATACGGGTAGTAAATCAGGCGTACGCTTTAATGAAGCCTTTGCTTCTTTCACCACTTCTTCCATGATCATAATAATATCATTGGATTTTTGGGCAACTTGCACACCCTTCTTAGCCGAATCCTTCGCAACTGTTAGGATCGTTCCTTCTACAGGCTTCATTACCGCTTTATAAGCTGTTTCTACGCCTGCGTCTAATGCTTGCGCAAAATCTTTCGCGGAAATCTCAGCTTTCGATTCAACCGCTTTAGAAAAGCCGCGGAATAATTGGGAAAGAATAACTCCTGAATTTCCACGTGCTCCCATTAGCAACCCTTTTGAAAGGGAAACTCCAACTTTACCAATATGTTCCTGAACATTATTTCTTACTTCCTTCGCCCCGGAGGTCATTGATAAGTTCATATTTGTTCCAGTATCACCGTCGGGCACAGGAAAAACGTTCAAAGCATCAACCATTTTAGCATTTGCTGCCAAATGATTTGCACCTTGAATTACCATTTCGGCAAAACGTTTTCCATCTAATGCTGTTATTGACACAAAATTTTCCTCCTCTACTTGCGGTTCGCAGTACGAACTTACGGATTCGTTACTCGAACTCCCTGAACGTAAATATTTACCGAGTCAACGGCAAGTCCAACTGTCTTATCGAGGGTATATTTAACCTTTGATTGCACGTTGTGGGCAATTTCGGAAATCTTCGTTCCATAGCTAACAATAATGTACATATCAATATGTAATGCCTCATTTTCCTGGCGCACAATTACGCCTCGAGTAAAGTTTTCTTTTCGTAGTATTTCCGTAATCCCATCTTTAATTTGATTTTTAGAGGCCATACCGACGATACCATAGCATTCGATAGCTGCTCCTCCGGCAATGGTAGCGATTACTTCGTTTGAAATATCAATTTGTCCGTACTTAGTTTTTAATTCGATGGACATGAATCGTTCCCCCTTTGGAAAATTGCTCCTTGACTACAGTCATTTTACTATAGTCAACCCAATATTGAAAGTCATACTTGCCTGTATAATATAAGAGCATTTAATTAATACCTATGTCAAGGTTTTTTTCTTGAAAGGTTTATATACAACTATTGCATTCAATTGGGTTGTGTGATAAATTATTAAGGTATCTCAAGACTAGAAAATTTGGTTAGTCAATTTTCTATATCCAGATGAGCATCTAAAAGATAGCTGTATAAAGCCTTTTGGTAGTTAAGGAGGGAAATCATTATGCCACGTAAATGTGTAGTCACTGGAAAGAAAACAACAACTGGTAACGCACGTTCACACGCTATGAACGCAAACAAGCGTACATGGGGTGCTAACCTACAAAAAGTACGTATTCTTGTTGATGGAAAGCCTAAGCGTGTTTGGGTTTCTGCAAGAGCGTTAAGATCAGGTAAAGTAGAACGCGTATAATAAAGGACCTGAGCATCCTATCTTTGGATGCTCTTTCTTTTTGCCCAAAAAGGATTTACTAAGTATTTGAACAAAAAAGTACAAATGTACTCCATTCTTTTATTATTCCCAATTAAGAAAATAAAAAGCACCCAGACGAGGCGGGTGCCAAAAAAAGGGTATTAATTAAAAACGATACCATTCTTGTACTTTTATATATTTCTATTCATTCTTTTTAAATGCCCCAATCATCGCTCGGACTAGTCCGCCTAAAAATTTTGGCAGTTTAATTGTATAAAATTTCATACTGTCCCTCCTCACAAATCTCCCTGCTTATTTAATCTCACTTTTTTCGTACGCCCTAACAGTTTATTCTAACGAACGAAATCAGTACCTAATAGTTTTGCCTATTAATCGTGACTTCTTATCACTATTAATATGCCTTCGGAAAATGAAAAAGTACCATAATCACTAATAAGTTCATTACTAATACATAGTGTCGACCCAAGTGAAATATGCCGGTTTTTCAATGGGAATTTAAAGCCTTCCAGTGTGAGATTACTAACTTCAAGGGTTAACGGTACAAATGAAATGTATTTTTGTCCTTTCCTTTTTTCAATGGTATAGCTTCCTGGATCACTTAAAAAAACCGTGTTAAAGCGGTCGATCACGGTCACATGAGCGGGGTTTTTTGCTCTTAAAGGGTTTAACAAAAGATGGACATTGGCCAATAAATGGTCTAATCTTCCCCCGGTTGCCCCAAATAATCGGACAATAGCTGGTTTTTGCTCTAATGCCCAGTTAAGGGCAAGTTCCATGTCAGTTTCGTCTTTCTCTGGTTTAAATTTCTTAAGTTCAGAAACCTGTCCTTCAATGAAGTTCCATTCTTCCTGTGATACAGAATCAAAGTCTCCAAATGCTATGGTTGGTTTGATGTTTTTTCTTAATAAATGATATACTCCGCGGTCTACTCCAATCCAAATGCTGTTTTCTTCTATATATTCTGTTAAGTCCGGGAGCAGGTCTTCTGGACCTCCCGCTAGTATGTTAATAATCATTACAAGTCCCCTTTTTTATGGCTTTGTTAAACTTGTCTGTTGATTTCCGTTCCAGGCGCGAGCGGTTCGTGGGCGTTTCGGCGAGCCTCCTCGGCGCTTACGCCTGCGGGGTCTCCCCTGAACCGTACTCCCACAGGAGTCTTCGCGCCTTCCACTCCAATCAACAGGATATAAAATTTTCAATGTTCCTTAACACAGCCTTTTTCAATAAGGAAAGAGGCTGACTGCGTGTCAACCTCTTCTTTCTAGCCTCTTATTAATGAAATTGCTTTTGCATAGTCAGGTTGATTATATACAGCTGATCCTGCAACAAGGACAGTTGCCCCTGCTTCAATGCAATCCTTTGCTGTTTCAGGGTTGACACCGCCATCAATTTCGATTTCGATATCTACCCCTTTTTGCTCAGCTAACGCTTTTACTTTTTTGATTTTGGGAAGAACCTCAGGGATGAATGTTTGTCCCCCAAACCCTGGATTGACTGACATTAATAACACCATATCAATGTCACCAATAATATGTTGGATGGTCTCAACTGGGGTCGCTGGATTTAAGACCACCCCTGCCTTAATTCCACATGCTTTAATACTCTGAATGGTCCGGTGGAGATGACGACATGCTTCCACATGAACAGTTATATAATCAGCTCCCGCTTTAGCAAACGCTTCTATATACTGATCAGGATTTTCAATCATTAAATGAACATCAAGCGGCAATTTTGTGACTGGACGAATAGCTTCCACTATAAGTGGACCAATTGTGATATTGGGTACAAAATGACCATCCATGACATCAATATGAATGTAGTCAGCTCCTCCTTTCTCAACAGCTAAAACCTCTTCTCCTAATTTAGAAAAATCTGCTGAAAGAATTGAGGGTGCTATTTTCACCATGTTAGTACCTCGGCTTTCTATCTTTTATTTCTTGGAGGAAGTCCACATAATGTTGATACCGGTAACCCGGTATTTCACCTGATTCAACTCCCGATTTTACTCCACATTTAGGCTCAGTCACATGCAAACATCCTCTAAACTTACAATTCTCACTGGCTCTTTGTATCTCCGGAAAACAAAAAGTTAACTCTTCTGCTTCAATGTTTGTAAATTCTAATGAGCTAAATCCTGGTGTATCTGCAATGAGACCTTGGCCAATTTGAATGAGTTCAACATGTCTTGTTGTATGCTTCCCTCGGCCTAGATGGGATGATATATCATTTGTTTTTAGTTCTAAATCAGGTCTCAGTACATTTAATAAGGAAGACTTTCCTACTCCCGATTGACCTGCAAAAACAGAAATTTTATTCTCCACATGTGGATTTAACAATTCAATCCCCATTTCTGTTTCTGATGATGTAAGAATGACCTCATAACCAGCTTTCCGATAGTGTTCTGCGAATTCAGATATCACTTGTTTTTGCGCTTCATTTGTTAAATCCATTTTTGTAATACAGATTAGTGGTTCGATGTGATTATACTCAACTAAAACTAGAAACCTATCCAATAGTACTGTACTAAAGTCAGGTTCAACAGCCGAAAACACAAGAATAGCCTGATCAACATTGGCAATGGGTGGTCGCACCAATTCATTTTTGCGCTCTTTCACTTCTAAAATGTATCCTTCTAAATCATTTTCCGCTTGAAAAACGACCTCATCTCCCACAAGTGGGGTAATCTTGTTTTTCCGAAAGACGCCTCTTCCCCTACACTGGATCAGTCTTTCATTCTGAAGAACATAATAAAAACCACTTAATGCTTTAACAATTTTTCCTTCAGGCATAGCTACACTCCTTGCCTCTCATTCTAAACAAATCGTTAGGCTTCCCTTTAAAATCTGTACGAGCGCATTCATTTTTATACAGGCAGATTTAGCTACATTTATTCCACATCTGAGTAGTTTTTATTTTCATCAATAATAACTTTTGAATCACGAATGACCTTGTAGCCGGCTTTCTTCCCGTACGGAATCATCAATTTAATTTGTTTCTTTGTATTTTCCGTAATATAGAAGGTCTCTGCAGGTTCTGTCATACTATGATTCATATCCTCAATCAAGATCGTAACAAGCTGCTTCTGACCGGGCTCTCCTGGAACTGCTGGCTCAAACGGAATATCTAGTTCAATGATAACCTCTTTTGGTGGTTTATCTTCTTTCCCTTTTGATATCACGACCGTCACCTTGTCTCCCTTTTTCAACTCGGTTCCTGGTTCAGGTGATTGGGACATAACCATACCTGCAGGGATATTATCATCATATTTTTCTTGTGAAGCATCAAGGGTTAATCCTACTAGAGCCGCATAATCTTGCGCACCTTTTAAATTGTATTGTGTTAAATCCTTTAATACAATTTTTTCTGGCCCCTTACTTACTTCAAACTCTAATTCAGTTTCCTCAGGAACAACCTTTTCGCCACCTGAAGGATTCTGACTTATGATGGTTCCAGGCTCACTATCATCGTGTTTCTCGATTTTTTTAATATCTTTGAAATTATAATTATCCAACAAACGAATGACATCTTCATATTGCCGGCCCACATAATCGGATAGTTCAAATTTTTCTTTGCCTGTACTGATATAAAGGTTTATTTTTGAATTTTCCTTTACTGTCGTGCCGCTTTCAGGATTAGTCTTTACCACATTTCCTTTTTCTACGTTTTCATCTTCGATCTCAATCTTTTTATCCACTTCTAACCCACTTAGCTTGAGCTTGGATATTGCTTCATCCAACTCCATGCCGCTTACATCTGGGATTTTTACATCCTTCGCAGATAATAATCCAGGTAAAAAGGTAATTGCTAATAATCCAAGAATGACTAATACAAGAAAGGTAGATATTAATATTACCGGCCACTTTTTACGTTTCTTTTTGCCGGAGCCCTCCTTTAAGTCATCTTTTGGACCAGGCAATGGTTTCTCATTACTATGAACTAATGTTTCATCCAAATTTTTAAGGGGTTTATCATTTGTTATAACTGGAATTGCTTTTGTCGCATCATTATCTATCGGAATAACAAACTTTGCTTCATTTACCCTTTCTGTGTCAAGCGCTGTGCGTAAGTCTTCTTCCATTTCTTCTACACTGTTATAACGATGAAAAGGATCTTTGGCAGTTGCCTTAAGAACAATGTTCTCCACACTTTGTGGAATGCTTGAGTTCCACCTTCTTACGGAAGGTGTTTCCGATTGGAGATGCTTTAAAGCGATGGATACGGCTGATTCACCCGAGAATGGGAGCCGGCCAGTCAATAATTCAAACATAACAATTCCTAAGGAATATATATCCGACTTTCCATTTGCCATTCCACCACGTGCTTGCTCGGGTGATAAATAATGAACAGAGCCTAAGACTGAATTAGTCTGTGTGATGCTTGTTGCACTTAGTGCCATAGCAATTCCAAAATCAGTCACCTTTACATTCCCATCATGGTCAATCAAGATATTATGAGGCTTAATATCACGATGGATTATATGATTTTGATGAGCATGAGAAATGGCAGAAGTTAACTGTCTCATGATCCCGATGGCATCCTCGACTTTTAATGGAGTATTCTGCTGTATGTATTGTTTTAATGTCTGTCCATCCACATATTCCATCACAATATAATATAAATCATTTTCTTCGCCCACATCGTAAATACTAACAATATTAGGGTGTGCAAGACTTGTTGCTGATTGAGCTTCCCTACGGAATCTCCGGATAAATTCCTCGTCATTGGCAAAATCAAGGCGAAGCATTTTAACAGCCACATCACGATCTAGGATCATATCATGCGCTAAATAAACATTAGCCATTCCGCCTCCGCCAACCATATCCAAGATTTTATAGCGGCCGCTTAATCTTTTTCCAATCATCATTTATGCATCACCCTCGCTGACATCACTAAACTCTACAATAGCCAGTGTAATGTTATCTTCTCCACCGTAGTTGTTGGCTAGTGAGATAAGTGAATCTGCTTTTTGTTCTAAATGATCTTCATTTAAAAGAATGGTCATCATTTCTTTTTCACTTACTTTATTTGAAAGACCATCTGAACATAAAAGGATAATATCCCCTTCTTCGAACATTATGGTTTTAGTATCCATTTCAACCATTTTTTCTGTTCCTAAAGCTCGGAGTAACACATTTTTTCTTGGATGGTGTTCGGCATCTTCTTTCGAGATTTGTCCAGACCTCACCAGTTCATTTACAAGTGAATGGTCTTCTGTAACCTGTTTAAATCCAGATTCATTATAAATATAGCCACGGCTGTCTCCAATATTAGCTAAAGTTGCAAAGCGATCAGTGGCTATAGCCGCAACGATCGTTGTACCCATTCCATCACATTCAGGATGATTCGTCGCATGGTCGAACAATATTTGATTCACTATTGTTATTTTTTCCTTCAACCATCGCTCGGCTTCCTCAGCAGTAGAAATCCCTTTAGAGGCTTCCCATTCATTTTTTAATTGTGTGATTGTCATTTCACTGGCAACATCACCTGCACGGTGACCTCCCATCCCATCAGCAACAATGGCTAGGCGATCACCGTCCTGGTTTACAAATACTCCTCCAGCATCCTCATTATGAAGTCGTACTTTCCCTCGATCTGTCATGAAAACTGCTTTCATATATTTACCTCGTCTCCTCTTTTCGCTCCTTTGCACGAAGTTGTCCACATGCTGCAGCAATATCTGACCCCTGCTCTCGGCGAATTGTCACATTAATACCACGTTTTTTAAGTGTTTTTTCAAAATCAAAAATTTTGTCCCTTGGAGTACGAACATAATCCCTTTCAGGGACATAATTAACTGGAATAAGATTCACATGGCATTTAACCCCATTTAAAAGAGTTGCTAATTCCTCTGCATGCTCTGTAGAATCATTCACTCCACCAAAAAGACCGTATTCGAAGCTAATTCGACGACCTGTCTTATCGATATAATATCGTACTGCTTTCATTAAGTCATCAAGTTTATAGGCTTTGTTGATTGGCATTAACCTTGAACGCAATTCCGTATTCGGAGCATGGAGTGAAATAGCAAAATTAATCTGCAAATCTTCATCAGCAAACTGATAAATTTTAGGTACAATACCACTAGTCGAAACGGTAATATGCCGCGCTCCGATATTTAGTGCTTTATCATGATTGATTATTTTTAGAAAAGACATCATATTATCATAGTTATCAAATGGTTCACCAATACCCATAATGACCACAGAGCTTACACGTTCCTCTGTTTCATCAAGTGCCTGTTGTACCTTAACTACTTGGGCAACAATCTCGCCTGCTTCTAGATGCCTTTTCAATCCACCTAATGTCGATGCACAAAAAGTACAGCCAATTCGACAGCCAACCTGAGTTGTAACACAAACGGAGTTACCGTAATCATGACGCATTAGAACGGTTTCAATCGAATATCCATCATGAAGTTCAAATAAGAACTTAATCGTTCCATCAGCTGAAGTCTGTTGAATGACCGTATTTAAGGTAGTGATTTGAAAATGATTTGCTAGCTTATCTCTTAAGCCTTTTGCTAAGTTGCTCATCTCTTCAAAAGAAGTAATTCTTTTTTTGTAAAGCCAATCGAAGATTTGCTCTGCACGGAATGGTTTTTCTCCATTCTCTGATAACCATTCCTTTAATTGATGAAGCTCCAAGGAATAGATGGAGGGTAGGTTATTATCTAATGTTGTTTTCTTCTCAGTTGTATTTAATTGTTCCAACTGTTTACACCTTCTTTCAATTGTCTAACTTCAGCACCTAGGCGCTTATACTTTTTTTAGTACTGCAATATAAAAACCGTCTGAGCCAAAGTCCTGTGGAAAGACTTGCAAATCATATCCTGTTATGAATGGCTGAACAGCTTCCGGCATCCTATCTTTAAAAGTTAAATCAGGTTCAAAGTCTGGATTATTCTCCAAGAACTTCAATACAGTATTTTCATTCTCCTCTTTATCCACTGTACATGTACTGTAGACAAGAATGCCACCCTTTTTTAGTAAAGGCGATACTGACTTCAATAAATCCTGCTGTATGGTACTTAACCGCTCTAAATCTTTTTCAGTTTTTGTATATTTCATATCGGGCTTTCGTCTCATTACTCCAAGGCCAGAACATGGAGCATCGAGAAGAATGCGGTCAAATAATACATCCTTAAACTTATCTTGTAAATGTCTAGAATCAGATACACTTGTTTTAATATTTTCTAACCCTAAACGGCTTGCGTTATCGTTAATTAATCGTACCTTATGCTGATGGAGATCAACCGAGATCACTTCACCCGTATTATTCATCTTTTCAGCAATATGTGTACTTTTTCCACCAGGTGCTGCGCAAGCATCGAGGACAAACTCATCTTTCTCTGCCCCTAATGCGTAAGTAGCAAGCATGGAGCTTTCATCCTGAATGGTAAACATTCCATATTTAAAGGAAATCGTGGAAGCTAAGTTTCCCTTTAAACATCTAATTGCTTCAGGAATTATAGGACTTTTTTCAATTTGAAAGCCATCCTCTTCTAAAAGAGCAACACACTCATCTCGCGAAATTTTTGTCAGATTCACTCTTGCTGTTTGCATTGGTGCTGTTAAGTTAATTTCACACATTTCTTTTGTTTTATCAAACCCAAATTGATCCACCCATCTAGTTACGAGCCATTCTGGATGACTTGTTTCCATTGCTAATCTTTTGTTTGGATCAGAAATTTCATTTAATGAAGGGAGTCCTTTTCTTTGTATACTTCGTAAAACTCCATTTACCAAACTGGCAATTCCTTTATGTCCTCGCTTCTTCGCAATATCTACTGCTTCGTAGATAGCTGCTCGATCTGGAATACGATCAAGATACACCATCTGATAAAGCGTAAGCCTGAGTAAATGATGAATCCAATCAGCTAACTTTTTATTATCTTTGATAAACGGATTCAGGTAGAAGTCCAAGGCCATTTTTCTTTGCAAGGTTCCATAGGTTAATTCCGTTAACAATCCTACATCTTTTTGTGACAGCTCATTTTTTTCAATCGTCGTGTTAAGAAGTAAATTGCTATATGATTGGTTTTTCTCAATTGTTGTTAATAGGTCCAAGGCAATTTCACGTACATTATTTTTCTTCGTTGTCATTTTATTCTCCCAGCTTACTGCCTAATGATATTTTTGAACCAGCACCGCGTAAAAATTGCTCACTCATCATTTTGGTTTTACCTGAAGGCTGAAGCTCTAGGATTTTTATAGCCGTTTCATTTCCTGTACTTACTATTAATCCGTCTGGTTCTATTTTTACAATCGTTCCTGGCTCATTTCTCTTTGAGTCAGCAACTTTTTCGGTTCGCCAAATTTTCACTACCTGCCCCTCCATAGTGGTAAAAGCAACGGGCCACGGGTTTAATCCACGGATATGGTTATAAATTTGTTCACCTGTCTGGCTCCAGTCAATCTTTTCCTGCTCACGTTTAATATTGGATGCAAATGTAGCCTGTTCCTCATTTTGAGGTTGTGAGGTAAGCTTTCCATCTAATAAAAGTGGCAAGGTTTCTGATAACAATTTTGATCCAGCAGCACTTAACTTATCATGGAGTGTTCCTACGTTGTCTTCTTCAGTGATTGGAACCTCCACAGTTGTTAAAATATCCCCGGCATCTAATTTCTCTACCATATACATGATTGTCACACCGGTTTTCTTTTTCCCTTGAATGATAGCGTAGTGGATTGGGGCACCGCCACGAAGTTCTGGCAGAAGGGATGCATGTACATTTATGCAGCCGTATTTAGGAGCATCCAACAGCTTTTTAGGTAATATTTGACCAAAAGCAGCTGTTACAATAAGATCCGGCTCTAAGGAAAGGATTTTACTAAGCTCTTCTTCTTGACGGATTTTTTCTGGTTGGAAAACGGGGATGCCTTGTTTCAAGGCTTCCACTTTAACAGGAGGTGGGGTTAACACCTTTTTTCTTCCTACCGGCCTATCAGGCTGAGTGACTACGCCTATTACCTCATAGCCGTCCTCAATAATTTTTTGAAGAACAGGGACCGAAAAATCCGGGGTACCCATAAAAACAATTTTCGTCATTCACTTTCTACTCCTTTTAACTCATCTTCCTCAAGGTATCTTGTTACCTTTGATGTAAATAAGATTCCGTTAAGATGGTCAATTTCATGTTGAATCGCTCTAGCCAGGAACTCTTCTGCTTCTAAAGTATATTTCCTGCCTTTTCGATCAAATGCCTCTATCTTAACAAAATTAGGCCTTGTCACCTCACCAAATAATCCTGGGAAACTTAAACAGCCTTCAGGACCTGTCTGTTCGCCCGATGTTTCTAGAACACGGGGATTAATCATTTCAATAGTCCCTAATTCGTCATCAATATCAACAATGGCAATCCGTGCATTCAATCCTATTTGGGGTGCGGCTAGACCCACCCCGTCATATTCAATCATCGTATCATACATATCATCTAGTATTTTCGCTAGCTTCTTATCAAAATTCAACACTGCCTCACAATTTTGCTCTAGTATCTCTGCAGGATGAATAACAACATTTCTTACTGCCAAATCAGTTCCTCCGTTATGCCCATTAAAGAGCATTCTTTTATTATTATTTTCACCCAGTTTACATTAAGATAAACGGGTTGACATCAATAGAAACCAGTAAACCACTCTTTGTATCCATTTGATATTGATCTAAAATGGTTTTTAACGTTTTTGTCATGTTCGGTTCCCGCTTGTATTTTATCAGACATTGATAGCGATATCTATTATTAATCCTAGGGATCGGTGAAGCCGCAGGTCCCAAAACTACTGCTTCCTTTGAAAGCTGTGAGCGGACATAGTTTACAATTTTCTCTGTAGCTGATACTACTGTGATCAACTGCTCATGACTGATAGTAATGAGTGAGAGGTAATAAAACGGCGGATAATGGTGGGTTTTACGAATCATCATCTCCCGTTGATAAAATAGATCATAATCTTGCGTGCCAGCTAACTCCACACTGTAATGTTCAGGGGTATAGGTTTGAATAACAACCTCCCCTGGCAGTTTGTGGCGCCCAGCCCTCCCACTCACTTGGGTTAAAAGCTGAAAGGTTTTTTCAGAGGCCCGAAAATCTGGTAAATGGAGCATAGTATCTGCCGAAAGCACACCAACTAGTGTGATATTTGGAAAATCAAGCCCTTTAGCAATCATTTGAGTGCCTAACAAAATATCTGCTTTTCCATCTTGAAAATCCTTTAGTAACCTTTCGTGCGCTCCCTTTCTTCCAGTTGTGTCCACATCCATCCTGATGATTCTTGCTTCTGGGAGAATTTTCCCGAGCTCTTCTTCAACCTTTTGTGTGCCCGTTCCAAAATAGCGGATATACTCACTTGAACATTCAGGGCAATTACTAGGAACATACGTCTCATAACCGCAATAATGGCATTTCATATGCTCATTTACCCGATGGTAGGTAAGGGAAATATCGCAGTATGGACAATTCATGACATATCCACAATCCCGGCACATAACAAAGGATGAATGACCTCGTTTATTTAAAAATAAGACAGATTGTTGCTTTTTCTCTATCCGATCTTGGAGCTTTTCAAAAAGCTTTCTGGAAAACATCGACCGATTTCCTTCACGAAGCTCCTCTCGCATATCAATAATATCAACAGAGGGAAGCGATTGGTTATTCATACGACTTGGCAGCGACAATAGCTGGTACACCTTTTTTTGTGCCCTTGCAAACGATTCAAGGGATGGGGTAGCACTGCCAAGGACTACGGGACAGTTGTACGTCTTAGCTCTTTGAACTGCCACGTCTCTTGCATGATACCTCGGCATTTCTTCCTGCTTATAGCTCGTTTCATGTTCCTCATCAATAATAATAATTCCAAGGTTTTCAAAGGGAGCAAAGATAGCGGAACGAGCTCCGACAACCACCTTTACTTCCTTACGTTGAATCTTTCGCCATTCATCGTATTTTTCACCAGCTGATAACCCACTGTGCAATACCGCAACTAAATCCCCAAATCTCCCTTTAAAGCGATTAACCATCTGAGGAGTTAGAGCTATTTCTGGAACAAGAACAATGGCTTCTTTTCCTTTTTCGATTACTTCCTGTATGGATTGTAAGTATATTTCCGTTTTCCCACTTCCTGTAACACCATAGAGGAGAAATACTTCATGTTTTTGATTCTCAATAGAATCTAAAATCGGTTCAATGGCTGTTTGCTGCGAAGAAGTTAGAGGTAATGGTTTGGTTCGTTCAAATGATCGATTTTCATAAGGATCCCGATAAACCTCCAATTCAAACTCTGTAAGTAGCTGCTTATCAACCAGGGTTTTAATGGTAGAGGAAGTGGTGTTTATTTCTGCTGTCAACTTTCTTAACTCAATAGCATCAAAATTCTCAACAAAATAGTATAATACTTGCTTTTGCTTTTCAGCTCTAGCAGATAAACGTTTTGCTTCTTCCTTCAATTCCTCAAGAGACACGAGCGGGCGAATAAACTTCATTTGTTTTTTTCGTACTCGTTCTTTGACTTCGTAAATTACTTCAAGATTGTGTTTGGCTGCTTCACGTTGCAAGACAGGGACAATTCCAGTAGATATTGCCTCTTCCCACTTTACCATTCCATTGTTTGTAAACAAATCCTGAAGATTTAGCGGAAGGTCAGAAACCCTTGCATTCGAGGCAAGCTTCACTTTTTTTTCATACTTTGCTTTTAATGCAGCCGGCAGCATGACCTGAAAGGCAGAAATTTTAAAGCAAAGTGTATTCTCTGTCAGCCAGTCACCAAGTTCTAATAATTCATGATTCAACACGGGTTCGAGGTCCATTGGTTCAATGATTTCTCTTAACTTTTTAAATTTCGATTCAGCTTTGATGTCCATAACAAATCCCTGAATATTTCTCGGTCCGAAAGGGACAACTACCCTCATCCCTGGTTGAATGGTCCCTATCCATTCTTCGGGTATTAAATAATCGAAGGTCTTATCCGTTTGTTTTGTTGGGACATCAACAATAACACTTGCAATATTCATTATTTTCCAGATCCTTCTATAAGAGAACTAATTTCATCAATAATCTTTTCGGCAACAGCCTGTTTTGACATGAGCGGTAATTCAGTAACCGTTCCAGAACGTTTAAAGAGCGTCACAATATTCGTATCTGTTCCGAACCCAGCACCCTCTGCTTTCACATTGTTGGCGACAATCATATCTGCATTTTTTCTGTTTAATTTTTTGGTTGCGTATTCTTCGATATGATCGGTCTCTGCGGCAAACCCAACTAATATTTGATGCTTTTTCCTTTTACCTAACTCAAACAGAATATCTTTTGTTCTTTCTAATTCAATGCTGGAGTCGCCTTCCTGCTTCTTCACTTTGTGGTCATAGGTTGTTTTAGGCCTATAATCAGCTACAGCTGCCGTCTTAATTACAACATCGACACTCTCGTAATGGTTCATAACGGCGTGATACATTTCCTCAGCACTTTCAATGTTGACCACTTCCATTCCAGCAGGTGACGGTAACTGGACTGGACCTGAAACTAAGATGACACGTGCACCTTGTTTCTGTGCCGCTTCTGCAAGTGCATAGCCCATTTTTCCAGTTGAATGGTTAGAAATAAAACGTACAGGGTCAATTTTTTCACGGGTTGGTCCCGCAGTAATTAAAACTGTTTTACCTATTAGCTTTAATTCTTCCTTACTAAAAAAAGCCTGGACTAATTCAACAATTTTTTCTGGTTCTTCAAGCCGTCCTTTTCCAACATATCCACAAGCCAGATAGCCTTCACTTGGTTCAATAAATTGATATCCGTAATCAGCTAAAGTGGCAATATTTTTTTTCACTGCCGGGTGGTCGTACATATGTACATTCATTGCTGGAGCAATCCAAACCGGTGCCGTTGCAGCTAGCAACGTTGTCGTAATCATATTGTCAGCAACACCATGAGCTAATTTTGCGATGGTATTAGCCGTTGCCGGTGCAACTAAAATTAAATCAGCCCAGTCAGCTAGATCAATATGGGCAATAACTTGCGGATTTTTTTCTTCGAAGGTGTTTGTATAAACCTCATTGCGGGACAGTGCTTGAAAGGTTAATGAGGTAACAAATTTTTCAGCAGATTCACTTAAAATGACTTTCACCTGTGCCCCAGCTTGAACAAGTTTACTTGTTAAGGCTGCTGCTTTATAAACAGCAATTCCTCCTGTCACACATAATAATATTTTCTTATCCTTTACCATGACCCGAATCCCCCATTTCTTGTCCGTCCATTAATCTTTACCTTCTATTATGCTGTAATAGTAACATTTTTTCATCTTTTTCCTACTGTATGTCGACAAAATTCAACTTTCATAGTTAAAGCCAAATAAAAAAGGCTGACACGTAAGGAATTTCCTTTGTCGTCAGGCCTTCATTCATGTTTATGTCTGTTCGCTACTCTTATTTATTCATCAGATGTTTCTTTTTTTGCAATACGGTAAGTAAGCTCTCCGCTATAAATTTCTTCTAGCGCCTTACCTACACATTTATAAGAGACGTATTTCGCAAGTCTTTCGTCCCTTACTTGCGACATTACGCGTGCACGCTTTGCCGCAACGGAAACTAGTGAGTATTTGGAATCAATTTTTTCAAGTAATGAATCGATAGAAGGATATAACATTCTATTCAACCTCCAATAATTTTTTATAGCGATGCTCTACACGTTCTCTACGACAATGCTCTGCAGTTACGATTGCTTTAACACGTTCGCATGCACGTTCCACTTGGTCGTTTTCAACCACATAATCATACAATTCCATCATTTCAATTTCCTCTCGAGCAGAAAGCATGCGATTATGAATGATATCTTCTGTTTCAGTTCCTCTAGTAACAATTCGATTTTTTAATTCAGACAGGCTTGGCGGCATGAGGAAAATAAACAGCCCTTCTGGAAACTTTTCTCGTACCTGTCTAGCACCTTTTACTTCAATTTCTAAAAATACATCTTTGCCTGCATCCAAGGTTTGACGAACATAATCAACAGGAGTGCCATAATAGTTCCCAACAAATTCTGCATATTCTAGAAGTTTCCCTTGCTCAATTAACGCTTCAAACTCTTCTCTTGATTTAAAAAAATAATCTACGCCATCCACTTCTCCCTCACGTGGTAAGCGAGTTGTCATCGATATAGAATATTCAAAAGCTGTATCTGGATGAGAGAATATTTCTTTTCGTACCGTTCCTTTTCCAACACCAGATGGCCCTGAAAGAACAATCAGTAATCCTTTTTCCTGCATTATTAAGAATCCTACCCTTCATCAATAGTTTCATCACGGTCAGATAATCGATGAGCAACCGTTTCTGGCTGTACAGCTGACAGAATGACATGGTCGCTATCCATGACAATGACAGCACGTGTACGTCTACCGTATGTAGCATCAATCAAGGACCCCCGGTCACGGGCGTCTTGAATAATTCTTTTTATTGGTGCAGATTCGGGGCTAACGATTGAAATAATCCGATTGGCCGAAACGATATTTCCAAATCCAATATTAATTAATTTAATCGACATGGTCATCATCCAATCATCAATAATATATTTTGACCGTGGTAAACAGTTTCTAAACAAATCATTCGATATTTTGAACCTGTTCCTTCAATTTTTCAAGTAAACTCTTGATCTCTACCACTTGTTTCGCAATGTTTGAGTCATTCGCTTTTGAACCAATAGTATTAGCCTCTCTATTCATTTCCTGAACAAGAAAATCTAGCTTTCTCCCAATCGGTTCCTGACTTTTTAACGTCTGAAGGAACTGCTGAATATGACTTTTTAAACGAGTAATTTCCTCATTGATATCCGCTTTATCAGCAAAAACGGCAACTTCAGTTAATATTCTTGTTTCGTCCAATTGCCCATTTAAAAACTCCTGCATTCTTTTCGTCAGACGATCCTTAAAGGATTGAACAACGAGAGGAGTATATTTCTGAAGCTCAAATACATCGTTTTCTAATTGTGCTAAGATGGCAGTCAGGTCTTTTTTTATTTCTTCCCCTTCCGCCATTCTCATTTGTAATAATAATTGAACAGCTTCTTCCGTAGCGGTTAGAACTAAATTTTCGAGTTCTTCGTTGCCGACTTCACTTTCTTCAATATGTAATAGGTCACTTCGACCAAGCAAATCGTGTATAGTTACAGTTCCTTCCACACCATATTTGCTTCGTGCTTCATTTATAAATTGATAATATTCATCAATCAGATTCCAGTCCACGTGAACCTTTCGGGTAACAACTCCCTCACCCTCTACACTTACATAAACTTCTACTCGTCCACGTCGAATCTGCTGGCTTAGTTTCTTTTTTAATTTATCTTCTATTTTTAATAACTGCCTTGGCATTCTAATATTCATTTCACAAAAACGGTGATTTACCGTTTTAACTTCTACATTTACAGAAAAGAACTGCGATTCAGTCTTAGCTCTGCCAAAGCCTGTCATACTAATAACCATCACTTGCACATCCAATCCTTGAGAAATGATCGGCTTTTTATAAGAAAAGCGGAAGCGCCTTGATCAGCCCCGACAGGCAAATGTTCTTCTGCAAGAAAAGTTGCTCTTTGACTTTTATTGCAGAAGGTTATTTGACCCGAGGGGCTAGGCGCTGGAGCTGGACAATTCTCGTTGTCGAATTTTACACTTCGTTATATTAAAAAGACAAAAGGTAATAGAGTGGCATCTATTACCTTTTGGATTATAACATACTTTATTTTGTTTTTCTTAATAAAAATGTCCCTGCTAGTAAAAAAGTTGGAATAGAGGATAGTCCTACAATTAACAACCAATCTTTCGCAAGAATCGGCAGTGTATGGAAAATAGGCTGCAAAGGTGGATAGTAAATAACAACAAGCATTAACAATAGTGATGAAATAACCGCCCAAACTAGATATGGATTCCCAAATGGATTTCTTGACAGGACCGATTTTTCACTCCGGCAATCAAACACATGGATTAACTGAGCCATTACTAGTGTGGCAAAGGCAACTGTTTGAGCATACTGCAGCTTACTCGGATCATTACCATAAACAATCATAAACGATAATAAGGTTACAATCCCAATCAGGAATCCCCTTGAAACAACCTTCCATCCTAACCCCCGGGAGAAAACACCTTCATTAGGGCTTCTTGGCTTTCGTTTCATTACATTTTCCTCTGGTCGATCGAGTCCAAGTGCCATAGCAGGAAGTCCATCCGTAACCAAATTAACCCAAAGGATTTGGATTGGCACGAGAGGAAGCGGCAATGCCAAAATCATTGCAAATAACATGACTAATATTTCACCAACATTGGATGCCAGTAAATAACGGACAAATTTACGTATGTTTTCATAAATGTTTCTGCCTTCTTTAATCGCAGCTTTAATCGTAGCAAAATTATCATCCAGCAGAATGAGCGCCGAAGCTTCTTTTGCAACATCAGTCCCTGTAATCCCCATGGATACCCCGATATCTGCTGCCTTTATTGCAGGAGCATCATTTACTCCATCCCCTGTCATGGCAACAATATGCCCCCTATTTTGTAACGCTTTAACAATTTTCAACTTATGCTCTGGGGAAACCCTTGCAAAAACAGAAACATCATCGACTATTTCCTCAAGTTCTTCCACTGACATATCAGATAATGCTTTACCATCCAACACCTTGCTTTTCTTAGTTAAAATGCCTAGCTGGGAAGCAATTGCTTTTGCTGTAATCACGTGGTCTCCCGTGATCATTACCGTTTTAATACCAGCTTCCTTACACTCTTTCACGGCATCTTTTACTTCAGGTCTTGGCGGGTCAATCATTCCTTGGACTCCAATGAATGTTAACTGTTTTTCTGCTTCTTGTTCACTTAAAATGACGGTGTTTGTAGATATTGGTTTAAAAGCGATAGCTATGGTCCGAAGTGCCTGTGAAGCAAGGCCATTGATTGCATCCTGGACCTTATTTTGCGAATCCTTATTTAAGTATTGAGTCCGTCCATCCCATAGGATCGATTCACTAATCCCTAAAATGACATCTGGGGCCCCTTTTGTAATAATAAAATGCCTGCCTTGTTTATCCTTTACATGAACGCTCATCATTTTTCTTGCAGAATCAAACGGAAATTCATTCACAATCGTAAATTCGTCTAATAGCTTTGTCCTTTCAAAGCCTGCTTTCATTGCACTTACTAATAAGGCGCCTTCCGTTGGGTCTCCATCCAGCGTAAATTCATCATCCTTTATCACTAGGTCTGAATGATTGCATAACATACCAAAAATCAGCATTTGCTGTAAGGCTTTCTCATCTTTAGGCTGTACGGTTCGATCATCCCGGTAAAACTGGCCCTGCGGCTCGTAGCCAACGCCGTCTACAGTCCAAGTTTGTCCACCGCTCCACAAATGTGTTACGGTCATTTTATTTTGGGTCATTGTTCCAGTTTTGTCAGAGCAAATAACCGAGGCGCAACCAAGTGTTTCGACTGCAGGCAGCTTCCTAACAATCGCATTTTGCCTAATCATCTTCTGTACACCAAGTGATAATGCCACCGTCACGATTGCAGGCAGACCCTCTGGAATGGCTGCAACAGCTAAAGAAACCCCTGCTAAGAACATTTCATATAAATCATGTCCACGTAATACCCCGACTACAACCACAAGGACCGTCAGCAATAAGGCAACAGTTATTAAAATCTTCCCTAGCTGCTCCAAGCGTCGTTGTAATGGAGTATCCTGCGATTGTGCACTTTGGAGTAAATCAGCAATTTGCCCCATGGCGGTTTTCATACCCGTCGCCATTACAACCCCTATGCCGCTTCCCCTAGTTACCATCGTACCCATAAAAGCGATATTTTCCATGTCTCCAATTCCAGGGTTTGGATTGGTTAAGCTTTCTATATGTTTAGCAACTGGAACAGATTCACCCGTAAGAGCAGATTCCTCAATTTCTAAACTTTTTGACTCAATTACACGAACATCAGCACCAATCCGATCTCCGCTGCTAAACTTTAAAATATCACCTACGACAATTTCCTTTGAAGGAATCTTGATCCATTGACCATCCCTAAGAGCTGACACCTGTGGAGCAGATAATTCCTTTAGCGCCTGGAGTGACTTTTCTGCCCGCCGTTCTTGGAAAAAACCAAGAAAACCATTTATAATGACGATGGCGATAATCGCAATTGCATCAATATATTCGCCAAGTAATCCAGATATCAAGGTAGCCGCAAGAAGTACTAAGACCATAAAATCTTTAAATTGACTAAAAAATAAGAGTAAAGCCGATTGCTTTTCTCCTTCTTCTAATTCATTTAGCCCGTACTGGTCTATCCGTTTTTTTACTTCTTCCTGTGATAATCCAGAAGAAAAGTCGGTTTCTAAGGCCTTTTCTACTTGTTCTATCTTCATTTCATGGAATTTCATCCGACCATCTCACTTCCCCCTTTATTGACATACTCTAAGGAAAGCTTATTCAGGGTCGTCCAAAAAAATGCTATGATATGATGAAAGAATTAGTTAAAACCCATCCTATTAACAAACGATAAATAAGACAGATTTGAAAATAGTAGGATATAATTAATTTATTGGCTATGTAAAAGTGCTTATTGATGATTTGGCACTATGTTGATTGGAGCGGAAGGCACGAGACTCCTGCGGGAGTAGCCGGTCACGGGAGACCCCGCAGGAGTGAGCGACGAGGAGGCTCCCGGACCGCCCCGCGGAAAGCGAAGTGCCTGGAGCGGAAATCAACATGCAAGTTTAACAAAACCAATTTATATGAAAGTGTAAAGGATGTTTTCCCATGTCATTTGATGGTTTATTTACAAAAGCAATGGTTGCTGAGCTTGTCCGCTCCTTAAAAGGCGGTCGAATCAACAAAGTCCATCAACCATATAAAAATGAAGTAATTCTTACAATCCGGGCAAATGGAGTCAATCAAAAGCTTCTCCTCTCAGCCCATCCAAGCTACGCAAGAGTACAGCTGACAAACGAAGCCTATGAAAATCCCAGCGAACCACCAATGTTTTGTATGTTGCTTAGAAAGCATATCGAAGGCTATATATTAGAAGACTTATATCAAGTTGAAACCGATCGAATGATTATTTTTGAAATAAAAGGTCGAAATGAAATCGGTGATATTAGCTATAAACAATTAATTATTGAAATTATGGGCAGACATAGCAATATAGTTTTAGTAGATAAAACAAGAAATGTCATCCTTGATAGTATTAAGCATGTTTCCTTTGCTGTTAACAGCCATCGAGCGATTTTACCAGGCCAGCCTTACGTATATCCCCCAGAACAAAATAAGGTAAACCCATTTACAGCTGTTGAAGAGGATGTATTACAGAAGGTTGATTTTAATAGCGGCAGGATTGACCGTCAGCTTGTCGAGCATTTTGCCGGTACCTCACCCCTTTTTGCTAAAGAGGTACTTTTCCAAAGCGGACTGGCAAATCGCACGACCGTTCCTTCAACCTTTACCCGGTTAATAGAAAGTATAGCTTCTGATCATATTTCTCCTTCTATTACTTCAAGCGGTGGAAAAGAATCATTTTATTTATTTCCACTTGAGCATTTGAATGGGGAAACGAAAAGCTATCCTACCCTTAGCGAAATGCTAGACCGCTTTTATTTCGGTAAGGCGGAACGTGACAGGGTGAAGCAGCAAGGGAATGATATTGAGCGGTTTATTACTAATGAGAAAGAAAAGAATGAAAAGAAAATTGAAAAACTAAAGAATACGTTACAGGACGCTGAGCGTGCGGATCAATTTCAGCGCTATGGCGAACTATTAACAGCTAACCTCTATGCGGCGAAAAAGGGCATGAATGAAATAGAAGTGGTCAATTATTATGATGAACACGGTAGTACGATTGCCATCGCATTAGACCCGAGGAAATCACCTTCTGAAAATGCCCAAAAGTATTTTTCTAAGTATCAAAAGGCAAAAAATGCGGTAACTATTGTAACGGAGCAAATAGAAAAAGCGCAGGAAGAAGTAATGTACTTTGATAATTTGTTGCAGCAAGTAATTGCCGCCTCTCCAAAGGATTTGCAAGAGATTCGCGAAGAGCTCGTAGAGGGTGGCTATGTCCGCGACCGGAAGAAAAGGAACGGCAAAAAAATTCAGAATGCTAAGCCGGTTTTAGATCACTTTGTGTCTTCTGATGGAACAGACATCATTGTTGGGAAGAACAATAAGCAAAATGATTATTTAACCAACAAGCTAGCTGCTAGAGACGAAATTTGGCTTCATACAAAGGACATTCCTGGTTCCCATGTTGTGATTCGCAGCAAAGAGCCCTCCGATGAAACCATTCGGGAGGCGGCCGTTTTGGCTGCTTATTACAGCAAAGCACGAAATTCAAGCTCCGTACCGGTTGATTTTACAAAGGTTCGCTATGTAAAAAAACCAAGTGGCGCAAAACCAGGTTTTGTTATTTATGATAATCAACAAACAGTTTATGTCACTCCTGATGAAGAAATGGTGTTGAAATTAAAGAAAAATTAGAAAAGCCCCGGGATTCCGGGGCTTTTCTGTACGAATTCCTATCAAAAATTTATCTTAAAAAATTATTTCTACACGATTTTAAGATTTATCTACACACTTTTATTATTTATCTACACACATTTAGCTTTTATCTACACAAAAACCAGTTTTATCTACAAATTTCTCTACAGAACCAGGTTAAGCCTCTTGTTTCTCAAAACTCATACTCCATGATGAAGGGTCTTTTCTCCAATCAAGGAGGCTGGCTTGGTCGGTTCCGTTAACATAGCCTTTTTCGACCGCAACCCCTATTAAAGTAGGAAAATCAGTTAATGATTCACTTTTAATCCCTGCCAGTAAAAAGGCTTCTTTTCCTTTTTCAAGCCCATAGGTAAAGATAGATACCACTCCCATCACCTCACAGCCAGCTTCCCTTAAAGCCTGAACCGCCGTGATTACGCTGCCTCCTGTGGATATCAAATCCTCAACTACGACTACTTTTTGTCCTTCTTCTACTTTTCCTTCAATTTGATTCCCTTTCCCATGTCCCTTTGGCTTGGAACGAACGTAACACATTGGTAAATCCAAAAGGTCACTGACCCAGGCAGCATGAGGGATCCCAGCAGTGGCTGTTCCTGCAATTACTTCTGCATCAGGAAAGTGTTCAAGAATGAGCTTTTTCAACCCTAAGGCAATGTCTTTCCTTACGGCTGGGAAGGACAGTGTTAACCGATTATCACAATATATGGGGGACCGAAGTCCAGAGGTCCACGTGAATGGTGTTTGTGGTTTTAGTGCAACTGCATTTATTTCTAATAGTTTTTCAGCGATATCATGTTTCATAATCTTACTCCCTTCCATTCTTGCATCCAAAGCTCATAACTTGCTAGCGGGTCAACGGCCCTTGTAATAGCACGTCCCACAACAATGGAGCTTACCCCTGCAATCTTTGCAAATGTTGGGGTGGCAACTCGTTTTTGATCGCCTACCTCATCTGTTACCATACGAATTCCTGGTGTCACGGTGTAGAAATCTGAGCCTAGCTTTTCACGAATAGCAGCTGCTTCCCAGGCTGAACAAACAACCCCATCGAGTCCTGCTTCTTTCGTTACTCCTGCGTAATGAAGCACTGATTCCTTTAACGTGACAGGAATCAATTGTTCTCTGTTCATTTGTTCCTGAGAGGTACTTGTCAACTGCGTCACGGCAATACAAGCAGGTCGAGTAAGTCCTGCAGCTGTCCCTGCCTCCAGCCCTTCTAATGCAGCCTCCATCATTTCCTTGCCTCCCGCCGCATGAACATTGACTAAATCGCATTCCAGTCGAGCAAGGCCTTTCATCGCGCTTTTCACTGTATTTGGAATATCATGAAGCTTTAAATCTAGAAAAATACGATGTCCTTTTTCTTTCAAAAATGCAATCATCGAAGGGCCTTCCTGGTAAAACAATTCCATTCCTATTTTTACAAATAACTCTTTCCCACTAAAAGGCTGTAAAAATTGTTCTACCTCTTGCTTGTTTGAAAAATCAAGCGCGATGATAAGCGAGTTGTTCATGCCTCATCCAGCTCCTTCCACTACATTCACTTATGTGTTCGAAACCTAATTTATCTAAAAGGTCTGGCAGTTCCTTAATAATCGTTGGACAAATAAATGGATCTACGAAATTCGCTGTACCAACAGCTACCGCACTTGCTCCAGCATAAAAGAATTCAATTACATCTTCGGCAGATTGAATCCCTCCCATCCCGATAATGGGAATGGATACAGCTTGACTAACCTCGTGAATCATTCGAATCGCTACTGGTTTAATGGCTGGCCCGGATAAACCGCCAGTCCCATTAGCTAAAATCGGTTTGCCTGTTTTTAAATCCAATCTCATCCCAATTAAGGTATTAATCATGGTTAGACCATCAGCTCCACCATTCTCAACAGCTCGAGCCATCTCCACGATATTGGTCACATTGGGCGACAGTTTTACATATACAGGAACCTCTGAAACTTCCTTTACCTTTTTGGTTAACTGTTTAGCCACTTCAGGAATCGTCCCAAATGCAATGCCTCCTGTTTTCACATTTGGACACGAGATGTTTAGTTCTAACGCACGTACATTTGGGGCATTTGAAATTTCTTTAGCGACCTTTACATAATCTTCTTCTACCGAGCCTGCCACATTTGCAATAATCGGCACATTATACTGAGAAAGCCAGGGTAGTTCCTCGGACATAACTTTTTCTAAACCCGGATTTTGAAGGCCGATTGCATTTAGCATTCCAGCAGAGGTTTCTGCCACTCTAGGAGTAGGATTCCCAAATCTTGGTTCAGTTGTAGTCGCTTTAATCATGATAGCCCCAAGTTCACTCAAATCGTAGAATTGACTATACTCCCTGCCAAATCCAAAGCAGCCGGATGCTGGCATTATAGGATTTTTCAATGTTAAGCCTGGTAATTCTATGTTTAATCGACTCATATGACAACCTCCCCGGCACGGAATACAGGCCCATCGCTGCAAACCTTTTTATACGAAACTCCCTCTGGATCATCCGCCTTTTTGCAAACACACGCAAAGCAGGCGCCAACTCCACAACCCATTCGCTCTTCTAATGATAGAAATAGTTTCTTATCTTGATAATTTTGTTGAATAGCCCTTAGCATAGGGGTCGGACCGCAGGTATAGATTGAGTCAAAGGTTAGTTCTTTCATCACATCAGTGACAAACCCTTTCCTACCATACGTACCGTCAACTGTTGTCACAATTGTTTCTCCATTTTTCATAAATTCATTTTCGTAAAAAACAGCAGATTCTGTTTGGAAGCCGAGGATATGAATGACATTTACTCCTTTAGCCTTCAATTGGTTGGACAGCTCATGTAGAGGCGGGACACCAATCCCGCCGCCAACTAATAGTGCTGTTTCTCCTGCATTTACTTCATCAACCGGGAAACCATTTCCTAACGGTCCCAGAATATCAAGGTCCATCACAGGTTTCATTTTCGCAAGTAGTGAAGTCCCTTTTCCTTCTTTCCGATAAATCATAGTCAATTGTTTGCTTTTTTTATCGTAGGAAGAAATGCTGATTGGTCTCCGTAAAGATGGGTCCCAGCTGTTTGAGACCCGAATATGAACAAATTGACCAGGTTCAGTTATTTCATTGACCAATTCTGCTTCGACCACAAGCTCATAAATATCTTGGGCAATTTCATCTTGGCTGACGATTTTGCATAATTCTTTTCTAATCATGCAAAAACGGCCTCCTTTTTCTTTTCCACAGCCATTGCTTCTGCTGAAAAATTCATGGATTCAATCACCTTTAGGATTGCATCCGCTGTATCTAGTGAGGTTAAGCAGGGAACTCCATTCTCAACCGCTTCACGGCGAATTCTGAATCCATCTCGTTCCGGCTGCTTCCCTTTTGTCAGTGTGTTGATGATGAATTGGGCTTCTCCATGATGGATGACATCTAATAGTGTTTTTCCTTCTGAACCAATTTTCCCAACCACTTTTACCTGTAATCCTGCTGACTCTAAAACGGTAGCCGTACCGCTTGTTGCCATTAAACGATAACCGTTTGAAGCAAAACGCTTGGCAAGCTTTAATGCTTCTTGTTTATCTTTATCAGCAACAGTAAACAATACAGTGCCGAACTTTTGAATGTTCATGCCTGAAGCAATCAATCCCTTGTATAGAGCTTTTTCAAGCGTCATGTCCTTACCCATTACTTCACCTGTTGATTTCATCTCCGGTCCTAAGGTGATATCCACGCTTTTCAGCTTGGCAAATGAGAAAACCGGAACCTTAACATACACACCTGTTTTTTCAGGAACAAGCCCTGGAGTATAGCCTTGATTTGTCAATGAAACTCCTAAAATAGCTTTTGTTGCAATCTTTGCCATTGGCACTTGGGTGATTTTACTTAAAAATGGTACGGTACGACTTGATCGCGGGTTGACTTCTAGTACATAGACTTGACCTTGTGACAATACATATTGAATATTTAACAATCCCACGATGTTTAAGCCTTTTGCCATTTTTACTGTGTATTCAACAAGTGTTTTCTTCACATCTTCAGAAAGTGTTTGAGGAGGATACACTGCAATCGAGTCACCAGAATGGACCCCGGCTCGCTCGATATGTTCCATAATTCCAGGTATCAATACATTTTCCCCATCACAGATGGCATCCACTTCAATTTCTTTTCCGATTAAATAGCGGTCAATCAAAACTGGATGTTCTGGATTTACCTTTACTGCGTTTTTCATGTAATGAAGCAATTCTTTTTCATGATAGACTATTTCCATAGCTCTACCGCCAAGAACATAGGATGGTCGGATTAGAACGGGATACCCGATATCGGTTGCAATCACTAGTGCATCTTCCACTGATAATGCTGTTTTCCCTAAAGGCTGCGGAATATTTAGCTGTTCAAGTGCTTGTTCAAATTTATCTCTATTTTCTGCACGGTCTAAATCCTCAAGGCTTGTTCCGAGAATTTTCACACCGTTTTCAGTAAGCTTAGCTGCCAGATTGATGGCTGTTTGACCACCAAATTGAACCACAACTCCAATAGGTTTTTCTAACTCAATAATGCTCATGACATCTTCAATCGTAAGCGGTTCGAAGTAGAGCTTATCCGATATACTAAAATCTGTGGATACCGTTTCAGGGTTGTTATTAATGATGATCGCTTCATATCCGGCTTCTTTGATGGCCTTAACAGAATGAACCGTTGCATAGTCAAACTCTATCCCTTGACCAATTCGTATGGGTCCAGAACCGAGAACAATCACACTTTTTCTATCTGTAACCACCGACTCGTTTTCCTCTTCGTATGTTCCATAGTAATAAGGAGTTTCCGATTCAAATTCTGCAGCACAGGTATCGACCATTTTGTATACAGGGACTAGACCGAAGTTCTTCCTGAGTGTATTTATATCCTTTTCAGTCAAATTCCATAACTCAGCTATTTTTTTATCCGTAAAGCCTTTTTGCTTTGCTTCGATTAGGATTTCTTGATCTAGTGGATTCGTTGCAAGCTGTCTTTCTAGTTCAATGATCCCTTCCATTTTCTTTAGGAAAAATAAATCTATTTTACTCCATTGATGGATAGTTTCAATGGTAATTCCACGTTTTAGCCCTTCTGCGATGTAAAAAAGCCGTTCATCGCCTGCTTTACGTATCCGTTTCTCGAGTAAATCATTATCAATTTCCTCTGCACCGTTTAATTCGAAATGGTACACTCCTGCCTCAAGTGAGCGAATGGCTTTTAACAGGGATTCTTCAAACGTTCGGCCTATTGCCATAATTTCTCCTGTTGCTTTCATTTGGGTTCCCAATGAGCGATTACCTGATTCAAATTTATCAAACGGCCATCTTGGGATTTTCGTCACGATATAATCAAGTGCCGGTTCAAAGCTGGCGTAGGTTTTACCCGTAACAGGGTTCAACATTTCATCGAGTGTTAAGCCAACAGCAATTTTTGCAGCAAGCTTTGCAATCGGATAGCCAGTAGCTTTTGAGGCTAGAGCCGAAGATCGGCTAACACGTGGATTTACTTCGATAATATAATAGTTAAAGCTATCTGGATCCAAAGCAAGCTGAACGTTACAACCCCCTTCAATCCCTAACTTTCGAATGATTTTTAGAGAAACATTTCGTAACAGCTGATATTCTCGATCACTTAGCGTCTGACTTGGGGCTACAACAATGGAATCACCGGTATGTACTCCAACCGGGTCAATATTTTCCATGTTACAAACGACAATTGCATTGTCATTTCCATCGCGCATGACTTCGTATTCAATTTCCTTAAAGCCAGCGATACTTTTTTCTAGCAGGCATTGATTAGCAGGACTGTGCTTTAATCCGCTTAAGACAATTTCCTCTAATTCTTCAGGATTATGACAGATTCCGCCTCCCGTTCCTCCAAGGGTATATGCTGGGCGAACAATGACAGGGAAGCCAATCTCTTCCACAAAAGCCTTTGCTTCGGCTAATTCATGAATAATTTCACTATCTGGTACCGGTTCATTTAACTCATTCATTAAGCTTCGGAAGAGCTCTCGATCTTCTGCTTGTTTAATGGCAGAAAGTTTGGTTCCTAGAATTTCAACTTCGCATTCAGCTAGAACACCTGATGTTGCTAATTCAACGGCAAGGTTAAGACCTGTTTGCCCTCCAAGTGTCGCTAAAAGAGCATCCGGACGTTCCTTACGAATAATTCGGCTGACAAACTCTACTGTCAATGGTTCAATATAAACTGCGTCTGCAATTTCTGTGTCCGTCATAATTGTGGCAGGATTAGAGTTTACTAGAATGACACGGTAGCCTTCTTCCTTTAAAGCGATACATGCTTGAGTGCCTGCATAATCGAATTCGGCAGCCTGACCAATGACGATTGGTCCTGAACCAATTACTAGAATGGAGTGAATATCTTTACGTTTAGGCATTTGCTGTTACCTCCTGTTTGTTCTCTTCCATCATTGCAAGAAACTGATCAAATAAGCCGTTGGCATCTTCAGGTCCTGGTGAGGCCTCGGGATGGTACTGGACAGTAAAGGCCGGGTAATCTAAATGTTTTAGTCCTTCTACCGTTCCATCATTAATCGCTATATGGGTGATTGCTAGTCTTGTGTCTTTAATCGAACCTTCTTCAACCGTATATCCATGATTTTGTGACGTAATCGCAATTTTTCCAGTAGATAAATCTTTCACTGGGTGATTTGAACCTCGATGACCAAACTTCATTTTTTCCGTATTGGCTCCGCACGCTAGCGCAAATAGTTGATGACCTAGACAAATTCCAAAAAGAGGAACCTTACCTAAAATCCCTTTTAACATATCAATAGCTTCAGGAACATCCTTCGGATCCCCAGGTCCATTGGACAGCATAATTCCATCTGGGCGTAATTGAAGAATTTCGTCAGCGGTTGTATGATATGGAACTACAACCACATCACAGTCACGTTGGGTTAGCTCTCGTAATATTCCATGCTTCATTCCAAAGTCTACAAGGACTACTCTTTTCCCACGTGCTGGACTCGGATAAGCATTTTTAGTTGATACCTGCTTAACTTGGTTGATTGGAAGTACGGTGCCTCGTAATGTTTTTAATACTTCCTCTGGATTTTTTTCTATACTACAGATGACACCTTTCAAGGTTCCATATTGACGGATTATTCTTGTTAACTTCCTTGTATCAATCCCTGCAATCCCCGGGATTTTTTTCATTTCAAAATACTCAGCTAAGGTAAATTCACTTCTCCAATTGGAGGGAAAATCAGCAGATTCTTTAACAATGAAGCCCTTCACAGCTGGGTTGATTGATTCGAAGTCGTCCCGATTAATCCCATAATTGCCTATAAGCGGATAGGTAAGGGTAACAATTTGTCCGCAGTAGGATGGGTCCGAAAGAATTTCTTGATAGCCAGTCATACCTGTATTAAATACCACTTCCCCAATGGTTTCCGTATCACTGCCAAACCCTTTTCCAATAAATATCGTTCCGTCTTCTAATATCAGCTGCTTTTTCATGCTAGTACACATCCTTTTTCCCAAGCTATTTGGCCTCCAGCGATTGTCATCTCCGGCCATCCCTTACATTTCCAGCCAGCAAATGGCGTATTTTTACCCTTTGATAAAAATTCTTTAGGGTTAATCACTTGTTCCTCATCTAAGTTGATTAGGACTAGATCCCCAGGTAATCCAACTTCTATTTTTCCATACGGAAGACCAAATGCTTCCACAGGCTTTATTGTTAAGAATTCAATCAGTTGCTCAAGTGAAATGATCTTCTTTAACACCAGGTTTGTATAAAGAAGTGGAAACGCCGTTTCTAATCCAACAATACCGAATGGTGCTAACATCATTCCCTCACTTTTTTCCTCCGATGTATGCGGCGCATGATCGGTTGCTATAAAATCAATTGTTCCATCAAGCAGTCCTTCAATTAAAGCCTTCCTGTCTGCGTTGTCCCGAAGCGGCGGGTTCATTTTATAATTAGCATCAAGCCCTGGAATATCATCTTGTGATAATAATAGGTGATGCGGTGTTACTTCCGCAGTGACTTTAATACCTGCTCGTTTTGCATCTCTTACCACACGCACAGATTCTTTTGTACTGATATGACAGACATGATAATGGCAGCCACTTGCTTCCGCTAATAAGACATCCCGGGCAATCTGTACAGACTCGCATACTGAAGGAATACCGTTTAAACCGTGTTTTTCTGAAAATGATCCTTCATGGACAGAACCTTTGTTAATCAGTGTATTCTCTTCACAATGGGCGACAATCGCCATATTTACCTCACGAGCTTTTTTCATGGCGGCAAGCATCTTTTCTGCTGACTGAACACCTACTCCATCATCCGTAAAGGCGAAAGCACCTGCCTTTTTTAGCGCTTCAAAATCCGTAAGTTCCTGGCCAAGTTGTCTAGTTGTAATTGATGCATATGGCAACACTCTTACCTTAGCAGTCTCTTGAATTCTGCCTTGGAGCCATTCCAGCTGTTCTTTGGTGTCAGGCACCGGTCTCGTATTTGGCATGGCAGCAATGGTAGTAAAACCACCTTTCGCTGCAGCGAGCGTACCAGTTGCAATTGTTTCCTTTTTTTCGCCGCCAGGTTCACGAAGATGAACATGTAAGTCAACAAACCCTGGTGACACTAGCTTCCCTGCTGCATCTACTTTTCTATCCACCATAGCAACAATGTTTGAATCAATTTTTGTAATTGTTCCGTTCTCTATCAATATATCTGCTTGTTTTTTCTCTCCATTAAATGCTATGTAGCATGCGTTTTGAATAAGTAGTTTCATATCTGTTTCCTCCTTCAAGACTCTCAATTGCCCTTTTGATTACCGCCATTCGGATATAAACTCCATTTTCCATTTGTTTAAAAATTCTTGAACGCTTGCATTCTACAAGACTATCAGCTATTTCTACATTCCTATTTACAGGTGCAGGATGCATGATGATACTTTGCGAGTTCATCATCTTTTCCCTTTCTATGGTAAGGCCATATTGTTTATGGTACTCGTTTGCAGTATAGCTGCTTTTTTGTTGATGCCGCTCATGTTGAACCCGCAGTAGCATTACCACATCTGCTTCTTTTATTGCTTGGTCCATTGGTCTATATCTGGATATATCCACACTATGGTAATCAAACCATTCCTCCGGTCCAGAAAAAATCACCTCTGCTCCAAGCCTTATCAGTACCTCGGCATTGGACCTGGCCACTCTGCTATGACGGATGTCTCCTATAATGGCAATTTTTAATCCCTTAAATCGGCCAAATTCTTGCTGAATAGTCATCAAATCGAGAAGTGACTGTGTAGGATGATGACCGCACCCGTCACCACCATTGATGATAGGAACGTTAACTTTTCCTACCAGTTCATCAAAGTACCGATCTTGATCATGACGGATGACAATCGTATTTACGCCGATAGCCTCTAATGTTTTCACTGTATCGTAAAGTGTCTCCCCTTTTTGAACGCTGGAGGTCAGTACTTCAAACGGGATTACCCCTAAACCCAACCTTCTTTCAGCTACCTCAAAACTGCTTTTTGTCCGTGTGCTTGCTTCAAAAAATAAGTTGGCAGTAAACATTTGCTCTTTTGGTTGCCACTTCATTCCGGCTTTAAAATTATGAGCATCTGTTAAGATTTGATTAATCTCCTCCACCTTTAATTCATTAGTGGTTAACAAGTGATTTAACATTCAAGATCCCGCCTCTCATTTTTAATAAAAAACACCCTAATCTTTTAATTAGGGTGTAGTTACGTCCATACTTAGTAACCAAGATAAATCTGCTTGGTTTTTAAGTTACACCCTTATAAGCCTCTCTGGACTTCCTTTAAAAGGTTGTTAATTTATGCAGTTTTCTTTTTCTTTACAGATTCTGTTTCTTCAAACATATTTTCTTCTACTGGTTGTTTTCCTGGGAGAATGAGGTTTAGTAACACACCAATGATTGCCGCTAAAGCCATCCCTTGAATTTGAATATTAAAAGGCAGTTTGACTATTGCTCCTCCAATTCCTAAAACCAGTATGACGGAGGAAATCACTAGGTTACGTTTATCACCGAAATCAATTTTACTGTCTACTAGCATCCTTAATCCTGAAGATGCAATAATTCCAAACAGAAGGATGGATACGCCTCCCATAACTGGAGTTGGGATTGTACTTATTAATGCAGTTACTTTTCCAATAAATCCGAAGATGATGGCCAGCACTGCTGCTCCAGCAATAACATACACACTGTAAACCCGCGTTATTGCAAGAACACCAATGTTTTCACCATAGGTTGTCTTTGGAGGTCCACCAATTAGAGCTGAGATGATCGTCGCTGTTCCATCGCCCAGAATAGAGCGATGAAGACCTGGTTCTTTAATGTAGTCATGTCCAACCACCTTACTTAGTACAAGCTGATGACCAATATGTTCTGACAAAGTAACAACCGCTACAGGTACCATCAGTGCTACTAAATCCCAAGTGAATTTCACTTTATAACTTACAAATGGAATAATAAAATCTGGCTTCTCAAACCAATGTGCTTTCAAAACTGGTGAAAAATCCACAATCCCTATTATTAAAGCGTATATATATCCCACAATAATACCTGCTAATATTGGTATCATACTAAACATTTTTTTTGCGTATATCGAAAAGATAATCGTTGCAGCTAAGGTAACGAGTGCTGCAGAGAAATGAAGCATGCTGTACTTTCCAGTAGGGTTATTCATTGCCATTCCAACAGCTGTTCCTGAAAGTGCTAATCCAATTACGATAATTACTGGACCAACCACGATTGGCGGAAGTAAATTCATAATCCAGCGGTGCCCCGCCTTACTAATAACCAAGGCAACAATTCCATAAACTAGGCCTGCTAGAAATGTACCCACCATCGCTGCTCCTGGACCACCAGCAGCTTTTGCTGCAATCACTGGTGCGATAAAGGCGAATGAAGATCCCAGGTAAGCTGGGACTTGCATTTTTGTGATAAGTAGAAAAGCTAATGTTCCAAGTCCACTTGAGATTAATGCTATAGCTGGGCTTAAACCTACAAGGTAGGGTACTAAAATGGTTGCCCCAAACATGGCGAATAAGTGCTGTAGGCTTAATGTAAGCCATTGGGTAGGTTTTGGAATATCTTTTACGTCTAGGATTGGTTTGTTGTTCATTTTTTTCTCCCCTATTTTTATATTGATTATGTTTATTGTCTACCTTTTGGCATAAAAAAACCCTCTTTGCCACTGCGGGTACAAAGAGGGTATGGATATGCCGAAATAAAATGGTTACCGGCATTTTCCCCTTTGTCAGCCTCACAGGACTGCCTTTAAAAAGGGTGCTATTTATTTGTCAAAAATGCTTACTTGATCTATCTTATCTACTTCTGCTAATTCAACTACAATCTTTTCCTCGCTTGATGTTGGAACATTCTTCCCAACATAATCTGCTCGAATGGGAAGTTCACGATGTCCCCTATCTACTAACACCGCAAGCTGGATGGCCCCAGGACGTCCAATGTCCATCAAAGCATCTAGACCCGCTCTTACGGTTCTCCCTGTATATAAAACATCATCTACAAGTATGACTTTCTTATCACTAATATTAACCGGTATATCAGAGCCTTTAACAAGTGGTTCTTGATTTTCGGTTTTCTTCGATAAATCATCCCGATAAAGGGTGATATCGATCTCACCAACTGGAATCGGATTACCTTCGATTTCTTCAATTCTTGAAGCAAGTCTTTTTGCTAAGTAAATGCCTCTTGTACGAATTCCTACAAGGATACATTCTTCGATACCTTTGTTTTTTTCAATAATTTGGTGTGCAATCCGTGTAAGTGCTCTCCCTATTGCTTGTTCATCAAGAACGATTGCTTTTTGATTCATGTGACACCTTCTTTTATTAAAATAGGCTTTGTTAAACTTGTCTGTTGATTTCCATTCCAGGCGCTTCGCTTTCCGTGGGTGTTTCGGCGAGCCTCCTCGGCGCTAGCGCCTGCGGGGTCTCCCCTGAACCATACTCCCACAGGAGTCTTCGCGCCTTCCACTCCAATCAATAGGGAATAAAATCACAATGTTCTTTAACCCAGCCTTAAAATAAAAAACCTCTCACCGGTTTTGGCGAGAGGTTGACGAGTTACTTTCTTAGATATAGGCATAGTAAACCTACATCATTAACCGTTCCTTCTCAGCCTCACGGGACCGAATTAAAGGGCTTATTTAACTATAGTCATCTTACTTGATTTTCATACAAGCGTCAATGTTTATTTCGTAAATTCACAAGAAGTTGCTCAAAATCTTCAGGAAGCGGGGCTTCAAATTCTAAATACTCGTTTGTTCTAGGATGTGTAAATCCAAGAATGCCAGCATGAAGAGCTTGTCCGTCTATATTAAGCGTTTTTTTCGGTCCATATTTTGGATCACCTGCAAGTGGATAACCAATATATTTCATATGAACACGAATTTGATGAGTTCTACCTGTTTCTAATTGACATTCCACAAAGGTAAAGTCCTTAAACCGTTCAATAACATGAAAATGTGTAACTGCATGCTTTCCTTTATCAACAACCGTCATACTTTGGCGCTCTTTAGGATCTCTGCCTAGCGGGGCATCAATGGTACCAAAGTCGTGCGGAATCACACCATGTACAATCGCTTTATATTTACGAGTAACCGTCTTTTCAACCAGCTGATTGACAAGACTTTCATGGGCCATATCATTTTTAGCAACCATTAAAAGACCTGTGGTATCTTTATCGATTCGATGAACAATTCCAGGCCTAAGGACACCATTAATCCCTGACAAGTCCTTACAGTGAAACATTAAGCCATTTACTAATGTTCCTGCCACGTGTCCAGGCGCAGGATGAACTACCATCCCTCTAGGCTTATTAACAACTAATACATCACTATCTTCGAAATAAATATCTAACCCTAAATCCTCAGGCAGGACATCCAACTCTTCTGGGTCAGGAATAGTAATTTCAATCCTATCGTTAAGACTACATTTATAATTAGTTTTAATGGTTTGCCCATTTACGAGGACATTCCCATCTTTAATCCATATCTGAACTTGCGATCTTGACCATTCTTCATTGAGGCTTGAAATAACCTTGTCTATACGGTCACCTTTTTGCTCTTCAAGTATGGTGTGTTCCATTTTCTCCATGTAATTTCTCCTTTGATTCTCTCTCTTCACGCAGCATCTGAATCATTAATACAACAACACCAACGACTAAAGCAGAGTCAGCAATATTAAACACTGGAAAATTGTAGGTAAAGATATAGGTGTGAATAAAGTCCACCACTTCTTTGCGAACAACCCGGTCAATGAAATTTCCGATTGCTCCGCCTAACATTAAGGCTAAGGATACACCTAATAACCATTTTCCTTTTGCTGCTTTCTGCATGTAATACATGATCGCGACAATGACAATAATTGTAATAACATAAAATAACCACATTTGCCCCTGTAAAATTCCCCAAGCAGCACCACGATTACGGTGTGAAGTAATATACAAAATATTATCAATGATAGGAATACTGTCACCTAAGTTCATTTTGCTTACTATTAACCATTTTGTAATTTGATCTAATAAAATAACAAAAAGTGCGATTAAGTAATAAAACACTAAGAAATACCCCCAAGCCTAAACTGACTTACTTCTTAAGCATTTTAGCATACTTTTTCGCGAAACGACAATGTAACATCATAAAAAAGAGGTTGAAATTGATTTTTTATAATACGTTTGCAAATATTGTGAATCCTCCAGTGACTTAAGTGTAGGTATCATGGATAATAAATCATCAGGGATTAGTTCACCTGAAATTTCACATTGACCAAAATTTCCAGCTTTAAATTTGTGAATTGCTGTGTTAATGTCTGCTAGTTCTTCTTCTAGAATGGCTGTTAACCACTCCTGCCGCTTCTTGTTCCTTAGTGAATGTTCGATTTCTTTTCTTGTTTGACGGAGTTCTAAAAACAGCTTTTCCTGCGTGGCATTCATAGTTGTTACCTCCGTGAATCATTTGTTTTATTATTTCCCTTAACCTACAAATGACCCCGGAAAACATTTGACAACGGCAACAACAATTAACGAAAAAGGGAAAATTTAAATAATAGTAAAAAGCCCCCTGCATTTCTGCATGGGGCCTTCATTTTTTATTAAGCTAAGTGTGTATAGTTTTCTTTTACTACTTCTGCACATCGTGGGCATAGGGTTTTGTGCTCTGGATCCTGACCTACTTCAGGTGTTACAATCCAGCATCGCTCACATGTTTCTCCCTCAGCTTTTGTTACAACAATAGCTGCTCCCTCAAGCTTAAGGGCATTTTCAGGGGCTTCCTCATAAGTTCCAGCCACTTCAAAACCAGAAACAATAAACAATTGCTTCATGTTTTCTTCAATCGAATCTAACAGAGCCTTTGATTTATCATTAACATATAAGGTGATTTTTGCTGTTAATGACTTACCAATCACTTTTTGATTTCTAGCTTCTTCTAGTGCTTTTAAGACATCATCACGAAGCTTCATAAATGCCGTCCATTTTTCCTCTAAAGCCTTCGCACCTGCAAGTTCCTTATACTCTGGAAGATCAGTCAATTGAACACTTTCTTCTTCAACTGCAGGGATAAATTTCCACACTTCATCAGCTGTATGAGAGAGAATAGGTGATACTAATTTTGTTAGCGCAAGCAGTGACTCGTATAATACCGTTTGAATGGCTCTGCGTTCATGATTATCTGCCGCTTCAATATAAAGGACATCCTTTGCAAAGTCTAGGTAGAATGCACTTAAGTCTAAAGTACAGAAATTATTTACAGCATGATAAATGCCTGCAAACTCATAGTTTTCATAAGCTTGGCGAACATATTTAATTAGCTTATTTAATTTAACAAGCATAAATTGGTCAACTTCACGCAGGTTTTCATAGGCAACCGCATCTGTTGATGGATTAAAGTCAGCTAAGTTTCCAAGTAAGAAACGGAAGGTATTACGGATTTTACGATATACCTCAGCAACCTGCTTAAGAATCGCATCGGAAACACGAACATCTGCCTGATAATCAACAGAGGCAACCCATAGTCGTAAAATATCTGCTCCTAACTGATTCATAACCTTCGCAGGTACAACCACATTACCTATTGATTTACTCATTTTTCTACCTTCACCATCAAGCGCGAAACCATGGCTCAAGACTCCTTTATATGGAGCTTTGCCAGATACAGCAACTGCAGTGGATAGGGATGAGTTAAACCAGCCACGGTATTGGTCAGATCCTTCTAAATAAAGATCTGCTGGGCGGACTAAATCTTCTCTTTCTAGAAGAACCGCTTGATGGGAAGAACCAGAATCAAACCAAACATCCATAATATCAGTTTCTTTAGTAAAGATTCCATTTGGACTTCCTGGGTGAGTAAAGCCTTCCGGAAGTAATTCTTTAGCTTCTTTTTCGAACCAAATATTAGATCCATGTGCGCGGAATAATTCAGATACATGATTAATCGTTTCGTCAGTAATAATCTCTTCACCATTTTCTGCATAGAAAACTGGAATTGGTACACCCCAAACGCGCTGACGAGAAATACACCAGTCACCACGGTCACGAACCATATTAAACAGTCGTGTCTCGCCCCAAGCAGGAACCCATTTCGTTTCCTTAACTGCTTCTAACAAATCTTCACGGAAGTCTTTAATAGAAGCGAACCATTGGGCAGTAGCACGGAAAATTACTGGCTTCTTTGTTCTCCAATCATGTGGATACGAGTGAGTGATAAATGATAATTTCAACAGTGCACCTGCTTCTTCTAAAGCCTGTGCAATCGGCTTATTAGCAGTATCATAAAATAAGCCTTCGAAACCCGGTGCCTCACTTGTCATCACACCTTTGTCATCTACTGGACAAAGAACGTCTAATCCATATTTCTGACCAACATAAAAGTCATCTTCCCCATGTCCAGGAGCGGTATGAACACAGCCAGTACCTGCATCAGTGGTTACGTGTTCACCCAACATCACTAACGAATCACGGTCATATAATGGGTGTGCTGCGACAATATATTCTAATTCAGCACCCTTCACTTTTTGAACAACTGTAGTATCTTCCCAGCCGATTTCTTTTGTTACTGCTTCTAAAAGTGCTTCAGCAACGAGGTACTTACTTCCATTTGCAGATACAATCACATAGGTTAGGTCAGGATGAACAGAAATCCCAAGATTCGCTGGAATCGTCCATGGTGTAGTGGTCCAAATGATGATTTGCGTATCAGTATCAAGTACACCCTTGCCGTCCTTTACCTTAAAACCAACATAAATGGAAGCTGAACGTTTGTCTTGATATTCAATTTCCGCTTCAGCTAAGGCTGATTCACTAGATGGTGACCAATAAACTGGCTTTTTTCCTTTGTAAATATAGCCTTTTTTCGCCATTTCACCAAATACTTTAATTTGTTGTGCTTCGTATTCAGGTTTTAAAGTAATATATGGATTTTCCCAATCACCACGAACACCAAGACGCTTAAATTGTGTACGCTGATTATCAACCTGCTCAAGTGCATATTTGGTACATAGCTGACGGAATTCTGCTACCGTCATTTCCTTCCGCTTTACACCTTTATTTGTTAATGCCTGCTCAATTGGAAGGCCATGTGTATCCCAACCAGGTACGTAAGGAGCATGAAATCCGCTCATTGATTTATAACGAACAATCATATCTTTTAGAATTTTATTTAGTGCATGGCCCATATGAATATCGCCGTTAGCATATGGAGGTCCATCATGTAATACAAACATTGGACGGCCGTTTGTCCGTTCCTGCACTTTCTGATAAATCTTCATTTCTTCCCATTTAGCCTGAATCTCAGGCTCTCTTTGGGGAAGATTGCCCCGCATCGGAAACTCAGTTTGCGGCATTAATAACGTATCTTTATATTCCATTTTTTCTTCCTCCTGATATCCTCTTCATATAACAGAATAGCCAATAGACAAATAAAAAAAACCCTCTCATCCCAAAATAGGGACGAGAAGGTTTTTATTCCCGCGGTACCACCCTGATAGATAATACCGGTACGTACTATCCTCTTAAGCATTCGTAACGTGAATAACACGCCTGAGCCTACTGCCCAACTAAAGGGGTTCGGTCCGGAACTCAAGGGTGATCTTCCAATTTTTCAGCCTTATCGGGCTTACACCATCCCCGACTCGCTATCTAAGCCAATGAAAAATTGTACTGTCCCTGTCATCGTCATTGCCAATCTATACAACTATCTAAAAATTATATGCTAAAAAATCCGAATTCGTCAAGTTAATGAATCTTCTTCTTGATGAATTTTTAATTCTGTTGCATCTACTTCATACTCTAATAAATGATCCCAATCATCCGTATTCAACATATCAAGCTGTGCCTCAATCAACATTTTAAAACGCGTACGGAAAACCTTTGATTGTTTCTTTAAATCCTCAATTTCAAGCGCAATTTTTCTAGCTTTAGAAAGGGACTCATTGACAATTCGATCCGCATTTTTTTCAGCCTCTTTAATGATTAGCTTTGCTTCTTTTTGAGCATTGCGCTTAACTTCTTCACCCGCTTCTTGGGCAATAACAATAGACTTGTTTAGGGTATCTTCTATGTTCACAAAATGGCCAAGACGGTCTTTCATTTCATTTAAACGTTCTTCCATTTCCTTTTTCTCTCTTAGGACTAATTCATAATCCTTAATGACCTGATCAAGAAATTCATTTACTTCATCTTCGTCATATCCGCGAAACCCTTTATTAAACTCTTTATTATGAATATCTAACGGCGTTAACGGCATTGATGCCACCTCCATACAATCTGTACATCTATATGTATTAGCAAATATTCGACATGTTTTTCGAAATTCCTGCTTTAAAATTGAATTATTTTTGCTTTCCGACAATCATTCGCCATTTATCTTTTTTGGTCTTTCCCTCAATCCTGATAATTTTCGACCTACCATATCCACGGACTGAAATCATATCACCTTCTTCACATTCGAAGGAAGGATTTTCAGTAAGTGTCCAATTCACCTTTACAAGCCCTTGTTGTATAAAGGTTTGCGATTTTTGCCTTGATAGATGATAAATACCAGAAATAACCGTATCCAGTCTCAAAGAAGATACAGTTAGATCATTTTCTTCCCATAACTTATCCGCTGAAATCTGATTGTCGATAGCTGTTTCAACTAATCTTACTCCAGCCTTGCCAATAGATTCAATATTAGTTTGAATATACGTACTTATTTCCTTCGCAGCAAAAAATTGAACCTGGCCATCCTTCATGAGAATGTCTCCAAATTTCCCCCGCTTAAGTCCTAAAGACATAAGTGTCCCCAAGACCTGCCTGTGTTCAAGAGTGACAAACTTGGTTGGATAATGGACCTCAAAAAGGGTTATTTGAAAATCCTCTTCCATAACGGTCAAGTAATCTGGGTAGATGAATGCTCTTTTCCGCTCACCTTCAAGACTTCCACCAAAAAGCTGAACCTTCACATCATTATTTTCACCAATTAAAAGCTTAAGAATATGTTGTTCCCTCGGGTCAAGGAAATCGGTCAGCTTAGGGGAGTACTGTGATTCGACCTGGTCTTTCCAATGTAATACTTGGTCAATAAAGTCCCGTTCTTCTGGTCGAAAATGTTGATAAATGTTCATTTATTAAAACACAACCTAGTATCAAAATTTAAACAAGCCACAGATAAACACTATGTAGCCCCTTGGTAGCAAAGTTTAGAACTAGAAATGCAACGATTGGAGAAATATCCATCATACCAATTGGTGGGATAATTTTCCTAAAGGGTTCAAGATAGGGTTCACAAATTCTCGCTAATATTCGTCCTATACTTGTCTCTCTTGCATTTGGAAACCAAGACATTAAGATGTAAATGATTAATGCCCATGAATAGAGTTGAATTATTTGTTGTAAAAGACCAAAAACTACTGCCATTTACATTACCACCTCGCACTTTGGTTATCTGGGTCCTGTATAAGATCAGAAATATTCCCTGAAACTTCTACATTATCAGGTGTACATAAAAAAATACTCAAGCCAATTTTTTGGATGTCCCCACCAATGGCGTATACAACTCCACTTAGAAAATCAATAATTTGTCGGCCCTGTTCATTATCAATCCGCTGTAAATTGACTACAACAGCACGTCTACTTTTTAAATGGTCAGCAATTTCAGTGGACTCAGAGTATGTACGTGGTTCCAATAAAATTACCTTAGATCCCTTTGTAGGAGTTACCGTTTTTTGAACACTTTGCAAGCTAACAACGTTTTGGGATTTAACAGGCTGTTGTTGCTTTTGCTTTTTAGGCTCCTCTTTTTCAACATACTCGTCATCGTTTTCATCATATCCGTCATCTAAAAAGAAAAATGTTTTAAGTTTTGATTTAATCGTCATTTTTTTCTCTCCTAACCTTCTTCACCGACAAGTGCTGTTCCAATTCTAATCATTGTTGCACCCTCTTCAATTGCTATCTGAAAATCATTAGACATTCCCATTGATAGCTCTGTACAAGGTGCAAAAGATAAATGTAAAGCTTGTACTTGATCGCGAAGTTCTCTTAGTTTGCGAAAACAATCACGAATAACATGTTCCTCTTTCGTGAATGGTGCCATTGTCATTAGACCTTCGACACTGATATTTTCATATGGACGAAGTGACTCAATAAAAACAATCGCTTCTTCTGAAGTTAGTCCGTGTTTAGACTCTTCCCCAGAAATATTTACCTGAACTAGACATTTTATTTTTTGTTTCGCTCTTTTGTTGATTTCTTCAGCTAGTGATAATCGGTCTAAAGAATGAATATACTCCAATTTATCAATTATGTTTTTAACTTTTCTCTTTTGTAAAGACCCTATAAAATGCCAGCTAGGCTTGTCCTTTATTACTTCCCATTTAGCAAGCAGGGCTTCATCACGGTTTTCACCTAGATGTTTCACACCTGCTTCCAGGGCCTCTTGCGCGCGTTCTATACTTACATATTTAGTTACTGCAATTAATTTCACATCATCAGGATTCCGGTTTCCTTTTATGCATGCCTCATTTATTTGCTGTTTAATTTGAATTAAATTATCTGCTACTCTCATAAACGATTTGCTGTCTCCTTCCAACCAATAAAGCTTAACATTCTGCCAGTTTTTCCTTGGTCACGGCGGTGAGAGAAAAACTCCTCTTGATTACAACTAGTGCAATATTTCGTAAGAAGAATATTTCTATCCGGAACTCCTGAAGTCAAAAGGATTTGCCTGTTTACTTCGCGTAAATCTAAGGAAAACTGCCCTTCTGACACTAAATTATAGGGTAAACTTTCCCTGCCTTCTAGTGTATTTTCTACTAGCTTAATAATTCGTTCATCTACAATATAACATTTTTCACAAATAGATGGGCCTATTGCAACAAAAATCTGATCAGGCTTGACCCCTTCGTTACCCCAAGCTGTAATCATCTCTTTAGCAATTTGGCCAACTGTCCCTTTCCAACCAGCGTGAGCGGTGCCAATCATCCTCTGTTCAGGCGCAATAAAAAAAAGAGGGACACAGTCAGCAAAGCAAAGAGTTAACAGAATGCCCTCTTCATTTGTATAAAAACCATCCGTGCCTTTAAACGAATGTTCATAGGAATTGGAGCCCCTACCACGGTCAGCTTTAGAAATACTCCTAATAATAATGTCATGTGTTTGTTCCGCACCCACCCAATTGTCTAGAGGAACCTCTAATTGTTCAGCTACTATATGTCTATTTTTGCATACATCGTTAACAACATCACCCACATGAAAGCCAAGGTTGAGCGATTCGAAATAGCTTTCGCTCGTTCCCCCGAGTTTTGTTGTAAAACCTACATTCAGTCCAGGAAATTGTTGAATCCAGTTATCAATTGTTAAATAGGATTGATTTTTTAAAACAAAGGGTTCCATTACAATACCTCAAATGTTTTTCTTTAGTTTACCATGAAAAGAAAAATTGGTCACCGCAAAACCATAAGGTCAAACCTCTGTTTCTTCCGCTATCTTCCCTTCTATTCCTTTATATCTAACCAAAATAACGTCCTGACCAATTTTAATAATATTTCTCCATGGAATAACAATATCTTCATCTTTCCCAAAAAAGCCAAGTACCCTTCCACTGCCGGAAATCACAACAGCTTCAATTTTACCGGTCGTTAGATTAATCTCAATATCACCAATATTACCAAGCCTTTTACCATCTGATACATTTACAACATCTTTTATCTGGAATTCGGAAATCTTGAACACATACACCACTCCCAGTTTTATTACTATAAAGAATATATGTGTACATGGAAGATTTTATTTTAAAAAGCAAAAATAAAGCTGCCCCTTAGGACAGCTTTAACTTTGAATATTCTTATTCATTTGTCGAATGGCAGCTTTCTCTAAACGTGAAACCTGCGCTTGGGAGATCCCTATTTCATCAGCAACTTCCATTTGCGTTTTTCCCTGAAAAAAACGCTTTCGTAAAATTAGTTTTTCACGTTCGTTTAAACGGCGCATACCTTCTTTTAAAGCTATTTCTTCAATCCAATGAATATCTTTATTTTTTTCATCGCTTAACTGGTCCATTACATAAATTGGATCGCCGCCATCATTATATATTGGCTCAAACAAGGATACTGGATCTTGAATAGCATCCAAGGCGAATACGATTTCTTCATGTGGTACTTCTAAGACCTTTGCGATTTCTTCAGCAGTTGGTTCACGTGAGGTTTCGCTCATTAATCGTTCCCTAACCTGAAGTGCCTTATAGGCAATGTCTCTTAAGGAACGAGATACACGAATTGGGTTATTATCACGTAAGTACCTTCGTATTTCACCAATAATCATTGGTACGGCATAAGTGGAAAACTTTACATTTTGACCTAAATCAAAGTTATCAATTGATTTCATTAGTCCAATACAGCCAACCTGAAACAAGTCGTCAACAAACTCGCCACGGTTATTAAACCGTTGAATAACACTTAATACGAGCCGTAAGTTTCCGTTAACAAGCTTTTCTCTGGCGCTAATATCGCCCTCTTGCATTTGCTTGAAGAGTATTCTCATTTCTTCGTTCTTTAACACAGGAAGTTTAGATGTATCTACACCGCAAATTTCAACCTTATTTCGAGTCAATCCTTTTCCCTCCTCACAGGAGCTGCTGTACAAAAAACAGTATCTCCTTGAGAAGGAAAAATATGCACATGTCCATGAGCTCGGACATGTGCATATTTGTCGAAAATTGCAATTTAAACAGGAAATTCTAGGGTTTTTTCAACTTAAAAATATTTTATTTTTAAACCATTTTATTGAATTCTTTTCTCAATCTTTTAATAATTCTCTTTTCCAACCGTGAGATGTAGGATTGTGAAATCCCTAGCATATCTGCAACATCTTTTTGGGTTTTTTCTTCACCGTTCGTTAGGCCAAAACGCAGCTCCATAATTTGCTTTTCCCTATCAGAAAGCTGGTGTAATGCTTTAGAAAGCAATTTTCTATCTACATTCGCTTCTAAATCCTTCGTAATAATGTCTTCATCTGTTCCAAGAACATCAGATAATAATAATTCGTTTCCATCCCAATCAATGTTTAATGGCTCATCAAAGGATACTTCAGATCTGATTTTATTATTTCTACGTAAGTACATGAGTATTTCATTTTCAATACATCTTGAGGCGTATGTAGCAAGTTTAATCTTTTTCTCTGGGTTAAAGGTATTAACCGCTTTAATTAAACCAATCGTTCCGATACTAATTAGGTCTTCGATATTTATACCAGTATTTTCAAATTTTCTTGCGATATAAACAACTAGCCGGAGATTCCTTTCAATTAGCATAGATCTCGCAGCCTTATCTCCACCAGGAAGTTTACTTAATAACATTTCTTCTTCATCTTTACTTAAAGGAGGCGGCAATGCTTCGCTTCCGCCAATATAAAAAACTTCATCCGTTTTTAGGCCCAATTTTATTAAGATTTTATACCAGTAGTAGGATAAGCGAAGTCTCCATTTTTTCATGCATGTTCCTCCTTCTAAATTATGTTTTTCTGAGTATAGTATTATTAACTTACTTTCACTGATTCCCCGGACTGTTTTACCCCTGTAAGCATTTTTGGATGAACAATACACTGGAAAGCATCATCAGGAGAGAGCCTCTGTGTGGTAAAAGATACAAGACCCTTCTCACAAGAATATTGCGCACCATTTTGCTCGAATAAAATGGAATCTGGTTTAAGGGCAACAATAAGCTGATGTTCTTGTCCAACTACACTAAAAGGGATAATTCGCATTCGATTTTGCCATTCGGTAGGAAACTCCTCCATACCCATAATAAGTTGTTCAGGATCGAGAGTTATTTTTCTAATTGGTTCAGGAAGGGCTTCTAGTTGATTTTTGATTGATACAAACATAACTGGTAGCTTTGACAGTGGGTCATACAATTGATTTCCACTATCCACTAATCCCTTAAATACTAAGCTGATGTTCTCGATTTTCAACCTTACATTGACTATTTGATCAAATTGAATTTTGGTCATTTCCATACTCTCAACATTCTTCTTTGAGAAATGCCAGGCGATTGGAAAACCTATTAGAACAAAAAGCCAACTTACGGGATCACCAAAACCCTTTACACTCGACATCAGCACCTTCGTAGTTAATTCAGAATCATATTGAATAAAATAATGGGCTCCTGTTAAGGCCCCACCAATTAAAAACGTAGAAACATAAAGAGTCATTAATGCCTTAAGGAAAAATTTCATTCGCTTGTATCCAAATGCTATTAACACCATAAAAACGGAACAAATCAATTTGGAAATTGGATGCCCTGAATAGACATTTAAAGGTGTAAACGACAATAAAATAATCAACGAACCAATAAATCCTCCTGCAAGTATCCTCCAAAGATGTATTCTTCGTTTCAGAAATATAGCAGTTAAGTAAAGGAGAAGACTGTCAAAGAACAAATTAAGAGCCCAAATAACATCTAAATAAACAGTCAACAAAGCTTCCTCCTTTATCAGCTATCAAAAGGTGAGTAATCTATCTGTTTACGAAAAAGTATAACGTACTTGTATGGCTGAAGTGTGTCACTTTCTGTAATCAAAAAAACAGAAATTTCCACTATTCCCTACGGATTTTGTCACATTATAAGCGTGATTACCTTTACAAAAAGCTTTGTTAAACTTGTCTGTTGATTTCCGCTCCAGGCACGAGCGGTTCGTGGGTGTTTCTGCGAGCCTCCTCGGCGCTTGCGCCTGCGGGATCTCCCCTGAACCATACTCCCACAGGAGTCTTCGTGCCTTCCGCTACTATCAACAGAGTATAAAAATTAACCCTGTTTTTAACACAGCCTTACAAAAAAAGCATGGTCCGGGTTGGACCATGCTTTTAATAGTTTTTTATAGTGCTACCGCTTTAGATTATCTTCTACGGTTACGGTTTCTTAGGAATGTCGGAATATCTAATGTTTCCTCTTGGGCTACATTCGTATTTCGAACTGGTTCTTGTGGAGCTTCTTCACGTTTGTGCTCTCTCTTAACAGTTCCAACAGCAGGTTTTGCTTGTCCAAAGGATGGACGTGTTACTTTTGGTTGTGAACCTTCTTCGTTAAAACCAGTGGCAATGACGGTTACAATAATCTCATCTTTCAAGTTTTCATTAATTACGGAACCGAAAATCATATTCACTTCTTGGTCAGATGCTGTTGCAACAATATCAGCAGCCTCTTGCACCTCATAAAGACTTAAGTTAGTTCCCCCAGTAATATTCATTAGAACACCCTGAGCCCCATCAATAGAGGTTTCTAATAAAGGTGAGCTGATTGCTTTCTTTGCTGCCTCTGCTGCACGGTTTTCTCCTGCAGAGACACCAATTCCCATTAAGGCAGAGCCTTTATTTGACATAATCGTTTTTACGTCAGCAAAGTCTAAATTGATTAATCCAGGAACAGCGATCAAATCAGAAATACCTTGAACCCCTTGACGAAGAACATTGTCTGCCTCGCGGAAAGCTTCAAGCATTGGAGTGCTTTTATCAACAATTTCCAGAAGGCGGTCATTTGGAATGACGATTAATGTATCAACCGCTTCTTTCATTGATCCAATTCCACCAGAAGCCTGGTTTGAACGTTTTTTACCTTCAAAAGTAAATGGACGTGTAACAACACCCACTGTTAACGCACCAAGGTCACGAGCAATTTGAGCAATAACTGGTGCTGCACCAGTACCTGTACCGCCACCCATACCAGCAGTAACAAACACCATATCAGCACCTCTAAGTGCTTCCTCTAATTGTTCCTTACTTTCTTCTGCGGCCTTTTTACCAACCTCTGGATTAGCACCTGCTCCAAGACCACGAGTCAATTTCGCACCAATCTGCATTTTGACTTCAGCTTTGGAAAGGTTTAAGGCTTGTGCATCAGTGTTTACTGCGATAAATTCAACACCTTGAACGCCATGCTCAATCATTCTGTTTACCGCGTTGTTTCCTCCGCCGCCAACCCCGATAACTTTTATTGTTGCAAGAGAATCTAAATTTGTATCAAATTCTAACATGACAAATCCTCCTAATTCGCCGATTTTCTTTTTCGAGGATGTTTATTCGAAAAAGTAACCAAGGAATTTTTTTACTTTTGATGACATCTTATCTTCCGGATGTTTTTCTACTTTTGCTTTAGGTTGATGTTGTTGTTTTGGTGTTCTTTTTTCAGTTGGTTCAGCTACCACAGATGCACCCGTACCACCAATATTTCCACCTGGTAATCTACCATTCTTGTAAGCATATTTTATTAAACCAACCGCCGTTGTATATTGAGGTTCTCTTACACCAATATAGTCTGGTACCGCAAGGCGAACAGGATTTTGGAACATATCCTGTGCGAGTTCCAATACCCCTTGCATTTTTGCTGTTCCACCTGTTAATACAAAACCACCTGGTAACTCTGTTACACCTAAACGCTTCAATTCATTAACAATTAATTCAAATATTTCTTCCATTCTAGCTTCAATAATTTCAGATAAATAGAGCTGGTTAAATTGTTGATGTTGATCACTGCCAATAATAGGAACACTGAAAAACTCATCTTCAGAAGCAATATCATAGAAGGCATGTCCGTATTTAACCTTAATTTTCTCAGCATCCTCTGTTGAGGTGTGCAAAACTTTTGAAAGGTCGTTCGTTAATAAATCTCCGCCAACAGGAATTACACTTGTCGCCTTTAAAAATCCTTCCTCAAACACAGCGATAGTAGTAGAACCTCCGCCAATATCGATGAGGGCAACACCTAGATTTTTTTCATCTTTGGATAAAGCATAATCTCCTGCAGCTAACGGCTGAAGAACAATGTCTACTATCTCAAGTCCTGCTCGTTCTACACAGCGTAATGTATTTATGATGATAGATTTAGATCCAGTAATAAGTGTACCATCCATTTCTAGACGAACACCAATCATTCCACGAGGATCGTTAATTTCATCTTTACCATCTAAAATGAATTGTTTTCGAATCACACCAATGTTTTCTCGTTCAGGTGGAATGGATCCCACATGTGATGCTTCAATGACACGAATGACATCTTCATTCGTAATTTCTCGGTTTTGGCTGGATACAGCGACAATCCCATGACAGTGCTGAAGCATTACATTATGACCTGATATTCCGACTACCACTTCTCTAATCTCCATGCCAATCATTCTTTCTGCCTGTTCAATCGCCCTCTTAATAGAATGAACGGTATCGTCCATGTCAACAATCGATCCCTTACGTAATCCTTCAGATTTCACATTGCCAACACCAATTATATTTAACGAGTCTTTGCCCGAGTCATTGACCATTTCACCAATGATAACTTTTACACTGGATGTACCGATGTCAAGACTTACGTATATTTCATTGCTGTTCATTCTTTGGCACCTCCTTTTAATCTCCTTGGGTAGAACAACAACAATTCAATTTTGTTCATTAATAGATTCTCATAGTAATATCTTATAAAATTATTCGTCACAACTACATATTTCCCTTTAAAAAAGTTCAATTTTTTTCTATTTTTTCTTTGTTTGTTGACCATTTTGTTAATAATATTCGTCTTATAACGGCGATATTTTGAAACAACCTGACACCAAACGCAAAAACTGCTGCTAAATACAAGTCTACACCAAGATGAACACCGAGAAAAGCTAAACTTGCTGCAAGCATTATATTAAAAAAGAACCCAGATACAAATACCTTTTCATCATAAATATTTTGCAAATGAGCCCTTATTCCCCCAAAAAGTGTGTCGAAGGCAGCTAATACAGCAATTGATAAATAATTTGAGTATTCTTCAGGAATACTTATTTCTGTTAACAGTCCAAGGAAGATCCCGATCACAAGTCCCACTAACGGAAGCCACATTAGGAACCGCCTCCTTCCTTTATCGGTTCCATATGCCTAATCCTAATTGGATTCTCATAAGCAGGAACAGTAATATTTGGACTAGGTGAAGAAACATTGAGTCTCAAGCTTTCAGCAAAGAATTCATCTCTAGCCTTTGAAACCTTCATTTGGTTTGATAATTTTTCGGCATTGTTCATCGAATCTACACCCACCTTAACCTCAACCGGCAGGGTCCTAATTGTATGACCATCAATCTTTGTTTCCCTATTTATATCCCTAATAACCGTGGTATTTATAATTCGTTGACCATCAATGGAAACATATTTTGCTTCATACATATTTAGTTCATTCAATAGTCTTTTAAGCAATTCAGGGGAAACAACTGTTGTTGCCACAGGTGTTCCTAGCTGTACATCCTCGATGACCGGCTCAATATGTAAGGTGATTCCCGGACCTGAAACCTCGGTCAAGCCTGCCTCCGTTTTTAGCTCCTGAAGTGTATCCCGTAACACCTGCTCCTTACTTTGTTTCCGCTTAGATTCATAGGCTGATAGTTTTTCTTCATTTGAGCGGATTTCACTTAATAAGTTAGACTGTAGCTCTTTTTCTTTGAGCAATGCCTCACGGAGCTGCCAAACATCTCTTGTATCACGTTCTTCAGGCTTCTTCACGGTTTGAAATTGAATTGCAATCATAAAACCAACCACAGCAGCAATTAACGTAAAACTCAAATTCTTCGGCTTGTCCACTTTTTTCACCTAACCTTTTAAATTAATCCTCATGTGGACACATTTTACCCTCAACTTAACTTCCTAATATTGGGTTCAACACGATTTCATCTTCTTTTTCCAAGGAAAAAACCAAATTATCGTTTACCAGTTGGTCTTTTACTCCACCTGTTAGGTTTAATGATGAAGTTAATACTTCTGGGTCACCAATAGCTGTAATGACAAATGGCGCGGGGTGTGGGACTCCATCCACAGTAATGACCGGTCCATTGCAAACAATGTACGAATGACTTGTTAACCTCTGTCCATTAATAGCAACCGCCGCTGCACCGGAAATATATAATTCATTAATAACCTTAAAAACATGGTGTTCATGAACAAGATAATTGTTCACATTATCTTCCTTCGGATCATAGGCACCATCTGTCAAAGTAATCTTAACGCCTTTTCCTTTTACCTTGACTTTTCCGAGGTACATCCTGTACTTTTCTGCATCTTCTGCTAGGTTTAAAAATACTTGTGTTTCTTTAGCAAGATCCTTCTCGTTTTTTAATACCTTGTCCTGTTTTTGGTTTAGTTCCTTTTGTAGCTTGCGATTTGTCTCCTCTTGGGCAATCAATTGATTTCTTAATCCAAGAGTTTTTTCATATTGTTTGCCTGACAAACTAGGCTTTTCTTTTTGATTCTCCAGTTGGGTCAAATGATAAGAAAAGGCAATCATAAACCCCAAAACTAAGCAGACAAGGGACAAGATCACGTGTTTACCCCTTACCTTAATTTTCTTCAACTTCTTTTTCCTCCACTTCTGGTTCAAAAGCCTTAAAATAAGAGCCTACTTCCACATCAATTATCCCTTTTTTATTAGGATCTAATTGGCTAATGATTGAGGGATAATGCACCATTTTTTCCGAAAAACTTCTGAGAGTTGCACTTACCTCAAATCCATCATTCATAAACAAGGAAATGTGATACTGGTCTGTTTTTTTCGGAGAATAATGAATTTCAGAAATGGAGTTTAAAATTTCACTCGGGAGATTTTGTAACTCTTTTACCATTTCGTTTAGGGCTTTCCCTTCTTTGAATTCGAAAAGAATTGGAGAATTAACTGGGATTTTTTCCTCATTTCTATCTTTCAAAATTTTACCATTTTCCATAACTGGATAATAGTTTGATTCCTGTTTAAGATACGCTATTCTTTTATGTTCTCTAACTTGAATTTGAACTGTGTTTGGCCATTGAATCTTTATATCTGCCTCTTTTATTTCGGATAAGCCCTGTAATTTCGAAGAAACCTCACTCTTCTTGACTTTCCATATATTCGTAGTCTTAGAAATACCACTTTTGCTAATAATTTCAGAGTCAGTATAAACTTCATTGCCTTCTATCCTAATTGTCTTTACATGGCTTAATGGGGATTGTGTATAAGCGATAATTACTATCATTGTAAAAAACAAAAATAGCAGGAGCACCAGCCTTTTGTTTGCTTTTCGTCGTCTTTGCTCCTTTAACTTAGGAATACGATCCTCTAGAGCAACAATTTTACCTTTTTCCATCATAATTCCTCCAAATGAAAAGCCTTAGCTTGGGGGCGCTGGTTGCCCTACACTATAAAGCCCATAAAGCATGTCTATAAGTTCCGCTACGTTATCTATAGAAAGTGAAACAACGGCACGAAAACTCATGCCGTCATTCATTTTCTTCCTAGTTTCCATCTGTAATATTATCAGTAATTATAACACAATATTTGTCATTAGTAAGAGATTTCTTACAATAAATACAAGGATTATTTACGTCCGACTATTTCAACCTCTGTTTCCATTTTTACTCCATAGAGGTTAAAAATCGTATCCTTAATATGCTGAATTAAGGCTAAGACATCTGCGGCAGTGGCGTTCCCAGCATTTACAATAAAGTTACCGTGCATTTCAGAAATTTTTGCTCCACCCATGCTAAATCCCTTTAGACCAGCTGCTTCAATAAGTTTTCCTGCATAGTTAGGAAGTGGATTACGGAAAATACTACCAGCACAAGGGAAATTCCATGGTTGCGTTTCTTTTCGATAATCCTTGTTTTTTTGCATTTGTGCCACAATGGCTGCCCTATCACCTGTTGTAAGATCAAAAACAGACTCAACCACTACTCCTGGCCGTTTGTTCTGTAATACAGAGGTCCTGTAGGAAAATTTCATTTCCTCATTTGATAGCCATTCCATAGACCCATTTTCAAATAGAACATGAGCCCTAGTTAGGATCTTACTAATGTCTGATCCATGTGCACCAGCGTTCATATAAACTGCTCCACCAACTGATCCGGGTATACCACTAGCAAACTCGAGTCCTGCTAAACCTTTTTTACTGATAAGTGTTGCTAAACTTACAAGCGAATGACCGCCACCGACAGTAATTGTTGTCCCTTCGATCTCTAAGTGGTCTAATCCAGAGCTTAGTTTGATTACGACTCCTTCAATACCTTTATCAGATACAAGAAGATTGGATCCACGACCAATCGCTCGCCAATTTAATCCATGCTTATTTATAACAGACATTACTTTTTTTAAATTTTCAACTGAAGAAGGTTCAATAAAAAGGTCTGCAGGACCTCCAATTTTCATAGTGGTATGGTTGGCTAGAAGCTCATTTTCCTTCACCTTCCCAATATTTAGCGTCTGTAATTCTTTTATTATTTCGTCCATTTTTACCACCTAACTTTCCAAGATGCTAATAGTTCAGTTTATGCACTAAAGTAAATTGGGCTACTTTTGATTCGTCTCCACAAGTTCTTTCATTAATGAGTATAGCTTGCTTGCTGAATCCGGAACCCCCATTTTTTTAGCTTTTGCTTTCATTTCAGTTAAATTCTCATTATCTAATAATATACGGTCAATGTGTGTTACAAGACTTTTACTTGTCAAATCTTTTTCTAACAATAATTCTGCTGCCCCATGATCACTTAAGGATCTAGCGTTCTTTTCTTGATGATTGTTTGTGACATATGGACTTGGAATAAGAATACTTGGAATTCCAAGGGAGGTTAATTCCGCTAGTGTTGTTGCTCCCGCTCTCGAGACAACTAAATCAATACCTGCAAGAACTTCCGGCATGTTATGAATAAAAGGTTTGATCACCACATTCTTGGGATTTCCAACTAACTCTACTTCCTTTTTTACATCCTCAAAATGGGTATCACCCGTTACATAAAGAATTTGATACATTTTTTCTGCAAACTCAGGCAATGCTTTAACTACTGCTTCATTTATTGGACGTGCGCCTCGGCTTCCACCAAAAATTAATACAGCAGGCTTTGTCGTGCTAAGACTAACAGAGAGTCGGCCACGTATTCCATCCTGACCTACGACCTCTGACGCTCGAGGATTTCCGGTAAAAGCAATCTTTTTCTGAGGGAAATAATCCTTTGCCTCTTCGAAACAGATTGCAATTTTATTTACATATCTGCTTAAAAATTTATTTGTCAGACCAGGTACGCTATTTTGTTCATGAATAATCGTGGGTATACGAAGTTTAGCAGCAGCATAAACGACTGGGCCACACACGTAACCTCCTGTACCGATGACAATGTCCGGCCTAAATGCTTTTAATATTTTTTTACTATCTTGCACACCTTTTAAGAATCTATAAACTGTTTTTACATTTTCGAAAGACAGTTTACGTTTAAAACCAGTTATATGAATCGATTGGAATGCTATATTTTCTCTTGGGACAATTTTACTTTCTAGACCATTAGTTGTACCTATGTATAGAAACTCTGCGTCTTTGTTTTCTTTTTGAATTTCTCTAATTAGTGCTAGAGCCGGATATATATGACCGCCAGTCCCTCCACCGCTTACTGCTATTCTCATCTTTTCCACCTCATTAACTATTTAACACCTAATTGCATACCTATATTACTATAAAAATTGAAGAAAGAAAGCAAATGATAAAAGATTGTTAAGTAAATGTAAAGAAGGCCCTAGATAAAATGCTTTTTTAAACCAGTCCGTTGATCTCCGCTCCAGGTGCTTCGCTTTCCGTGGGCGTTTCGGCGAGCCTCCTCGGCGCTTGCGCCTGCGGGGTCTCCCCTGACCCGTACTCCCACAGGAGTCTTCGCACCTTCCGCTCCAATCAACTAAGTGCATTTCATCAATATGCTTTATCATAGCCAAATAAAAAGAACCCTGCCACTGAACAGGGTGTCATTTTCAATATCTTGAATAACGGCTGATATTAAGGAGAACACCGATTGCCATTAACATTAATGTTAGCGAGGAGCCTCCATAGCTTAAAAATGGTAATGTAATTCCTGTGACTGGCATTAGTCCCGTTACAACACCAATATTAATCATTACTTGAATGGCGACCATCGCGATGATTCCAACAGCTAGAAAGCTTCCATACAAGTCTGGAGCACCAAGCGCAATTCGAATGCCCCGCCAAAGCAAGAGAGCAAAAAGTAATAAAATAAACGAACCACCTATAAATCCTAATTCCTCTGAAAGAATGGCAAAAATAAAATCGGTTTGCGGCTCGGGTAAGTAAAAAAACTTTTGCCGGCTTTCTCCAAGACCAAGTCCAAAAAGCCCCCCTGGACCAATGGCGTATAGCGATTGAATAATTTGAAATCCACTCCCTAAAGGATCGGACCAAGGGTCTAAGAAAGAGGTAATCCTCTTTATTCTGTATGGTGCTGAAGCAATTAATCCAACAAACCCAGCAACACCTAATAACCCCAAGAAAGCAAAATGACTAATGCGGGCCCCTGCAATAAAGATCATTACGATACAAGTCCCCATCATGACAGTTCCTGTCCCTAAATCGGGTTGAAGCATAATCATCGCAAAGGCTACAAATGCAAGACCTAAAGAAGGGACAAGCCCCTTCTTAAAGGAGGTAATCAACTTTTGCCGCTCAGACAAATATTTTGCTAAAAAAGCAATCATCGCTAGTTTCATAAATTCAGACGGCTGAATGGAGAAAGCTCCTACTCCAATCCAGCTCCTAGATCCATTACGTACATTCCCTATTCCAGGAATTAATACCAACAATAATAATACAAAACAAACGATTAAAATAGTTTTAGACCATGTTCTCCACGTCCAGTAATTAATGTTCATGATAAAAAACATGGCAACAATTCCGACTCCGGCAAATAGCGTCTGCCTTTTGGCAAAGAAAAAGGAATCGTCAAATTTATATTCAGCCCATATCGCACTTGCGCTGTAAACCATGATTAGCCCTATTGCCAGCAGAGTGAAAGTTACAATCATTAAAATAAAATCAGGAGTTGTTCTCTTTGTCGGCACCACTATACACCTCAACTACGAGTTTTAGGGCTTAGCAGCACCACATGTGAGACCCAAAAGTGGTACAAGCCCTTACTTAAGCTTATGCACCGCTTCGATAAAAATGTCTCCCCTGACTTCAAAAGTTTTATATTGATCCCAGCTAGCACATGCTGGGGATAGCAATATAACATCCCCTGATTCAGAGTATCGATAAGCTTCAGGCACTGCCTTGTCAACATTATCGACACGCTTCATTGTTTTTATTCCCGCCTCGTTACCTACACGTTCCAACTTAGGTGCCGTTTGTCCAAAAGTAATCATTGCTTTCACATTTTTCAAATATGGAAGGAGCTCGTCAAATTCATTACCCCGATCAAGTCCGCCGGCAAGGAGAATAATAGGAGTATCAAATGCAGCAAGTGCATTCACTGTTGCTAAAATATTGGTTGCTTTTGAGTCATTATAAAATTTTCTCCCACTTATTTCACCAACGTATTGCAAACGATGTTTGACACCCGTAAACGTTCGAAGTACTTCTTGAATAGCCTTATTATCCACACCCGATAGTTTAGCAGCTGCCATAGCAGATAAGATGTTTTCAAGGTTATGTACTCCAGGTAACGCAATTTCTTCTATTTCCATTACCCTTTCACCATTAAAAACGATCCAGCCTTCGTCAATATATGCTCCATTCGTCAGCTTCATTTTAGTGGAAAAAGGAATGATGCTGGCTTTGGAGTGACGGGCAATTTCCATCGTATCTTCTTGATCCGCATTTACGATTAGGTATTCCAGTTCAGTTTGGTTTTTTGTGATATTAGCCTTTGCTTCAATATACTCTTTTCTAGTCCCATGATAGTCTAAATGGGCATCATAAAGGTTGGTAATGATGGCGATTTTCGGATTAAATGTTTCAATCCCCATTAATTGAAAGGATGATAATTCAATGACAATGGTATTTTCTGCGGTTGCTGCTTGAGCAACACCAGAAGCCACCGTTCCGATATTTCCAGCTATTAACGGTGCTTTATTTCCGACATTTAACATTTCATAAACCAAAGTTGTTGTTGTCGTTTTTCCGTTCGTTCCAGTGATACCGACAAATGGTGCTTCTGAAATTTGGTAAGCGAGTTCTACCTCTGTTATAACTGGTATTCCCTTTTCTAGTGCTCCTTCAATCATTGGATTGTAATAAGGAATACCAGGATTTTTCACAATCAACTCGAACCCTTCATCAAGAAGTTCAATCGGGTGATCCCCACATATCACTTTAATCCCCTGTTCTAACAACCCTTGTGCCTCAGGATTTTCTGATAGTGGTTTTTTATCATTAACTGTTACAAACGCACCTAGCTTATGAAGTAGGGCAGCAGCGGTTACACCGCTTTTTGCCAAACCAAGTACAAGTATTTTTTTATGACGATAAGATTCAATCTGCTTCAATTACAACCACACCTCTATATAGATTCCAAGTACTGCAAAAATTAGTCCAACACTCCAAAAGGTAACAACTACTCTCCATTCTGACCAACCCACTAATTCATAATGGTGATGTAGGGGACTCATTCGGAAAATTCGCTTACCCGTTGTTTTAAACGATATGACCTGTAGAATGACCGAAAGTGTTTCGATGACAAAGACGCCCCCGATGATAATTAACAAGATTTCAAGCTTAGTCAAAATGGCTATTGCAGCAATGGCACCACCAAGTGCAAGTGAGCCTGTGTCCCCCATGAATACCTTCGCGGGATGTGCGTTAAAAACCAGAAAGCCCAGTACAGCACCCACTACTGCCACTGAAAACACTGCAATTTCAAAATTATTTTGATTCCACGCTAATACAGCAAATGCACCAAAAGCAATAGCCGCGGTGCCTGACACCAAGCCGTCTAGTCCATCTGTTAGGTTAACTGCGTTGGAAAAACCAACAAGCCAAAAAATAATGAGTAAAACATAAGTCCATCCTAAATCAAAGGAATAATCGCCAAATGGGAGTTTTATTTCAGTTGACTGTCCTGTATGTTTGAATATTAGGTAGAAGACAACAGAAATAATGATTTGACCTAATAGTTTTTGCTTTGAAGTCAATCCTAAATTCCGTTTTAATACCACTTTAATAAAATCATCTAAAAATCCTAGCAGACCAAAGCCAAAAGTAACAAATAGTAATAAAAATGTTGTAATAGAGATTTGATCAGAAAATTTCCCTATCATTACTAGCGTTGTAATAATAATAGAAAATAAAATCATGACACCGCCCATTGTAGGCGTACCTGATTTTTTTTGGTGTGATTTAGGACCTTCTTCCCTAATGCTTTGTCCAAATTTCAACCTTCGTAAGAAGGGAATAAAAATCGGAGAAAGTAAAACCGAAATTAAAAATCCCATAACAATTGTGAAGAAAATAACTTGCTCCTTCATTCTATCCCCTCCTTTCTGTATTGTCTTCGCAACGATCAGCTATCATTTTTAACATCACAGCTATATCATATGACTCTTTATTTTTATTAAGAAGTTTTTTATTTGTAAATTTGATGTTAGTTATATCCATAATCTTGTCTGTTTCTCCATCTAGTTTTTCTATATAATAATTTAAAATTTTCCCTATTGCCTCAGAGTAATCATCAGTAATAAATAACGGAAAATGGTTTGGTGTATAACGCGGAAGTTTCTTTCCCCGTTCCCAAACCGCTGCAATGGCACCATTAGCAATTGCTTCTGAAAGCTCTCCAGACTCCTCATTTATTGGCAAAAATAAACCTCTAGGCTGTGCTACATTGGCTTGATCGGACATAGTGTAAAACAACATATCATCCTGAACACCTTGTTTTTCAGAAAACAAATGGACCAAGTCGTTTAAAGCTAAATACATACCTATCTCCCCTCGATTGCTTCCCGAGCAATCAGCCTATCATCAAAATCATGTACAACATTACCAATAATCTGATAGGTTTCATGTCCTTTACCGGCAATTAAAATGACATCACCAGTCGTTGCATTGTTAATTGCAGTAAATATTGCTTCTTTTCGATCAGGTATAACCTGGTAGCTTTCACCTTGTACCCCTTCTTCCATTTCCTTCAAAATCGCGATCGGGTCTTCACTTCTTGGATTATCCGAAGTAAGAATAGGGTCAGTAGCTAAGCGGCAGGCAATTTGAGCCATTAATGGACGTTTCGTGCGGTCACGATCTCCCCCACAGCCGACAATGACAAAAATCCTTTTCTTTGCGAAGTGCTGAATGGTTTTCAACACATTTTCTAGGCTATCTGGTGTGTGAGCGTAATCCACGATTACTGAAAAATCTTGTCCTGCATTAACCAATTCAAACCGTCCAGCCACACCCTTAACTCCCTCTATGGATTCAATAATCTTATTCAATTCAATCCCTGAAACTAGCGCAGAAGCAATGCTTGCTAAAACGTTATAAACACTGAATTTTCCAATTAGATGCATTTGAATGGGGTAACTGTACTCATTTATAACTAAATTAAATGTAGTACCCTTAGGAGTCATTTGTATGTTTTGTGCTTGAATATCAGATTGGTTGTCGATACCATATGTAACAACATGTGCAGCGGTTGATCTTTGATACATTTCAGATGCTGGGTCATCGGCATTCAAAATAGCAAATTTAGGCTGTCTATGATTATAAGTATTACCGAGTTGGGAAAACAATAAGCTTTTAGCACGTTTGTATTCTTCCATCGTTTTGTGGTAATCAAGGTGGTCCTGAGAAAGATTTGTGAACACTGCTACATCATAATCACAACCATGGACTCTTCCCATGTCAAGTGCATGTGAAGAAACTTCCATTACGGCTGAATCGACACCTGCCTCAACCATTTGGTTGAACGTTTTTTGAAGCGTCAAACTTTCTGGAGTTGTGTTTTTCGTTTCCAGTATCTGTTCACCAATTTTCGTATACATTGTACCTATGATTCCTGTTTTCTTACCTGCATCGGCAAATATTTTTTCAATCAAATGACTGGTAGTGGTTTTTCCATTTGTGCCTGTGATTCCAATTAAATGCAGCTTTTTCGTTGGCTGTTCATAAAAGGCATCCGCAAGTACAGACATTGATCTTGTAGTATCCTTTACAAGGATAACAGGTACATCTATTGCTAATGGGCGTTCAGCTAAAACGGCAACCGCACCATTTTCTACAGCAGATTCTGCAAAATCATGGCCGTCCACAGTGTAGCCTTTAATACAAATAAATAAGCTCCCTTTTTGCACCTTCCGATTGTCATTTTCAATCGATGTAATTTCAGGATTTCCCCCTTTGAAGGGCACGATTGGGTGCAAAGACTTTAGTAGCTCTTGTAGTTTCATTTTACCTCAAATCCTCTCATGACAGTACATACATATTGCCAGTATTTACCTCAGTGAGACTACTAGCGAAAGTTCCATCTTATTTTACATTAAATTATTTTATTTTGCTATTTGTTATGTAGGTTTTAAAAAAATTAGGCGGCGGAATAGATTCCGACCGCCCCTAAGGATGACTATTTACTTATTTTTAGTCCCCTTTTCCAAAGTATAACCTTATTTTGGATCCTTCTTTTACTTTTGTTCCTGGGCTAGGGGATTGTCTAACAACCACATCCCCTTCTCCGCTAGGATCAATTCTTAAGTTAATCATCTGCTCCTGAAGTTCGCCTTTTGTGAGACCCACAAGGTCAGGTAATGTTAATAAAGGCGTATCTGGCCACTTTATTTCTTTTTCGATTTGATCTTTACGAGGTTCTATTCCCATTGCACTTAAACTATCCTTCATGATTGCACCTACAATCGGTGCAGTGACGGTACCACCAAATGCGGTAACCCCTTTAGGATTATCAACCGCAACATAAACCACTATTTGGGGATCATCCGCAGGTGCAAAACCCATAAAGGAAACAATAAAGTTATTTTCCAAGTATCTCCCGTTTTGAGCCTTTTGGGCGGTACCCGTCTTTCCGCCAACACGGTAACCTTCCACAAACGCTTTTCCTCCAGTTCCCTGTGCGACCACACTCTCAAGGGCATGGCGGATTTCTTTCGATGTTTCCTCGGTTATAACTCTTCTCTTTTCAACAGGAGTATTCCTCATAACCACTTCTTTCGTAACAGGATCAATTAATTCTTTTGCAATATACGGTTTGTATAATATCCCACCATTTATGGCAGCAGATACTGCGGTTACTTGCTGGATCGGTGTAACGGATACCCCTTGTCCAAAAGCGGTAGTAGCTTGTTCAACCGGACCTACCCGATTTAGATTGAATAGAATCCCTGTCCCTTCCCCTTGTAAATCAATTCCGGTTTTCTGACCAAAACCAAAATCCTTTATATATTTAAAGAGTTTATCCTTGCCTAGACGCTCACCTAATTCTACAAAACCTGGGTTACAAGAGTTTTGTACTACTTCTAAAAAGGATTGGTCCCCATGTCCACCCCTTTTCCAGCATTTTAACCGTGCACCCGCCACTTGAACTGAACCAGAATCATGAAAATGTTCCTTTTCCAGATTAACCTTTCCTTCATTCAACGCAGCTGCGAGTGTAATAATTTTAAAAGTAGAACCTGGTTCGTAAGTAGACCAGACAGGGAGGTTCCTGTTATATATTTCCTGCGGTACATTTCGAAAATTAGCTGGATCGAAAGTCGGTCTGCTCGACATGGCTAGGATTTCACCATTATTAGGATTCATGGCAATAGCTACTATTCCGTCTGGATTGTATTTCGCCTCTGCAATATCAAGCTCTCTTTCCACAATGGTTTGTATTTTCGAATCTATTGTCAGCTTTAAATCAAGACCATTGACTGGTTGCTCATAATCATCGGCCATGCTATTCATGCGCTCCCCTTTGGCATTCGCATAGAATTTAACCGCACCCCGTTCACCATTTAACTCTTTATCATAGTACTGCTCAAGTCCCATTAATCCTTGGTTATCCACACCTGTAAAACCAAGAACGTGTGATAGATAACTCCCATTCGGATAATGCCGCTTTGAGTCCTCACCTATATATACACCTTCAAGTCCCAGAGCTCTAATTTCTTTTGCCTTTTCATGTGAGATTTTCCTGCCTTCTTTAATCCGTACAGATGATGCACGTTTAGTAATTTCACGATAAGCATTTTCTCTCGACATATTTAATACGGATGCCAGCTTTTCAGCAGTTGTCGCAGGATCCTTAATCTGCCGCGGAATGACATATACAGTTGGTGCACTAATATTTGTTGCTAATGGGATCCCGTTCCGGTCGACAATTTGTCCCCGCTCTGGTTCAAAAGGAATATTCCGACTCCAGGATCCCTTTGCTCGATCGGTTAACATATCCCCTAGAACAAATTGTACATATCCAAGTCTAACATCAATAATTAAGAAGGTCAGGAATCCAACGAATAGTGCAATCATTAGTCTCTTACGGACAGTAACATTTGAAACACGCATAGTATAAACGATCCTCCTCTTTCCTGCATTCCATTATCGTTCATTTATATGCTTGTACTTTTTTCAATAGAACGAGCCATTGTTGAAAAAACAGCGTAAAAAAAGAGGTCGACTTTGCAGTCAACCTCTTCAAATCAATCTTTTACCTTTTCTTCCTTGTCATCGGTTTGTTCCTTCCCCTTATCAGTCGATGCTTCTTTTTCTTCATTCCACTGTTCTTCAGGGGTTTTCAAATCAACAATGAGGAAATCACCCTCTTTAAGAGGTGATTTTGGTTTAAGATTTTGCTGGGCTACATATCCTTTTCCTTTAGAATTGAGCTTAAGGCCAGCAAGGCTCGCCACCTTCATCACATCTCTTAGTGACCAACCGGTCATATCCGGTGCGGTTAATTCTCCATTTGTTTGGAGGATTACCTTTTCCCCTTCTAATATAGTTGTCCCTGCCTTAGGAAGTTGTCCAATTATTTCTGTTCCGTTTCCAAGCACAACCGTTTCAAAACCTTTTTCCTTTAAGTCCTTAACGGTATCAGTAACGGAGTGTCCTTTTAGATTTGCCATCTTATTAATCGATGCCTTTTCCAGGACAGAAGGCTGTATATTTAAATAGTGTAGGCTATTTTGCATCACAGGATTAAAAACGCCAGATACAGGAATCGCCCCTTGTCCTGCCTCCAAGCCTTCCAATACTGGCTCCTGGACAGCTACATATACGATTAATTTAGGGTCGTCCTTTGGTGCCATCCCTAAGAAGGAAAACATATAACCGTTTACCCCTTTTATATATTTACCATTAGGTCCTGGAATATTAGCGGTTCCAGTTTTGCCTGCAACACTATAACCCTCGATTTTGTAACGGCCACCAGTACCCTTAGGCGAGGTAACAACTGTTTCAAGAATATCTCGCACCTTACTTGCTGTTTCAGCAGAAATTGGAGTTGATACCACCTCTGGTGAAACCTCTTTAATGGTTTCACCTGTATCATGATTGACAATCTTTTCAACCACATGAGGTTGCAACATCTTTCCACCATTAGCAATGGCTGTGGCTGCTTGAATTTGTTGAATCGGTGTAATCGCCGTTCCTTGTCCATATGCAGTAGTAATTTTTTCAATTGGATAGGTGAACTGGATTTTACCAGATGTTTCATCTGGTAGTTCAATTCCCGTTGGTTTATCAAAGCCAAATTTAGTTAAGTATTCTCTGAACCTTTCAAAGCCCAATTTTTCTTTTGCTATTTTTGCGAAGGCAACGTTAGAAGAACGCTGAACTCCCTCTAAGTATGAAATACTTCCCCATCCTGAGCCATTATGGTCATGAATCGCTTTATCCTTATTTGTCACTTTATATGACCCTGATTGATAGTATTCATTTGGATTGAAGACATTCTCCTGGACTGCTGCAGCTAATGTGAAAATCTTCATAGTAGAACCAGGTTCAAATGATGTTTCTACCGCTTCATTATGCCAGCTTTTATCTATCCCTTCTTTTGTTTTTGGGTGAAAGGACGGACGCTGACCCATCGCTAAAATCTCACCTGTTTTTGGATCTGCAACAATGGCAATGATTTTTTTAGGCTTATAATCTTTTGCCACTTTGTTCATTGCATCTTCTAAAAAGGTTTGAATTTTTTTATCAATTGTTAAGTACACATCATTTCCATTTTTTGCTGGTGTAATTTTCTCTTTTCCATCCGGCAGTAAATAGCCCCATAGATCACTCTCATAATTAATCTTACCATCGACTCCGGTTAATTCCGTGTTTAATGATTTCTCAATTCCCATTTTTCCAATTGATTTATAGGTTTGATCCTTTTGTTCAACACGATCAGCATACCCCACTACATGAGATGCGAACATTCCATTTGGATAAAACCGTTTTGAATCACGGATAAAAGTAATACCTGGGAGTTCTAAGGCTTCAATTTCTTTCTTCGTTTGATGCGTAATATCTTTACCAGCCTTGCCGAACTCTACTTGAAATCTTCCTTTGGAAATTCCCTTTGTTAGGATACTATAAATCTCGGTTTCATCCATTTGAATATATTTAGCTAGTTCTTTTGCCGTTTTCCGCGGATTTTTAACATGTTGAGGCTTTTTAGGGTTTGTCGTCATTTTTTTATCAACAATAGCGATTAATGTATACGCTGCCGTATCCTCGGCGATTACCTCACCATTCCGATCGAAGATTTGTCCCCTAGCTGCTGCCAGTGTCCCTTCCCTGTTATACTTCTGCTGTGCTTTCGCAGCAAGAGGCTGTCCTCCTACTTCTCCAGTAATTTGGATTGAGTAATATCTAAAAAGTAATACAAAAAAGAGCAGGCCGAATATTACAAACAATATCGCTGCTCCAGCATTCATATAGGGCTGTTTCTTGCTCATTTTTCCTGCACAACCTTGACGTTATTTTCGTTTAACACAAGTCCCATTTTCTTTGCTTTTTCATAAATTCGGTCATATGCACTAAGTTCACTAACTTGAACCTGCAAGTCGCCGTTAACCTTCTGTTGTTCCTTCACTTTTGCTTCCACATTCTGAAGATCTTTATTTACTTCATAAATATTAGCCTGGGTAGAAATTAGATGCACGGCACCGAAACAAACCAATCCAGCAAATGCAACTCCAATGATTTTTTCCCCTGGAGTGAGCCAGGATTTTTTTATTTTTATTTCACCAATACTTTTGCTATTTTGTTCAACTTGTTCTTGTTGTTGTTGATACTTCCTGGCAAGATTACTCAATCTTTTCCCCTCCAGATTTTCTTATATTCCAGCTTAAGCGCTGTTTTGCCTGTCCTATTTTTAAAGTTTTTCTGCGATTCTAAGCTTTGCAGAACGGGCGCGATTATTTTCTTCTAACTCTTCTTCCGATGGAAGAATTGGTTTACGTGAGACTAGCTTTAAGATTGGTTTATACTCATCTGGAATTATTGGTAAACCTGGAGGCAAATTAGGTATTTCACTAGCCTTCTTAAATGCTGCCTTACAAATTCTGTCCTCTAGTGAGTGAAAGGTAATTACACTGATCCTTCCCTCAGGGTTTAGCAAATCAATCGCTTGATTTAATGATTGTTCAAAAACTGCTAATTCATCGTTAACAGCAATTCTGACTGCTTGAAAAATCCTTTTTGCAGGATGTCCCCCTTTTCTTCTTGCCGGTGCAGGGATTCCTGCCTTAATTAATTCAACTAATTCAAAAGTTGTTTCAATCGGTTTTACTTGTCTTGCTGCTTCAATTTTTCGAGCAATTTGTTTTGAGAACTTCTCCTCACCATAGCGGAAAAAGATTCGAACTAAATCTTCATATGCCCAATGGTTGATGACATCATATGCAGAAGTATCTGCTTCATTGTCCATTCTCATATCCAAGGGCGCATCATGATGGTAACTAAAACCTCGTTCAGGCGTGTCTAATTGTGGAGACGAAACCCCTAGGTCATAAAGAACCCCATCAACTTTATAAATCCCGCGACTTTCAAGTTCCTCTTTTAAGTACAAGAAATTGCTTTTAACAATCTCTAATCGACTACCGTATTCAGATAATTTCTCTTTAGCATGTGCGATTGCTATTTCATCTTGGTCAAATGCAAACAATTTACCATTGTCGCCAAGTCTTGAGAGTATGAGCGAACTATGTCCAGCCCCACCCAAAGTACAATCAACATAAATACCATCCGACTTAATATTTAGTCCGTCAACAGCTTCTTTTAATAACACAGTTGTATGTTCAAACATTTTCGTACCACCTTTTCCAATCAAGCGAAATCTAACAGAAAATATATTAATATAACTTATCCATTATATATCAAAGCCAATCATATTTTCTGCAATTTCCGCAAAAGATTCTTCAGACTGTGTAAAATAGTCTTCCCAAATCTGTTTACTCCAAATTTCGATTCGATTGGAAACACCCAAAATTACGCATTCTTTTTCTAGCTTTGCATATTGCAAAAGTGGTGTAGGAATATTTATTCTTCCTTGCTTATCAAGTTCACTCTCTGTTGCTCCTGAAAAGAAGAAACGAGTAAAAGCACGGGCATCCTTTTTTGTCAGAGGTAAGCCTTTTAATTTCTCTTCAATAAGTCCCCACTCTGATACTGGGTAACCAAATAAACATTGATCCAATCCACGAGTAATGATAAACATGTCGCCAAGTTCATCTCGGAATTTGGAGGGCACAATCAATCGGCCTTTATTATCAATGCTGTGATGGTATTCACCCATGAACATACCCATTACCCCCACTTTCTATAAAAAATGTACCACATTCCCCCACTTTTCACCACCTATTTTTTAACTATTCGCCCCTATTTCTATAAAATCCTTTTTTACCCAGTTGAATTTTTACAAAAAAAGAAAAACTTCACTGCAATAGTGAAGTTTTTCTACATTTTTATAACCTTATGGCTACCATCAAATTCAAATGCCTCTGTCATGATATCTTTAATAAATGTCAATCCATATTCGTTCAAATAATAAAATACATTCCAAACCCGTTCTTGTGGAAAGCCATCTGGCCTTAACGCAAGATCCACTCGAGCATATTTATTTAATATCACATTATGTCTAAACTTAACCGCATCTTCAAGTTTTGATTGCATAAAGTTAATTTCTTTCAGTAAGTACGTTTCATTCTTCTTTAGCATCGGAAGCAGCCCACGGTCAAGTTCCTCTGTTTTTGCTTCAATAAGTTGATACTGCTCCATTAAGTCAGCTTTTGTCTTTGAAAACATCTCTTCTAACTCTCTATCCTTAATGGTTAAAAGAAAGCCTTCCTTTTCTTGTTCCGTTCCTCTAGTTAAAACATCAGTTATATTTATCTTTAATTCTAAAATATCTGTTTCAACAGACCGATCCAGGAATGTAATATTTAAGCGTGGGACAATCGGCGGCATCTTAATATGAAAATGCTCAAATACAAGTTTTAGCTCTGCCCAGTAGGAAATTTCCCCAGGTCCTGCAATAAATGCTATGGTTGGGAATAGCCATTCTTGCATAAGAGGACGAGTCACCACATTATTGCTTAATTGTTCCGGCTTTGTGTTCACAAGCTCCATTAATTCTTCTTTTGAAAAAGAAGCTGTTCCACTTTTCCCCACAAAACGGTTCGATTCTCGATTGTATTCTAGGAGGATACGCTCATTTTCTTTTTGATCATAAAAAAATAGGTTTGCCGCTTGGTCACTAATATCTATAGTAATCGGGTAGCCTTTATTTCCAATTTGCTTTTGCTGCTCAAGGACCGAAAACGTGATGGTTTCATGTTGTTCTATTTGCTGAGTAAAGAAGTCCCTTTGTAATAAACGAAAATCTTTATTTCCTGAATCAACAATCAACAATCCATAATCTTTGAACAATTCCATAATAATGTTTGCAAAAAAATCAACGAAGTTCTTGGACCTACTAACTTGTTCTTCTGCAAACTGCAAAAGTGTATTTGTATGTTCTGTTTCGCCAAAATTTTCAATGATGTTTTGTACCCATGATACACATACATCTTTATTTAGTTCTATATCCGATACCATTTTCTTTTGGAGTACTCTTTCAGGGTAGGTCCATTTGTCAACTTTTTGGTTAACTGGCACAAATACATGATTTACTTCTTGAAAATCATGGTCTTCCCCAGCAATCCAAAAAACTGGTACCACAGGAACACCTAGTTGTCTTTCTTTTTGTTCTGCTAATTTAATAATGGAGATGACCTTATGGATGGAATAAAGCGGTCCTGTTAGAATTCCAGCCTGTTGGCCACCAATGACAACGACGCTATCATTTTGTCTTAATTTTTCTATTGATTTCTTTACAGCCTCTGAAGTTGGAAAGCGTTCCATGAAGGATTCTATGTGTGCAGCTACCTCTCTGCGAGGAAATATTCTACCGCCTAATTCCGCCATTCTTTTCTTATCTTCTTCTACATCATTGTACCGATAGTGAAAAAAAGGCTGGATATCAGCAGATTGTTCCAAATAATTAGAAGCAAACCGATTCGTTGCTGGTAAAGAGAGATTTAAAATCTCCATTTATGTACTCCCTTTCTGGTCACTGATATTCATTCTAAACGAGTATATCACTACCTGCCCTATTTGAAAAAACCATCCGCTCATTTTTATGTTGAAAAGCTAAAAGTGACAACACTTGAAATTACGCCATAAAAAGTGAGGGCAATGTATACTAGAAAAAACAGCATAAAATTAAATCGCCAAAAGCCTTTCATAACCTTTTGAAGAATGATCTCTTCCTTAACTTTCCAATGAACAAGAACAAACATCATTGCTATTACTATCATTATTAGTATTATTAACCAAAACAATGATATTTTCCAAATCGTAACAATTAAAAAATGGACAGAAATAATATATAAAATAGTGGTGTAATCTAGTGAGATATGAAGAGCTCTCCGTGAATTTTTTGTTATTATTTTTCCAAATAAAAAGACCAAAATAGATCCAAAAATTGGTAATGCAAAAAGAACTGTTAACACAGAGGACAGAATACTACTCACAACACTCCCCCCTTTGTTGGTTCTTTTCCCTTAATAAAATGATAGACGTTCTCTAATAGAGGAGCCTGTTTTTCCTGCTTGTTTGCCTCCTCAAGGATAAAACCGAGAATGGCGTCTACTTCTGTCAGCCGATTCATCTCGATATCTTTTAACATAGAGGAACGATTCTCGGCAGTTTTCTTACAGATTTCCATCACTTGTCGAAAGTGTTCCTCTGGGTGGTTTAAGTTCAAAATGAAGGATATTTCATCAAAAAGGTTCGTTAAAACGCGAAAAAAATGTTCATTCTGAATTAATTCCCCATTTTTCACATGCAGAATAGAGGTTAATGGATTAATAACCGCATTAACAATTAATTTATTCATTAGCATCGAATAATAATCTTCTTGCACATAGATTGGAAAATCAGAAGGTACTGCAGCTAAAAAGCTTTGTAAGAAGGAGCAATCCCCTCTAAAAGGCGCCACGTTTGTTGCACCTTCACCTTTATGGCTGACAGTAAAGGCATTTTCCTTCAATGCACCATGTTCAACCGTACCTACAAATATGTTTTTATTCTTTAATTCTTTTAACCACTTTAAATGCCCCATACCATTTTGTAAAAATAATAGGTTATCAGGATCATAAGGAAGCTGATTAATAATCTCTAACACCGGAGTAAGTTGATATTGTTTAACCGTAATAAGGGTTAAATCCTCAGTTCCCTTCCACTTTGAAATTGGAAGTGCCTTTACTAAGGATACCGTTCTTTCGGCTTTTTTTTGAAGAATAATTCCATTTTCATTAATTTGTGAAGCTTGATTTTCAGTCTTTGTATAAATTGTTACTTCATAACTTCTACTGATATAGGACGCAAATAATAGTCCAATTGACCCAGCCCCAATGATTCCAACCTTCATGGTATCCCCTCATTTAGTCGTCTTTACCCACATTTTATCAGATATTGTCAGCTTTCTGTAAGTAAGATAAAAAAAAATCCCTTATCACTATACGACAAGGGATTCTAGAATCAAACTGGGTATACAGGATGCTTTCGGTCACTAAAGTTTAATTCTTTTGATTGATAGTAATCAAGGCGCTGAATAAGTACGTCTCTTAATTCGGATGGAGCAACAATTTCATCGACAATTAGCTCTGAAGCCAGCTTGTAAATGTCAATATGCTCCTTATATTCCTTATGTTTTTCTTGAACGAACTTTATTTTTTCCTTCGGATCTTCAATTTCATTAATTTTATTAGAATATACTGCATTTACTGCTGCTTCTGGTCCCATTACTGCAATTTGAGCCGTAGGAAGAGCAATACAGCAATCTGGTTCAAAGGCAGGTCCGGCCATTGCATATAGCCCTGCCCCGTAAGCTTTTCTAACAATAACAGAAATCTTTGGTACTGTTGCAGAGCTCATAGCTGCAATTAACTTGGCTCCATGACGAATAATCCCAGCTCGTTCAACTTTAGTACCAATCATAAATCCTGGAACATCTGCTAAAAACAATAATGGAATATGGAAGGCATCACAAAGCTGAATAAATTTAGCGGCCTTATCAGCAGAATCGACAAATAAAACGCCGCCTTTTACTTTTGGTTGGTTAGCTATAATTCCAACAGCTCTTCCATCCATTCTAGCTAACCCGGTGATTAGCTCTGGGGCAAATAATTTCTTCACTTCATAGAAACTATCTTGATCAATGAGTCTATCAATACATTCATACATATCAAAAGGTGCATTTTGATTTTCAGGGATAATTGCTTCTAAATCTCTACCTTCTTTTGGTGCGACGCCATTTGCCCTCTTCGTTTTTTCTTTAAAGCTGGCTGGAAAATAACTAATGTATCTCTTAGCTGATTCAATAGCTTCTTCCTCACTATAGGCAAGAACATCTCCACAACCGCTTACTGAACAGTGCATACGTGCTCCGCCCATTTCCTCCAGCGTTACCTTTTCGCCTATAACCTTTTCAGCCATACGGGGGGATCCTAAATACATGGATGCATTTTGGTCAACCATGATAACAATATCACAGAATGCTGGGATATATGCTCCTCCAGCAGCGGAAGGCCCAAACAAAATACATATCTGCGGAATCATACCGGAAAGCTTCACCTGATTATAAAATATTTTCCCTGCCCCTCTACGGTTTGGGAACATCTCTAACTGATCAGTAATTCTCGCTCCCGCAGAGTCCACAAGATAAAATAACGGCACCCTTAATTTTTCCGCTACTTCTTGGATACGAATAATTTTTTCAACTGTTCTTGCTCCCCAAGAACCTGCTTTAATGGTAGAATCATTAGCCATGACGCAAACAGTTTGGCCATTAATTTTACCAATCGCTGTGACTACACCATCAGCAGGAAGATCAGCTGCTTTAAAATTAGCAAATTTCCCGTCTTCCTCATATTTGCCATCATCAAATAATAGGGCAAGTCTATCACGAACAAACATCTTATTCTGTGATTTCAGCTTTTCATGATATTTAGGGTGTCCGCCAGCCTCGATTTGTTTTCTATTTGCATTTAATTGATCATTTAACATGTTAGTGGTCGTCATTCTGATCCCCCTCTCCTGTTATTCTAATACTATAAGAACATCGCCTTCATTTACGAAGTCACCTATAGTAACCTTTACATTTAACACAGTACCCTCCGTGCTGCTCTCGATTGGAATCTCCATTTTCATAGACTCAAGCATTAATACTTCTTGGCCAACATTTACTTGGTCACCATTTGCTACAAAAATATTTAATACCGTACCTGCCATAGTTGCTGTAATTTCTTTCATGTTTCTCTCTCCTTATTTCACTAAATTTTTTGTAAGAAAACTCGTAGTATACACCCCTTTTTGGAAATCAGTATCAGCTAGAATGGATAAAAACAGGGGCACATTTGTTTTAATCCCTTCAATCACCACATCCTTAAAGAATCCTTCCGCAGTCGATAATACCTCTTCTCTTGTCTGTCCATAAACAATACATTTTGCAATCATTGGATCATAGAACGGTGTTACCGTTCCCCCCTCCACATAGCCAGAATCAATTCTGACTCCTTTTGTCTCATTCATTTTAAGAGAAGTAATTTTTCCTGGTGACGGCAAAAAACGAACAGGATCCTCTGCGTATAAGCGGAATTCAATAGCACTTCCATTTGAGTTAATTTCAGATTGCAGCAAAGGTAATTTCCCACCTCGAGCTACAAGTATTTGCCATTTTACTAAATCAAGTCCTGTAATCATCTCTGTTACTGGATGTTCGACCTGAAGACGAGTATTCATTTCTAAAAAGTAAAAGTTCCCCGCTTCATCAACGATAAATTCGATGGTACCCGCGTTAATATAATCAACCGCATGAGCCGCTTTCACCGCAGTCTCATACATCTTTTTTCTAACTGTTTCAGTTAGAAAAGGAGATGGTGATTCTTCCACAACCTTTTGATGCCTTCTTTGAATTGAGCAATCCCTTTCAAACAAATGCACGATGTTTCCTGCAGAATCCCCAAACACTTGAATTTCCACATGTCTAGCATCAGCAATATATTTTTCAATAAAAACCTCGTCTGAACCAAAGTAAGCCATGGCTCGGGTTTTAGTCGAATCATAGGACTTAACGAGCGCTTGCTCATTTTCACAAAGCACCATTCCAATTCCACCGCCACCGCCGCTTGCCTTAAGCATAATAGGATATCCAATCTCCATTGCTAAACTACAGGCTTCTTCAATAGTTCTTAAACCATTACCACTTCCAGGTACTACTGGTACTCCAGCCTTTTCCATCGTTTGTCGCGAAACTATTTTATCCCCCATTAATTCGATTGTTTCTGGTTTTGGTCCAATAAAAATAATTCCTTCTTTAATAGCTTTTTTGGCAAACGCTGCATTTTCAGATAAAAAGCCGTAACCGGGATGAATGGCATCCACTTTTTCACTTTTTGCTATTTCCAAGATTTTATCAACTTGTAAATAGGATTTGTTTACTGGTGGCTCACCTACATACACAGCCTTAGTTGCGGCTTTTACAAAAGGCATATCCTTGTCAGCATCTGAATAAATAGCAATCGTTTCAATCCCCATCTCCTGACAGGTCCTTATGATACGAAGTGCAATTTCTCCTCTATTGGCAATTAATATTTTTTGCACATTTTTTCCCCTTTCATGCCCCTTTTGTTCCTCCATTAAAATTTCTACATCATTCTCGGAATTTCCTGCAAATTTTGAAAACGCTTCCTGAACTTATTTGAAGAATTTTTTGTGCTTTTGTTATATAATAATATTAATTCATTTCGAATAATGCAAAAATTAATACATCTTCATGTTATTCATGAACAAATGAATATATACAATATTATGAGGTTATGATTTCTTAGGAGGTTTACTATGAGAGCAAAAGTGGAGAAACTAAAAGTTAACTTTAAAACATTAGAAGAATTTAAAAAGTTTAAAGAATATGGAATTCAGGAGTTATCCATGCTTGAAGACCTTGAAGCCAATATGGTTGAAGATGATAGTGAATCACCATTTTACGGTATTTATTTCGGGGACAAACTAGTAGCACGAATGAGTTTATATCAAATTGATGCGAAATTCGATCGTTATTTTTATCCAGCACAAAATTATTTAGAATTATGGAAGCTGGAAGTACTAGCAGATTATCAAGGGAAGGGCTTTGGTAAAGCTCTTGTCGAATTCGCGAAGAACTTTGGTCTACCTATTAAGACAAATCCAAGAGTACAATCAAGTGGTTTTTGGGAAAAGATGGGCTTTTCTAAAGTTGATTACGATATGGAACGGGATCGTGGGGAAAATCCACTAGTTTGGTATCCAGAAGGCGTGGAACCGCAACAATAATATTTATATTAATAAAAAAAGCGGACACCATGATGTCCGCTTTTTGCTATTTTTCTACCCTTTCCAGATTACCATTTTTGTCCATCTGGAATTTTACCTTTTGTTGTCTGTCTTCATCTTGTAGCACAACCATTTTCCGTGCTCTTTCCATAATCTCAATTAATGAGCGGTAATCCTCTTCAATAGCCTTTAAATTCTTAGACAATCTTTCATTTTCTGCAGCTAGATAAAAAGTCTTCTTTTCTAACTCTTTAATTTTATCAAGAGAGTTCTTCCTGTCCACTTCATAACTTGCCCAATCTTCCGCCTTTTGATGGATTCCTTCTAAGAAATGAATGACAGCAGGAAAAGTAATGGTAGTTCCCTGTTCACAACCTACAGGTGATGAGACTGTCTCAACCTTAACTGAATCTTGAATGACCTCACCTTCTGTGGTGACTACTTGCTTTTTTAGTTCTTTTCTTTGTCTTTTAGCAAGCTCAATACCTGATTTATATTGTTTACGTACATATGAGTTCCAACGGAAACCACAAGCAGCCGAAGTACGCGAAAGCTGTTTGCCTACTTCTTCAAACGCCTGCAATTGTGTCCCACCTTCACGGATATGCCGTAACACAACTTCAGCGAGTAATAAGTCTTCGTCTTGGGACCACGCATCTTGTCGAGTAGGTGACATAAGAACATCCCTCCTAGTGTTTTTATAATACATATGCATCTACTAGAAAAGATAGACTTAATCAGAAGTTGTCTTTTAATCTTTATTCATGGTTTTTTTATTAATAAAATTATTTACATAGTTATGGTGGGCATCGCTTTCCCATAATAAGGCACAAGTCCTTACCTCTTCTTCTATCCGTTCTCGCAGCTTCGCTTCCTCCCATTTCCTAATCCACATCTTCTTATAGGATTGCAGTACACTTAACTCTTTCTTTAGTATGTTTTCTAGGAACGCCTCACAAGCTTCTAATGCGTCATTTTCAAAGAGAGCATCAATAAAACCAGCCTCTTTTAACTCTTCTGCTGTTTTCATCTCCGCTTCCATTAGAAGCTTCATTGCATTTGACAGAGTGAGCTTTTCTCCTAAAATCGAACCGCCTCCCCAGCCAGTGGTTATTGCTTGTTTCCCTTGAACAAATCCTGCTTTTATTCCTTTTCTAGCCAAACGGAAATCGCAGGCTGTTGCAAGCTCACAGCCTCCCCCAATAGCCGTCCCATTTATAAGTGATATAGTGGGAATAGGCAGGGTCAATAAGGAGTAGAGAATGTTTGACATTTTAGAAAGCATAGGAAAAGCCTCTTCTTTTGAATGAAGAAGGTGAAAAACCGACAAATCTCCACCTGAACAAAAAGCACGATCTCCTATACCAGTAATGATTAATGCCAAAACATCCGGTTCTGTTGCTCTTTTCATTACCTCCATTAAGCCTTGCATTACTTCGTAATTAATTGCGTTTCTCTTTTCAGCTCTTGTAATGGTAAATAATAAATAACCCTTCTCTGTTTTTTCAATTAAATATGACAAACCTACCACTTCCCTTCTGCCCGTCAAAAGTCTCTATCAACATTCTAGTACAAACAATTACATTTTATTATGTAGGAATCTTATTAAAGAACAAAAGGCGGAAGCGCCTCGTTCAGCCCCGACAGGCAAATGTTCTTCGGCGGGAAAAGTCCGCCTTTTGACTTTTCTTGCCGAAGGTTATTTGACCCGAGGGGCTAGGCGCTGTAGCTAGATTCGGACAACTAGTTCAGTTATCCACACTCGGAACTTTTTTAAAATTTCCTAAACAACGACAAAAGCACAAGGGATTTATCACCCTTGTGCTTTCTATCCAAATGGAAATTAGTCGTTGACAACGTCTTTTCCTTTGTATGTTCCGCAAGCTTTACATACGCGGTGTGAAAGTTTCATTTCACCACAGTTTGGGCAGCTTACCATACCAGGTACGTTTAATTTAAAATGAGTACGACGTTTTCTTTTTGCGGTTTTAGAAGTCCTTCTAAAAGGTACAGCCATTCTTCCCACCTCCTTAAAGAGTATTAAGAAAGTAATGAAGGCCAGGAATGCTGGTTCTTCACTTTGCTTCTTAGTTTTTGCCGATTATGATTCGGAAGAAGAATTGTTTTCGTTAAAAAACTTTGCAAGTCCTGCCAATCTAGGGTCAATCTTTTTAGATTGCTCCTCTTCACGAACAACTTCCCAATCCTTACCAGACTGTGGAGCTGCTCCTTCACTATTGACATCTTCACAAAAGACTTGCATTGGAACCTCAAGTAATAGTATTTCGCGAATGATTGGCATTACATCAATCACGTCACCTTTTACTTGATTTACATCCTCTTCAGTTTCATAAACTGAACCTTGTAAGAGGAAAGTTTCAGTTGTTTCGACATTAATTGGAAGTTTTACATCCACTAAAGTACGAGAACAAGGAAGTATTAAATGACCTTCTATTTTTAAATGGAAAGTCACTTTCGTTGAATCTATATCTCCACGACCTGTAATATGCATAGGAGATACCTCTCGGATAGAAGGATCAGTTTCTATAATCTCATCAACCCGAATAGTTTCATCAATCGGAAAATCCTTGTTTCGATATTTTTGTAATTGACTTAATGTCCATTTCAATTGAATCACCCCAAGGCAACAAAGGTAATTATAGCCTTCATAAATTTTTTTGTCAATGTTTTTTCTTTACACCCCATCAGGCGATTGTTAAAGAATGCAAATCATCTAAATAAGCTCTAGTCCTAGTTTATCCAGTTGTCCATTTTGCAAACATCTTTATCATCTTATCATATAATCTGATTGGTTTCCTTACAATTTTGCTATAATGATAATAATTAATATAATCGGTTAATTGTCCGTTTTGCAACGGATTCTCATATACCTTTTTAAAATTTAGGCGCTGTTAAAATTGTCTGTTGATTTCCGCTCCAGGCGCTTCGCTTTCCGTGGGCGTTTCGGCTAGCCTCCTCGGCGCTTGCGCCTGCGGGGTCTCCCCTGAACCGTACTCCCACAGGAGTCTTCGCGCCTTCCGCTCCAATCAACAGGGTATAAAAATCAACAATATTCTTTAACAGCCAATATTTATTTGTAAGGAAGGAGAGAAAAAATGAAAGCTGTTGGTTTAATTGTAGAATACAATCCATTTCATAATGGACATGCTTTTCATTTAAGTGCTTCAAAGGAAGCCGCTAAGGCAGATGTTGTCATTGCTGTTATGAGTGGGAATTTCTTGCAGAGAGGGGAACCTGCACTTGTATCCAAATGGTATCGGACGAAAATGGCCTTGCTAACTGGTGTTGACATCGTTTTTGAGCTGCCCTACCATTTTGCCACACAGAAGGCTGAAACATTCGCTAACGGTGCGGTATCTATTTTAGATGCAGCCGGTTGTGAGACCTTATGCTTTGGAAGTGAAAGTGGGGACATCAATTCCTTTCTTCAAACGCTCGATTACATAAAAGATGAAGAAAAAAAACTAGATGAAGGCATAAAATACTTTATGGATACAGGTGTTAGTTATCCTAAAGCATCAGCATTAGCTTTTAACCAGTTACAAGCATCAAAAAACTACTTGGACCTAGGTAAACCCAACAACATTTTAGGTCTGGAATACATAAAGGCAATAAAACGACAAAAGAGTTCTATTAGGCCCATGACTGTGACACGGAAACATGCCAATTATCATGATGAACATTTCACATCAGAAACTATTGCTAGTGCAACTAGTATTAGAAAAGCTATTTTTTCTCCAAAGGACGATAACCATGGTATTGACCAATATGTACCTATGGCAACAAAGCAGTTATTAGAGGAATATTTCCATCATTTTCACCTGTTTCATCAATGGGAAAATTATTGGAGTTATTTACAATACCGCCTAATCCATAGCAATAGTGAAGAGCTTAGGGAAATATATGAAATGGAAGAAGGACTTGAAAATAGGTTACAGGCTGCAGCTATCGAATCCGAGAGCTTTCAGCAATTTATGCAGAAGATAAAAACCAAAAGATATACTTGGACAAGACTTCAAAGGCTTTGCGTTCATATTTTAACTAATGCAAAAAAAATAGAAATGAACAGAAACCTAGAGAAGGCTTCCTATTTAAGACTATTAGGGATGACTACTAACGGAAGAGAATACTTAAATAAAGTGAAAAAGGATTTGAGCCTGCCTCTTGTATCAAAGCTTTCTAGCTTTAAGGAGAGCGAGATCAATCTTGATGTGAAAGCCGCTCGTGTTTATGCTCTAGGAGTCCCAAATCATTTAAGGAATGAAATGTTCAAACAAGAATTTAATCAACCACCTATTTATATAAAATAAGGCTCTGTTAAACTTGCCTGTTGATTTCCGCTCCAGGCACTTCGCTTTCCGTGGGTGTTTCGGCGAGCCTCCTCGGCGCTTGCGCCTGCGGGGTCTCCCCTGAACCATACTCCCACAGGAGTCTTCGTGCCTTCCGCTCCAATCAACAGGCTTTAAAAATCAACACTGTTCTTTAACAAAGCCTAAAATAAAAAGATGATGCAGCTGCACCATCTTTTTATTTTTGCTTTAATTTTTCTAAGTAACTAACTGCATCGTCGAAGGTATCGATAGGAATAATTTTCATTTTTGTCTTGATATCTCGTGCAGTTTTTACAGCTGCTCGATAGTTAGAATTTTTTGCTCCGTTTTCATTAGGTGCTAAGAAAATTTCTGCACCCGCTTTATCCGCAGCTACAATTTTTTGTTCAATTCCTCCAATTGGCCCTACGACTCCATCTTCACTGATTGTACCTGTACCTGCTATTTGGTAGCCTCTCGTTAGATCTTCTTTAGTCAATTGATTATAGATTTCTAATGTAAACATTAGCCCTGCCGAAGGTCCGCCAATTTCATCTGTTCTCACCTTTACCTTTGGATCAACAAGAATTTCCTTATCGTCTACTAAAGATATTCCAATACCAACCTTATTAGGATACTCCTTGAAACGCTCAACGTTTAATGTTTCTGTCTTCGTTATTTTATTTCTAGAAAAAGTTAAAGTGACCTTGTCTCCTGCTTTTTTAGTACCTACATACTCAATAAATTTTTCCGAGGAAGAAAATTGATGTCCATCTACTTTAAATATTCGATCCCCTGCATTGATCTTTCCTGCAGCCGGCATTCCAGGAATCACTTGAACAACATATATCCCTTTATATTTATAATGAACAGGTAAATCAGCTTTCCGATAGGCAACCTCTATTGCATTAAGTTTTGAACCTGCCATTAAGTGAAGCTGTCTAGCATTATATTCTTCTTCTGTCTCTTTTTTATATAAAATCATTTCTAGTGGATATAGCTCTTCATATTTTAGAAGTTTTGCTTCTAAGTAAGAATAGATATTGGCTCTACCCATTCTGACGGTTGTTAGCATAAAATTCCCTTCATCCTTATACCCACCGTCTACCGTTATGATCGGTCCCAATTCTTTCGCCATTCCCGGTTTTGATACATAATAGGGTAAGGAAAAATACATCCCCCCAATTAAAAGCAGTGTAATGAAAAGTACAGAACTTATATATATTTTTTTACGCATTGCTCATTGTTACCCCTTCCACTGTTCAATGACAGTTTCGATTTGCTTGATATACTTCTTTGCTTCTTCTTCACCAATATTGATAATCTCCTCAATATTGGTAAATGCCCGGGAGCTATAGTTTTCTACAGGAGGGCGAATCATGACATCGGCAGTAATCTCCCTGTTTTTGACTATTTCTGATTGCATGATATCAATACTCTGCATAATAACGTCATAAATAGAGGAAATTTCCGCATTACGTTTTACTCTTGATACATCTACAGCAATGACGATATCCGCTCCCATTTCCCTAGCGACAGATACAGGAACGCGATCACTGACACCTCCGTCTACAAGGATTCTTCCATTATTTTTTTCCGGCACAAAAATACCGGGAATAGAAATACTAGCTCTCACCGCATCAGCAACAGGCCCCTTCTGAAAAACGATTTTCTCTCCTGTTAATAAGTCAGTTGCTACAATCCCGATTGGGAGGTTTAAATCTTCTATGTTTTTTCCATGGGTAAAAACCTTTATAAATTCCTTCACCTTTTTCCCGGAGATAAAGCCCATCTTTGGTACCGTAAAATCCAAGAAATATTTTCTCTTAAAGGCAGTGGATAGTTTATATAGCCGTTCCATGTCAATACCTGCCCCATAAAAACTACCAACAAGGGCCCCCATGCTGCTCCCAGCGATTAAATGAATGGGAATTCCAGCATCCTTAAATGCCTTTATGACACCTAAATGAGCAAACCCACGTGCACCACCAGAACCAAGTGCCAACCCTATTTTAGGGTGCTCCATCTTTAGCTACCTCCCATATATAGATGAACATTTCCTTCCATTGTAAAAGATAAATCTCGTTCAATCTTATGGTCTAAATTGACGTTCTATGAGTATATTTGTGTTATATGAGGACAAGTGTTCATATGATTATTAGGAATAATCTCTATTTTAGCATTGATAACATAAATTTGCACAATGTTACCAATCCCCTTGGAAGGAGGTCCCTCCATTGTTTCGGTCAAAGATAAAAACACTTTTTCTTTCTTTATCTGTCACCATTTTAGCAGTATCTCTGATTTCTTATCCACAGGAGTCATTTGATGCTTCGATTCGAGGCCTGAATATGTGGTGGGAAATTGTTTTTCCTTCCCTGCTGCCTTTTTTTATTGTTTCTGAAATGTTAATAGGCTTTGGAGTAGTAAAATTTATTGGGGTGCTATTAGAGCCACTTATGAGGCCGCTTTTTAAGGTTCCAGGAGTCGGAGGATTTGTTTGGGCCATGGGAATGGCTTCTGGATTCCCAGCGGGTGCAAAATTCACCGCAAGACTACGCCAAGAAGGACACTTAACTCAGATTGAAGCAGAAAGGCTTGTTTCCTTTACCAATTCCTCAAATCCACTATTTATCTTTGGAGCGGTCTCGGTTGGATTTTTCTATAATCCTCACTTAGGTGTCATCCTTGCTCTTTCACACTATTTAGGCAATATTTGTGTTGGGCTCCTTATGCGCTTTTATGGAAAGGAATCACCAGAGGTCGCTAGTGAGAAAAGAAAAAAGTTCAAGGTCAGGTCTGCCTTATCTGCACTGCATCAGACTAGATTGAAGGATAATCGCCCAATTGGAAAACTTTTAGGTGATGCTGTTAACTCCTCCATCCAAACCTTATTAATGGTTGGCGGTTTTATCATCTTGTTTTCCGTTATTAATAAACTGCTCTATCATTTACATATTACAGCAACACTGGCGAAAGCTGTTGAGGTAATACTGTCTTCCATCTCCTTTCCAGAAATGCTAAGTATCCCTTTTATTTCTGGTTTATTTGAAATTACTTTAGGAAGTCAATTAACTAGTCAGGTACAGGATGCCACCCTTCTCCAAAAAGCTATGATGACCAGTTTCATCTTAGGTTTTAGCGGATTTAGTGTTCAAGCTCAAGTAGCTAGTATTTTAGCTCAGACAGATATTAGGTTTCAGCCATTTTTTATTGCGAGAATCCTTCAAGGAATATTTGCCAGCTTGTTTGCACTTATATTATGGAAACCCATATATATGCGCTTTAATAGTAATGAACAGCCTTCTAATGCATTACCTGTTAGTTTTTTCGGGCAAGGATCGTGGGCTGATCACTTTTACCATAAAATGATTGAGATTGGCCCCCTCATAACGATTCTTTCACTTATGGTTTATGTCTTACTATTGTTTGCCAGATTAAAAAATCAAAAAAGCTAGGCCATTGCCTAGCTTTCCATTTGTTTGTCAATAAACTTTTTTTGTAATTCTTTTTCAACAATAGGAGGGACAAGTTCTGTAATTTTCCCATTGTACTTAGCAACCTCTTTCACAATACTGGAACTTAAAAAAGAGTATTGGTTGTTGGTCATTATGAAAAAGGTTTCAATATCTTCATCTAACACCCTATTCATTGAGGTTATCTGCATCTCATACTCGAAGTCAGAGACTGCCCGTAATCCCCTAAGTATCGCATTAGCCTTCACACTCTTTGCATAGTCCACAAGTAAACCAGCAAATTCATCGACCATTACGTTAGGCATATCCTTCGTTACCTCTTTGATTAAACTCATTCGCTCTTCAACAGTAAAAAGTGGATTTTTTGCTGAATTATTTAAAACTACCACATATACCTTATCAAAGACTTTGGCTCCTCTACGGATAATGTCTAAATGACCGTATGTAATCGGATCAAAACTCCCTGGACAAACGGCTATACTAGCCAATATGACTCCCCCTTATTCCTCGCTGGTCCGAGAATAAATCGTCACAGCAATCATCCCATATTTTTCATGTTTAATTTGCGTAAGTTGTCCCACTAACTGTGGTAACTCTACGTCAAAGCTGTGTTCACAAACTATAATTCCATTTGTCTTTACAACATTCTGCTGATCCATTTTTTCCATTAAACTTACGAGTTGCTGCTTTTTATAGGGAGGATCTAAAAATATGTAATCAAAGGTAATCTCCCTTTTGATTAGGGCTTTTAACGCTCTCTCTGCATCATTACGGTAAACCTCTGTCTGCTCTTCAAACTTACAGGCCCTAATATTTTCATTTATGACTTGGATTGCTTTCGACTCTCGATCAATGAAAATAACCCTCTCCAAGCCTCTACTAAGTGCTTCCAAGCCTAGTCCACCACTTCCAGCAAATAAATCCAAACCTATTCCACCGTCAAAATAAGGGCCAATCATATTAAATAACGCTTCTTTTACTTTATCGGTTGTAGGCCTTGTTGTATTTCCTGGAACAGCTTTTAAAGGTCTACCTTTACATGTGCCCGAAACGACTCTCACTAACATATCACCACATTTTTCGGAAATAATTTTTCTTTATCCATCCTATCATAATTCACAAAAAGTAGACAATCTGTTGTCACATATCTTTAGATTGTAACAGGTTCACTAGCTAATTTTTGTTTCATATGGAAATTTTTTAAAATAGACGTATAAGCTTAAAGGTTGTGGAAATAATGTTATTAACAACATCAATTCGAGGATGTTGTTGCCAACCGCGGAGAAGACTTACGTTTCCCCATAAGTTCTTCCTCCGGTTTCTCCTCTCCCTTTGCCTTCTATCCTTTAGAGGATGTGGAAGGACCCCGCAGATTATTCTGCGGGGTTTTTTTTGTTTATAGAAAATGGTAAAGTATTAATGAATTTAGCGTTTAAAGGAGAGTTTTCATTGATACAACGTTTTATTGAACTCGGAGAAGGATATTCAGATATTTATGAACTTATTGAGCTTGCTAAAGCCAATCAACATCGGCTTCACCATATGATGGCTCTTCATACTACGATAGATAACAAGGAGTTGACATCCTTAGTGGTTGTGTTAAAACCAACTGATCCAGGCAAGTTTCAACCTTTATACATTTGCCGTGAAGGAATACCAAACCCAAATATTTCACCTAATAAGAGATACTCACTTTTTTCTGAAACTGCTGAGGAACTTGGTAAACAAGTTATCCAACTATCTGTTAAACCATCTACCATCTTTAATGAAAAGGAATTATTCTATCAACACCTAATCGGAATTCTTAGATTGAATCACTACTTAGCCCCTCTACAATAAGAAAAGCGGAAGCGCCTTGGTCAGCCCCGACAGGCAAATGTTCTTCGGCAAGAAAAGTCGCTCTTTGACTTTTATTGCCGAAGGTTATTTGACCCGAGGGGCTAGGCGCTGGAGCTGGACAATTCTCGAAGTCGATTTTTATACTATCTGATTAAGTAAGAAAAGAGGTTGACACTTGAGTCAACCTCTTTTTATATACCCATTTTATAATCATATTCCTTTGCTTTGTCCGGTGCAGAATTCTCATACTCCATTCTTAGGAATGGTTTATAAGATGGCTCTACTTTTTTTACGAATGAAAAAGAATTTAACTTTTCCATGATGCCTTCCATGTCTTCTTGATTACAATACAAGACAACATATTTTAGTTTTTTTGAGACATAATGAACATTTCCAAAGCGACGTAGCATCTTAGCTTGTTTTAAAGAGTATAGCCAAACTACTAATCCTTGTCTTTGAACAAACATACTTTTTTCCCCTTCAGCAAAACCATCATTTTAGATAAGTCTAGCATATAGAAAAACAAAAAACCAGCTGAAATATGCTGGTTTACACTCATTAACTACACCCACAGCTACCCCCGCCGCCACAGCCAGCACCGTGATTAGATTCAAAAAATGGATTCCCTGAAGGAACTTTTATATGTTTAGAAACCGCGCCACCTACTAACAAGCTGATTTCATCCAATAGACTTTGCAAATCGGTTTCTGCTAATTTAAACTCAGCTACTAATGGGTCCAAATCCATTTCTCTCTTTACTTCACGGATTTGAGTCATAACCCGTTTATAATCAGGGTGATACTTCCCAAAACGTTGGACTTCTTCGTATAGCTCTTTCAGGCTTACAAAACGGTTAATTTTCCGTTGTGTCTCCTTATTACTTCTCAATTTATATAAACAAATCTGATATTGTTCCACTACATCGGATTCAAGTACCATCCTAGCTAACGCTTCCGCATTTTCTAATAATTCCATTCTTTCTAACGTAGCAAGCATGCGCCCACCTCCAAGGACATTTTACCATGAAAAATGAGAGAATGCGAAAACTTCATTTTATTTAGGGACATTTACCATAAATTCTTTTACCAATCCATAAGGCTCATTATTTAACTTAACAACCTCAAGCCTTACTTTATGCGTCCCTTGAGGTAGTCCTTTAATTATAAATGCAGCAGTCGTTACCTCTCTATTTCGTTTGCCATCAATCCAGATAACCATTTTCCCAATTTTTTGACTTGACTGGTTCGATTCTCTAAAGCTGATCCCAGTGACAATACATTCAACCAATACATCTTTCCCCTTCGTTTCGTGCTGTACCATTAATGTAGGTATTTCTTGTGCACTTGAATGAAAAATTGTTAGCATTCCTTGTAATAGAAGTAGAAGAACAATAGATGGTATAAACCTTTTCAAACCAATCACTCCTTTTTAGTATTGTTCGCCTCCTTTTTGATTTTTAGTCTATTTCTAAAAATTGCAATAAAAAAAGGCCACATTTTTCCCATGTGGTCCCTGATTAATTTTGGTTTTTCATTGCCTGAAACATAGAATACATCATCGATGCCATTTGCACGCTATTTGAAAACTTTTCTACTTGGTGTGGGATTGTTTTCTTATAATGATGTAACGACGCAATTTCAAGTGATTGTAAGTCATAAGGATTTCTGGATAGTTTTCGGTACCAATAGGGCTGCTCGCGTACAAACTGCTTTAAATCCTTTTGATTTTCTAAATAATCAAGTACCTCTCTTCGCATAATCTAATTCCCTTCTATTAGTCTTTTCGAAATGAAAAAGGATGTTTTGGCCCCTCTGGAGTCTTGACAGGACCTGCTGCTGCATTCGGATTCCCTCCTTGAAACTGTGCAATAACACCTTGAACGGCACCTAGTGCCTGACTTAGATTATTAATATGATTTTGCATTTGGTTTGGGTCCATTTTCTTGACCATTCCCATAATATTTGACATCCAATCTCCCTTAGCACTGCTGCTCTCTGCTTCAGATTCCGAACGTGTTTCTACACCGATGGTTTCCCAACGTTTATCATCTTCACCCAATAAGTACCAATCTTCATACAGTTCTTGCCACGTGGCCTTTCCATTCCGAACTTCCTTAATAATATTTGGATTGTTTTTAACAAATTCTTTGAATTGCAGTACGGAGGGATGTAATTTTTTTTGTGACATTTCTCTCACCTCTGCCCATATATATTGCCAATAATACAATATGTAAGAAAAGTAGAAATGTGAAATGCAAATGGAAATGAAATTATTTATAAATATATATCTTAGTGGTAAGATGACTTAAGAAAAGGCTGTGTTAAAGAACAGTGTTGATTTTTATACCCTGTTGATTGGAGCGGAAGGTTCGAAGACTCCTGTGGGAGTACGGTTCAGGGGAGACCCCGCAGGCGCTTTTCGCCGAGGAGCTCGCCGAAACGCCCACGAACCGCTCGAGCCTGGAGCGGAAATCAACAGGCAATTTTAACAGAGACTAAGATAAAGATACGAAAGAGGTAATTATTATGAAAGATTCATTAAAACAATTATTAGATTCTTGTATTGAGAATGGGACACAAACCGACTTAGATGCATTACAACACCTACTTGAAGGTGTTCAAAAAAAAATTATTCAAAACAAAAGCACATTTATTGATGGAATTCTCCATATGGAAAGAACTTTTGATCAAAATACCTGTGAAATTACAATCCCAGTAAATTCTGTCCTTAATAATAATCTAAATATATTGCATGGCGGTATTACAGCAACAGTACTTGACACCGCCATGGGAAGCTTGGCCAATTATTATCTCCCTGAAGGATTCGGCGCCGTCACAAATCAGCTTAATATCCACTACACAGCCCCTGGAATAGGAGACCTGCTACGATGCAAAGCAGAAATTATCCATCAAGGGAGCAAAACCATGGTTATATCTGGGGAAGCATATCGAAGTGACGGCAAAAAAATCGCCCATGCGACAGGAACGTTTTTTATTATAAGTAAATAATTATGGAGGAGGCTGATTAAGAATGGTCACCGCCATTGTAATACCAATCATTTGTCTTTACTTTTATTGGCTTACAAAAAAAGAGATGAAAGAACAAGATAATAATTGGCTTTCAGTTAGTAATATACCCAAGGAATCCATATTAGCTGGTGAAATAAAGAGCATAAATGAGGAAAAACAACGCTTTTATTATCATCGATACATATATGTACAAACACTAAAACTCCAAACAGCAACCAAATTAATTACCGCTAAAAAAAGCACTCCAATAACTAAAAATATTAAGTTAAATTCTTTTGTTGTTGGGGAACACATTCGTATGTTCGGTAAGTGGGAGGGTTCAACCTTTCTATTTAGCCATTATGAAATGGATAAAAAACAAAAAGGTGACCAATAGTCACCTTTTTTATTGTTAAGATCTATTCAACTTTTTTAATAAAGTTCTGTGTATAGTATTTTTGGAATACACCAATTCCAATATGTGAAAAATCTTTGTTTAATAAAGAATCCCGATGTCCTTTACTATTAAGCCATCCTTCCACTACTGCAGGTCCATCTGTGTAATTGGCAGCAATATTTTCGCCAGCTTCTTGATATGCTACTTTAGCTGTTTGTAATCGCTCGGTAAGGTCCCCAAATTTCTTGGACGTATGGGAAAAATCATTGTTTTCGGACATATCCTTACTATGTCCATATGCAACTTCAGCTGTTAGTTCGTCCCATCTTAATGGTTTCAGTTTGTTTCTTTGTCGCAAAACATTAGTAATATCAAAGATCTCTTGCTCCGTTCCGATTTCAATACTCCTCCATGTTTCATCTGAAAGTACAGGTTCTTCGACTAACTCTCCTTGATAAACTAATTCATATGGACGCTGTTTAATGAGTGTTTCAGCATCTAGGAACCGGACACTTGAAAGGTTACCTGTAAATTTGTCTATATAAAGCTGGACATAAATATCGCCCAACTGAACCATTGGTCGAAGATTTAGATCAGTGTCATTGAGCTCAAAACGGTAGGTAGTACCCTCCCAATCCAAATTTATATTTGTATCAATGTATTGAGTATTAAAAATTTCTTCCACTGGCTGACCAATTTCAAAAGGAGCAACATCTAAGTTTTCACCAATTGCAAAAATGGTTACCACTTTATTATTTGCAACACCTACCTGTAGATATCGCTTGTAGTCTTGATTATAGATATACCATTCATATCCGTATAATGATTCATCCTTACGCACTGGTGTTCCAAATTCTTTTTCTAAAATAGAAACATCTTGCCCAATCATTAGAGCTAAACCCTCGTTCGGCATTTCGGACGATGTTTTTTTATTTGACTTTAAATCTGGACTTTGTGGTAAAGATATCTTACTTTCTTGCGTGTGATCTTCCTTTATCAAAACATTATTTCCAGTTTTTTCATTTATATTAACATAAAAACCTATGGATAAAAACACAACTGAGAGTATCAGAATTCTAACAAGCGTTCGCAGAGGTTGTCACCCTCTCTATTCCTTTTTCTATCATTATATGTATAGATAAGATAATTATATCATCTATACCCTGATAAGTAATAGATATTATCGAAAATGTCTGATAAAAGAAGAAAAAACAGGTACAAATAGTACCTGTTTTAGTGAAAAATCCTATTGCGTATATAATAATTTTAATGTTGTATCCCATGCTCAGAAATCTCTGTTAAAGCTTCCTTTGCTTGATCATCCGATAATTCACGAACTGCAAAATCACCAAGTGAAACAATACCAATTAACTTATCGCCTTCTACAACAGGTAAACGGCGAATTTTGTGCTGAGCCATTAACTTGGCAGCCTCTTGGCTTGTAGCTTCAGGAGAGATAGTTATCAGCTCACTACTCATGATATCTTCTACCTTAGTTGACCCCGGATGTTTTTCAGCCACACCTCTAATAACAATATCACGGTCAGTAATCATTCCTACTATCTTTTCTTGATCAACAATAGGAATTGCCCCTACATTAAGTTCTTTCATTTTAAGGGCTACTTCGTACATATTATCTAGTAAGGTACAACACTCAACATTGTCTGTCATAATATCACGAATTTTTTCCATTAATTTTACCCTCCAAGATTTTCAAATATACTTATGACCATATTTTATATTTTCCATTCATGAATGTTTTATTCGATGAATGAATTCATTGCAAGTTGAAACATTTTCAACTATTATTAAAATGAATTATATTTGCTATAACCAATGAGGAAACATAGGGGTAAGGCAAGCGTCATTAGGAGGGATTCATAATGAAATTTGAGAATACGGGAATTGAGAAGTTAAAAGCAGATTTAAACCGTTTAGATGAGGTCATGACTGATTACGGTTTAGTTCGTGCAGGTCAATGGGATTACGAACGTGTTACATACGACCGAAAATTTGAATTAAAAGAAGGTGTGTTTTACCTTCGTGTACAAGGTTATTCAGTTGAAGGTGATGTTGATACTTTTAAAGCAACAATCCAATTGATGACACCTTTACTAGGAAAGCATTATTATCCACATGGTGTTGAGTATGGTGAAGGTGAAAATTTCCCATCCTCCCTTGTAAATCAATGCAAGAAAATTCTTGAGAACATCAACACAGAAATAAGTAAATTCGCATTGTAATTTCTAATAAAAAAGGAAGGACCACGGTCCTTCCTTTTTTATATTGGCTGTGTTAAAGAACAGTGTTGGTTTTTGCACCCTGTTGATTGGAGTGGAAGGCACGAAGACTCCTGTGGGAGTATGGTTCAGGCGAGACCCCGCAGGCGCATGCGCCGAGGAGGCTCGCCGAAACACCCACGGAAAGCGAAGTGCCTGGAGCGGAAATCAACAGGAAAGATTAACAGAGCCTTTATATTAGAAAAAGTCATAGAATGATGATTTGATATGTGGAACCATTTTCTCTAGCTTTTGGACTTCCTCTTCATTTCCCTTTAAATACCCCATCTGATATAGCTCTATTGGCCGTTTATAACCAAAAATGATGGCAGACAGGTCATTAATTGATAACTGGATTCCCCTCCTTGGTGGCTGTACACAATGGCTCCCATTCTTTTCTTTAAATACTTTTATTTGTTCATGACTAATTAAGTAGCTTCCATTATTCCAAGGTGCAAAGGTATCTTCTAAATGGAGAAAAACAGGCTCCGTTCCTGAATGGAACCCAAACTTTCTTAAACATTCTTCTACATCAACAATCCGTGCCATGAAATACGGCTGTAATTCCATACTTACCTTCGGCTGTTGAATAAAGTATGGAAATTGGTCATGGATCGGCAGGGTCAGATACACTTTCTCCACCATAGAATCATGCTGACAAATAAAATTCCAAAGACCTACCCTTGCTTCTTGGTCGAGGCACACCATTTCCTCCACATCCATTTTTCTGTCCTTTACATGATAAAGGATATAACCCTTCGCTTCATTATCTGGATTATAATAGACAGCAATTTGAGAATCGTCATTAAGTACATGATCCTTCCACCAGTCAAAAGAACGAACTAGCATTCCATTAAATTGGTTACAGTACAATTGATAGATATGATTGATATCCTCTGGAAAAGCTTCCTTAGAATATCGGATGATTTTTCCTGGCTGTATTGGCAGTAAAGCTAGATCCTTTTTATCAAGAGTTACTTTTTTATACTCACTTAATATCTCCCATCCAAACTTCCGATAAAAGGAAAAATCAAAAGGATGAAGGAAGGAAACAAGCTGACCGTCAGCGTGCATTTGTTTCAATGCCTCTATCATTAATGAGCGTACATACCCACTTCTCCTGTATTCAGGATAGGTAGCCACACCAGCTACTCCACCCATTTTCCACTCAGCCCCATTCATATAGACCCCAAGGGGAATAATATGTAATTTAGCTGCAAGATTCTCTTTTTCTTTTATTCCTAGGATTTTATGTTTCTTTAACATATCTCTTCTTGCGGAAATTCGTTCATCAGCTATCTTATATTGAAAAGCATACTCTGAGAGTTTTAATGATTCTATAAAATCATCGTCCGTTAGAATCTTAATATCCAATTGATTTCCCCCTTTACACTAAAAACCTACCTTTATTATAAAGTGTTACCGAGGAAAAATGGGAACATTCTGATAAAGAAACATAAAAAAGTGCCTATTGGCACTTTTTTTATTAAAACCCTAGAATAGCTTTAATCATTGAAGTAGTTTCTCCACCATGATAAAAAACATATAGTAAAAGATAAACCGCAACGCCTGTTATTCCAGTAAAGAACCAAATAATACTAGTAACAGGTCCAAGCTTTCGGTGGAGGGCAAGGTTATTTTTATAACCTGTTGTTAAAGAAACAATTCCAAAGACTGCCCCGATGGTTGCTAATGTAATATGAAATACTAAAAACACGGTGTAATAAATTTTAATGTCATCTGGTCCGCCAAAAGAAGTATTCCCTATAAAAATAGTTCTTGAAGCATAAATAATAAAAAAGATTAGTGCAAAAACAGCGGCGAAAAACATTGTTTTTTTATGGGCTTCTATTTTTCTTTGTTTAATTTGCCACCAGCCAATTGCAACCGTTATGGCACTTAAAACAATAAATGAAGTACTAATCGTAGGTAAAATCGGTAAGGAATTCATTTAAAAGTCCTCTCTTTTGTTTATTCTACAATAATAGTAGTGTAACAACCCTTTTATTTCAATCAATTTCCGAATAAAATAAAAAATTCTCGAAAAAAATCCCCCAATTTGTTGGGGGACTATTTAATCGGAGATGGATTTAATGTTTGGTTCATCTCTCGTTCGGATTCTTCCTGATCTTTACGGTACCATTCAAAGAAAACATGACCTAGTATCACACCATAGATGATTTCTTGGATAATCTTCATTAATACTCCGCCAAGTCGTTGATCTTCGATTACTGACATGGAACTAAAAAGTGCAGGACCACTTAAATTTAAGCTAGCAAAATTAGATGCCCCTACACATAAACTCATGACCTGTCCCCATACATGAGGATCAGAATAAGTTGCATAGAGTGAATTATCAGCAAAAATAATAAGTGCACATGCTGGAGTTAACAAGATACCGTCAGCAAAAATATAGCCAACCTTCTTCAACCCACTTAAAGTTTGGTGTTCCGGCATCTGATTTAGTAAAGGCCACCACATGAAAATAGAAACAAGAAATAAAAGAATAGAATAGCCTGCATGAAGCCAGAAATTCTGCATGACATGATCAAATATGATTGGAACATGGTAGAAAGAAAACAAGCCGTTAAATACGACTAAAGCAATTAGTGGCTTCGTTAAGAATCTAAACAAAGAATCAATTTTTTTAACGCTCAATAGCTTTTGCCATACCCAGTTTGGAATACTCAAAATAAATAAAGGGGGTACAACCAGAACTAACACGGCCATCTGCATCATATGGACATAAAACATTAGGTGTGCTAATAAATCCAAGGGTGACCCTTTTATAGCGTAGAGAAGAATCATCGATATTAAGAATAATGACCCTTGTTTTTTGGACAATGGCTCATTCCCTGGAAATAACAATCTATATTTTGTTGTAATGACTAAATAACCTACGGTTAATGCGATTAATATTAATAAAAAGTACGGGCTCCAAAGTGCTTTAAATCCAAATATATCTAATGTAAGCACCGAAATCACCTCAATGTTAATTGAAAGAATTATTGACTATATTATACCCGTGGCAAATAAGTTAAGCAAACCATGAAAACTTTCCATTTTTTCAAAAAAGAAAATCGGCATAAAGCCGATTTTCCTTTTTTTATAGCCCAATTCTTACCACCAAATAATGGTTGTAAAAGTTAGAATTGTTATTGCTCCTACCAACGCTCCAGAGTATAAGAAGAGAGATGGAGCTTCATGTCCTTTATGGCTCATATGCATGAAATAGTATAGTTGGAAAATTACTTGAACAACAGCTAAAAGGATAATAAATGGTACTGTAAACCATGCAGTAAATCCTTTGACAGCTACTGCAGCAAATGCGATTAGAGTTAAGAAAATCATTAGGGTAAAAGATACCACTTGATATCTCATCTCTTCAGTACTTTTCCGACGACGATATTCAATGTCAACTCTTGGGTTTCCTGAATTTAATTGTTGATCTGCCATCAGTTTATCCCACCATTCCCATTAAATATACTACTGTAAAGATAAATACCCAAACAACATCGATAAAATGCCAATATAAGCTAAATACATAGAATTTTGGCGCGTTGTATAGGTCTAAACCACGTTTTCCATTTCGGAACATTAATGTTAGACACCATAATAGACCAAACGCTACGTGGCCACCGTGAAAACCTACAAGCGTATAGAAGGCAGAACCGAATGCACTACTTGTAAACTTATGTCCTTCATGAACATAATGAGAAAACTCGTAAACCTCAAGTCCTAAGAAGCCTGCACCTAATAATGCTGTTAAGCCAAGCCAAACCATCATTTTTTTGAAGGCAAAGTTTTTCATGTGATACATAGCGTATACACTAGTCAATGAACTTGTTAATAACAACATAGTTGCTACAAATGTTAATGGAAGCTCAAATAATTCCTTAGCAAGCGGCTGTCCAGAATCACCGACTTTATCCTTTAACGCTAAATACGTTGCGAAGAGGGAGGCGAATAGAACCGTCTCTCCTCCTAGGAAAAACCAAAAACCTAAAAATTTATTTTTTGCTTCAAGGGTTGCTTTCTCCGGCGCAGCAGGCCATGTTTCATAAGTGTATTTATCTTCAGCGTGCATTATGCCTTCCCCCCCTTATCCTCGTCATCAATTAGCTCTTCCTTGTGAATATGGAAACCATGATCATCTTTAACTGAACGCGTGAACATAGAACCCAATGTTATTAGTAGGCCTAGAATCATTACTGGTAGAGACCATGAAACCTTATCTTGATGGTACAATGCACCAAAAGCAGCAATGAACAAGCCGACAGACATAATAAATGGAATAAAGGATGAATTAGGCATATGGATATCACCAAGCGGCTCGGCAGGAGTCATAGCCTTTTTCCCTTCCATTTTTTCAACCCAAAATGCATCTAAACTACGAACAAGTGGCAACTGTTTAAAGTTATAGAATGGAGGTGGTGACGGAATAGACCATTCAAGTGTTCTTCCATCGCCCCATGGATCATTCCCAACCTTAACATTTTTCACTGATGTCATAATGATGTTAATTAACATAATAATGACACCAAGCCCCATGAATGCTGCTCCAACTGAGCTTACCATGTTTGCTAATTCAAATCCTTGACCTGGAAGGTATGTGAATACACGACGTGGCATTCCCCATAAACCTAAGAAGTGTTGGATAAAGAATGTTAAGTGGAAACCAATAAAGAACAACCAGAAAGTAATTTTTCCTAGGGTCTCATTTAACATTGTTCCAAACATTTTTGGCCAATAAAGATGTGTTCCTGCAAAAATTGCAAAGACAACACCACCTACAATTACATAATGGAAATGTGCTACAACGAAATAAGTATCATGATATTGATAATCCGCGGCTGCAGAAGCAAGCATTACTCCTGTTACCCCACCAGCAAGAAACGATGGTATAAAGGCAAATGCCCAATGCATAGGTGTAGTGAATTTAACACTTCCACCCCACATAGTTAAAAGCCAGTTAAAAATCTTAATCCCAGTAGGGACACCAATTGCCATTGTTGCAACCGCGAAAATAGCATTCGCAACTGGACCTAAACCTGTTGTAAACATATGGTGAGCCCATACCATGAAGCCTAAGAAACCAATTAAAACTGTTGCAAAAACCATGGAGGAATATCCAAACAAGCGTTTTCTTGAGAAGATTGGAATAATTTCCGAGAAAATCCCAAACGCAGGAAGGATCAGAATATATACTTCAGGGTGTCCAAAAATCCAGAAGAGATGCTCCCAAATTACTGTGTTACCGCCGGCTGCCACTTCAAAGAAATTAGCTCCGAACATTCGGTCAAACATCATTAATACAAGACCCACTGTAAGTGGAGGGAATGCAAATAAAATAAGTGCTGAGGTTACAAATGTTGTCCATGTGAACAATGGCATCCTCATATACGTCATTCCTGGTGCACGCATATTAATAATCGTTACCAAGAAATTAATACCACCCATTAATGTTCCAAAACCTGAAATCTGTAAGCCTAAGATATAGAAATCTACTCCATGGCCTTTCGAAGCCATCGCAAGTGATGCATAAGAAGTCCATCCAGCATCAGGAGCTCCACCTAAAAACCATGAAAGATTTAGGAAGATTCCTCCGAAGAAGAATAACCAAAAACTAACTGCATTTACAAATGGAAATGCTACGTCACGTGCTCCAATTTGTAATGGCATAACAGCATTCATAAATGCAAATACAAGCGGCATCGCGGCTAAGAAAATCATTGTTGTTCCGTGCATGGTAATAATTTCATTAAATGCACCTGCACTGACAAAATCATTGTTAGGTACTGCAAGTTGGATACGAATAAAGACAGCTTCAAGTCCGCCTATTAAGAAGAAGAATCCACCTGCAATAAGATATAGGATGGCGATTTTCTTATGGTCAACAGTTGTTAAAAAGTCCCACAAAGTCGCACCAAATCCCTTTTTTTGAGCTAAGGTACTCACAATTTTACCTCCCTTTCAACCAATTCCCCATTTATTCCTGAACTTTTAAGCTCATTAAATATTCGGCTAATGCATCAAGCTGATCATCTGACATTTCTGGATATTTTCCAGTCATTAAGTTCCCAGGCTTGTATGCTTCAGGATTTTTAATCCAGTTTTTTACTTCTTTTTTATTATGGTCTAATACACCGGCTACACGCGATCTTTCACCAAAGTTTGATAAGTTAGGTGCAATACGTGCAGTTTCTGGCATTTTATTAGCTGGAGTTACAGCATGACAGCCGATACAGCTCTTATTAAAGATTTCTTGACCTTGTGAAGCTAGAGCTCCTGTTGCTTTTTGTGGTTCTTTAACATCCTTCATTGCAGTAACCCAAGCATCAAACTTGTCGCGGCTAATCGCCTTAACTTTAAAGTCCATTAGAGCGTGTCCTGGTCCGCAAAGCTCAGCACATTTTCCGTAGAATAGATTTCCCGCTTCATTTGCGCGCTTGTCGTCAAATTCCAACCAGAACTTGTTGATATTATCAGTATTGGTATCTAATTTTCCACCAACTGCAGGGATCCAGAATGAGTGTTTAACATCCATAGATTTTAAGTTGAAGTAAACTTTTTCATTTGTTGGAACAACTAATTCTTGACTCGTCACAATCTTTTTGCTTGGATATTCAAAATCCCACCAATATAAATGTGATCGAACATTAATTACTAATGCTTTTGTGTTTTTCTTGTCCATCTTGTCAACATCAGCAAGTTTGAAAGTAGATGCTACAGTTGGTACAGCTAGGATAAGAAGTAATAGAATCGGCACAACAGTCCAAATAATTTCTAGTTTATGACTTCCTTCAACTTGCTTTGGAATGGTTTTGTCGTCTTTTCTACGGTAACGAACAAATACCAAAACAAATATAACCATGACGACAATAATTACCCCAACCATGATTAAAGTACTTAACTTCATTAAATCATATTGCATGTCTGCAACTTCACCGGCTGGCATCAAAGTGGAAACGAATGGTTTGCCACATCCGGAGAGTACAAGCGCTATCATCGCAAACAACGAGACTAAACGCCATTTTGCAAGGCTTTTCATAGCTTAATCAAACCCCTCTTTCACAAATAAAATTCTAAATATATAATGCTTGGTCAAAGAAGTATGTAGGTGGCTGACTCAAGGAGAATTTAAAACCTAAAAGTCAGCCAAAGCAAGCAAAACTAAATTAATGTAACAATCACCATCGCCACAAAAATAATAGTTAAATATTGCAAGGAGTAAACAAACATTAGTTTTGCCCACTTTATGTCATCTTTGATCCTATATCCATAAATCCCTAATACTAGCCATCCTATATTTAACAGGGTTGCAAGAATTAGAAATGGGATTCCTAATTTGGTAAGAAAAAATGGGATTGGCAAGAGTGCTGCCACCCAAAGTACAATATGAATTTTTGTTGTTTTAAAGCCCTTCACTACAGGAAGCATTGGGATTCCTGCTGCTTTATATTCTTTTACTCTCCTCATTGCTAGAGCATAAAAGTGCGGAGGCTGCCAAACAAACATTAGTACAAATAACGACCAGGCCATAATATCAAGATTTGCATCCACTGCAGCCCAACCGATTAACGGTGGAACGGCACCTGAGATACTACCAATGATCGTATTAGAAACAAGCTGTCGTTTAGACCATAAGGTATAGAGAACTACATAACTAAAAACTCCAAGCAGTCCAATAACTGTTGAAGTCATGGTTGTTAAGAATAAGAACAGTGTTCCCAGTCCAATAAGTAAAATACCTAAGGTAAGAACTCTACCCGGCAATACCTTTCCTGTTACTGTGGGTCTTCCTTTTGTTCTCTCCATTAGATGATCGATATCACGGTCAACGTAATTGTTTATAGCACATGAACCCGCAATGATTAGTGAAGACCCTGCCACTGTATAAAATACAATGTCTAAGTTCCCTAAAAAGCTTTGACCTGAAAAATGCAAGGCCAGCCAAAGTCCAGTAAAGGTTGTAATAAGATTGGAATTTACGATTCCTATCTTTATCAAAGCCATAAAGTCTTTCCATACTGAGGTTTTTTCTATGTTAGAATGCAGGCTTGCAGAACCATTATCTATGGATGGTTCTCCATAAGCCTTTGAGTTGGACATACTTTCTCCTCCTAATCCTTCATAACAAATATTCACCAATTAACAGCTAACAATACTTACTAATTTTACCGTCTATTTTTTTTACAAAAAATTAGGGATAATGAGTTTATCAAATTAAACAATATCACTCATAAATAAACTAGAGAAGCAGTGATTCAAAAAACACTTTCTCTGTATATTAAATCACACTTTTTGATATTTTTGTGAATTTTTTTCGAATAATTTTTGACCAAATTGTGACACGCCTTTATTATCAACAAAAAACCACTATATATAGTTCTAACACGCACTTTTCAAAGTTTCAATAGTTTTCACTATAATAATAGTGGAAAATATATATTATCCAATTGCCTTTTTCTGTTAGTAAACTTCTATAAAAAACTATACTTAAATCCTGTTCATTTTCCACTTTATTCGTTATGATAAATAAGGACTTTTTAATCTAGTTACTTTTTCATTTATTATACTGTCAGGATTATCCAATGACAAATTATTGAACTATTTATGAGGTGATTTTTTGCGACGCTCTTTAAAGTGGTTGGCGGTTGCAACCACAATTGCAATGATATTAATATTAATCGGCGGAGCCTTAGTAACAAAGACTGGCTCTGGAATGGGATGTGGAAGATCTTGGCCTTTATGTAATGGTAAATTCCTTCCATTGGAAATAACTCCAGAATTAGCAATAGAGCTTGCACATCGACTTGTTTCAGGTGTAGGTGGAGTTATGGTGCTTGTTCTTTCCGTTTGGTCATGGAAGGCTATTGGCCACATTAGAGAAACAAAGTTTCTTTCCTTTCTCTCATTCTTCTTTTTACTGTTACAAGCATTAATTGGTGCGGCAGCAGTAAAATGGGGGCAATCAAGTTTTGTTTTAGCATTACACTTTGGAATTTCACTTATTTCATTCGCATCTGTGTTTTTGTTGACACTTCTTATATTTGAAGTTGATAAGAAATTCCAGGCCAATAAACTATTGATTGATAAAAGAATGAGCTTCCATATTGTTGGAATTTCTATTTATAGTTATTTTGTCATTTATACAGGAGCCTTGGTAAGACATACAAAGTCAAGCCTGGTCTGCCTAGATTGGCCTTTATGTAAAAATGAAAGTCTGGCATTTCCTTCTGATATGTGGGAATGGGTTCAAATGGGGCACCGAGTAGCCGCAGGGTTCATTTTCCTATGGATTGCCTATGTTTTATTTATTGTTATTCGCCACTACAAGCATCAAAAGGTTCTATTTTGGGGTTGGATTATTTCATTCATCCTCGTTTCCTTACAAGTGATTGCCGGGGCATTTATCATTTTTAGTAGACTTAATCTATATATTGCGCTTCTTCATGCTTTCTTTATTACATGTTTATTTGGAATGTTGAGTTATTTTCTTCTTCTTTATTCACGCTCTAGAAAGAATCAATAATAAGAAGAGGTTGACTCCCTAAGGGTCAACCTCTTTTTATTGCATATAGAATACTTTTCCGTCCTGACTGCCCTGTTTCTTTTCTATCGTTTGCTTATTTTTGTATTTTTTCTCAAATTTAACAAACATGGAGACATTCACTAGGATTCCAGTTGCTGCCGCAAGCATCAAAAGGGAAGATCCTCCATAACTGATGTACGGTAATGGAACTCCTGTAAGCGGTATTAATCCGGATACACCAGCGAGATTAATAAAGGATTGAATTCCAATCATACTCGAAATTCCAATGGCGAGTAGGCTCCCAAAAGGATCTTTACATTGTAAGCCAATATAAATTCCCCTTAATACAACATATCCTAATAAGAAAATAACAAAGCCTACTCCCCAAACCCCTAATTCTTCTGCAATAACTGCCATGATAAAGTCAGTATGTGATTCTGGGAGGTAACCAAGCTTTTGGATACTTTTACCCAGGCCTAATCCATTAACGCCACCTGATCCAATTGCAATATAAGAATTCGCTAGATGGAATCCCGCATCCTTAACATATTCCTTTGCAAATGGGTTATCCAGAACTTCTAATCGACTCATTTGTTCATTTGAAAAAACTTTCCCCCAGGAAACAAGTATAACCGGTAGAAGAAGAATGAGAACCATAAGAAGTAATTTCAATATTGTCTTTGGGCTCATTCCAGATGCTAGAATGATGGTCGCAGAAATGGCTGCAATAATGGCAGCCGTACCAAAATCAGGTTGAACTCCAATTAATACACATACTATGAAAAGATAACCCAGTGGAGGAAGAACCCCCTTATTAAATTGATTAATATATGCCTGTTTTTTGGCATAAACAGCAGCCAAATAAATGATAACGGCCAACTTTACAAATTCTGAAGGCTGGAAAAGAAAAGTTCCTATTGCATACCAACTTTGGGCATTGTTCTTTACCTCTCCGAAAGCAAATAACCCAAGAAGCGAGATAATAGACCCAAGCACCATCGGAAGCTGAAACCATTTTGTGAATTTCATCATTTTATAAGGAACAATGGCTGTAACCAAAAAGATGGCAGCAAACCCTAACAAAAATATTTTTTGTCTTTGGTAGAAAAAATCACTGCTAACTTGATATCGTTGAACTGCGTAAGCCATACTTGCACTGTAGATCATCACAAGTCCAAATGCACACAAAAGAATGATGGCAATGATTAAGGTGTAATCATAGGATTTCAGTATTTTTTTTACCATGTAAGACGTCCTCATTTTTTAAGTATTGATTATGCACTCTATTATAATAGAAAATGGATATGATTACTTGAAGAAAAGAAAAATTGTTACATCTTTTTAATATTAGACTTTGTTAACATTGTCTGTTGAATTCCGCTCCAGGCTCGAGCGGTTCGTGGGCGTTTCGGCGAGCCTCCTCGGCGCTTGCGCCTGCGGGGTCTCCCCTGAACCGTACTCCCACAGGAGTCTTCGAGCCTTCCGCTCCAAACAACAGGTTATAAAAATCAACACTGTTCTTTAACACAGCCTAATATTAATAGAACAAAAAAACCCAAACAATTGTTTTTCATTGTTTGAGTTCTCTACGATTATTTTCTTAAGGATGCATCATGGAGCGCTGATAGTTCTCTTTCTAATTTATCTAAAATCGCTTTTCCATCCTTGACATCTATTAAGCCTAATCGAACAGCAAAGTCTATTTCTCTTGATAGGCCAAACATTTGTGTATCCAACACCTCTTCATAAAGTGGGCATTGAGGCATCGTGAGATTGTCCATTTGCACTTTGATAAGCTTCAATATCTTTTCAGCGTCAGCCTGCAATAATGCTAAGGCTTTTTCCTGGTGATTCACGATCATTTCAGACGCCAACAGTAATCCCCCCATTTCAGAGCGATAATTCAACTTATCTATAAATTTTACCGTTTACAATAGAAAATTGCAAGAACAATGAAGGCTATTACATAATGGTATTCAGTTTATGACATTCATAAAAAAAAAAGCTATACTTAATAGGGTTAGACTTTAGGGGGTATAGATAATGGATAATATCATAATGATTACGGGTAAAGTGAAATATACAATTACACTTGAACCAGGTGTATGGATTTTTGATGACAGACGTATTGATTTAACCACTTACTTTTTAACAAACAACAAGAATTCTGATTCATTAGAAGAGTACACGAAGGCAGTTTCAAAGCATTGGGATCGTGAAATTATGGAAGGGGCTATTTACCCACCCACACTAAAATCGGAGAAAAAATTTGAAAAAGAAAAAGTACTAACAGGTACCTTCGGCATTCCTTTAAAGCCCTTCTTATTAAATGCTGAGCCTAATAGTGACGCACAAACCCTTGTCATTCATAGTAAGGATGAAAAATACGAATTTTCTCTTGATGATGCTTATGATTTAATAGTGGGATTCTCAAAAGAAGGAAAACCATTATCATCTGACGGACCTATTCATATTTATTTAAACGATGGCTCTAACCAAGATAATCCTATTAAACATGTAACTGGCTTTACAATAAAATAAGACGGGAGCCAGTTGGCGCCCGTTTTTCTTTTCCTATTTAACTTATAATAAATCAGCTGCAAGTCGAGCCAATCCTGACCGTTCTCCTTTTAGTAATTTTACATGCCCTGAAATAACTTGATCTTTAAATCTTTCAACCACATAGGTTAACCCATTGTTATAGGCATCTAAATATGGATGGTCAATTTGTTCCGGGTCTCCCATTAACACAATCTTACTGCCCTCCCCTACCCGTGTTAGGATCGTTTTCACCTCATGCTTTGTTAAGTTTTGTGCTTCGTCAATTATGATAAATTGCTTTGGCAAACTTCTACCACGAATGTAAGTTAGGGCCTCTACCTCAATCGACCCCATTCCTGCCAATATAGCATCGAGTTCACCCGGCTTTTTCGTGTTAAAGAGATACTCCAGATTATCATAGATTGGCTGCATCCACGGTCTTAGCTTTTCCTGTTTTTCCCCCGGTAAGAACCCTAAGTCCTTACCCACGGGTACAATCGGACGTGCCACTAATAACTTTTTATACTCTCTAAAATCTTCTGTCTGCATTAAACCTGATGCAAGAGCTAATAATGTTTTACCTGTACCTGCCTTTCCAGTTAATGTAACTAGCGGAATATCCTTGCGCAATAATAATTCGATGGCCATTGTCTGCTGTACATTTCGTGAGTGAATACCCCAAACATGCTCCTGATTTAAAGTTAATTTTTTTACCTTTTGTCCAGTTTTGTCAACCATCCCAATGGCAGAGGCAGAACTTCCTAAAGCATCTTTCATAACAAGGAACTGGTTAGGATAAAAAGGGTGGTTTGCTAATTCAGAAAGGTTTAATTCGCCTTTCTCATAGAATCTGCCCAATAATTCAATTGGTAGAAATAGTTCAAAAAATCCGGTATATATATGATCAATTTCTACAACGCGGTCGTTTAAAAAATCTTCGGCAACTAAGCCGATTGCATCAGCTTTTACCCGCACTAGGGCATCCTTACTCACAATAATAACCGGTTTGCCATCTTCCTTTGTTTGTTCCTCAAGGAATAAGTTCTTTGCAACCGCTAGTATTCGATTATCATTGGTCTTTTCAATAAAAATATCTTGAAGTTCATGAAACGTTCGGTGATTTAATTCAATTCTAATTGTTCCTCCGTTTTCAAGCGGAATTTTTTCATGCAGCTTTCCTGAGGCTCTTAGGCCATCAATTAATCTAGATACATGTCTTGCGTTTCTACCAATTTCATCCATGTACCTTTTCTTTGAGTCCACTTCTTCAAGAACGACTGCGGGAATAACAACTTCATTATCTTCAAAGGAAAAAATGGAATACGGGTCTTGTAGCAAGACATTTGTATCTAACACGTATATTTTACTCAAAGCAACGCCTCCTGCTTTACATGTTGTTGGGTCCGTTAGAGCATTTCAACAACCCTTTTGCTAGATTGGACTTTGGTAAAATATATGTTTATTGGAATAAAGATAGAAGAAGTTCCGCACAATAATTGTTAATGGAACCACTTAGTTTGTCTAAATGAATTTAGCTACTGTTGCTTAATTTAACTTATATTTTGCAACTTGGAGGTATGGGTCAATGAAGAATATTGGAATGATAATTGTAATAGGTTTGCTTTTAGCGGGATGCAACACTGATAACAATAAAGAAACAGCAAAAAATGCTAATCAGTCCTTAGTAAAGGTAAAGAACAGTTATATTGAAAATGTTGATCGAAAAACTGGACAGCAAATTTCAAAGCGTTTAGTTAAATTAGCAACAAGTATTCCAAATGTAAATGATGCAACAGCAGTCGTGATAGGAAATTATGCGATTGTAGGCATTGATGTGAATGCTAAAATTGATCGTTCTCAGGTTGGTTCAATTAAATATTCTGTAGCTGAAAGTCTGCGAAAAGACCCTTACGGCGCCAAGGCTGTTGTTGTAGCCGATGCTGACACAACTGCTCGATTAAAGGAGATACAAGGTGATATTAATAAGGGAAGACCGGTTCAGGGAATAATGGAAGAACTGGCAGATGTAGCTGGTAGGTTAATGCCAGAAATTCCTGGAGACTTAATCACACCAAGCCCTAAGAATTCCACAGAAAAGCCAAAACATAAACTTCCAGAGAAGAAGGAAAAACAATTGAGAAAAGAACAAAATGATCAATCTAATCACTATAAAGAATAAGAAAAGCGGAAGCGCCTCGGTCAGCCCCGACAGGCTAATGTTCTTCTGCAAGAAAGTCGCTCTTTGACTTTTATTGCAGAAGGTTATTTGACCCGAGGGGCTAGGCGCTGGAGCTGGACAATTCTCGAAGTCGAATTTTATACCTTCTTTTTATGTAGAAAAAGCTTAGGATTCCCTAAGCTTTTTTCATTGCATCCATAACCTGATTATCTAATTTTTGAGCTGCATTTTTATCATATGTCTTATCATATTGTACTTCTGTCACTATTTTTGAGCCGTAAAACATAACATCCCTGACTTCTTTAATAGCAACTTCAACCAATGCCAGCTTTAATGGCACCTCTTCCAGTCGTTCTACTTTAATCTGTGCTTCCCCTTGAATGGAGTAGGTAGATTCATTTGCAATGAGGTTAATCACTACCATGTTATTTTTATTAATATTTTCTAATATTCGGGAACGGTTATCTACAGAAAAATAAATGGTATTTTCATCCTTCGCTAACACCCAGGAAATTGCACTTACATTGGGTCCCCCAGTTTCATGATCGACTGTTGCTAACGTTACAAATCGTTCTTTTTGTAACTCATCATATAACGGCTTAATTAATTTTTGTTCTACTTGATTTGGCATTCCTACAACCCCTTTAAATTGTCCTTACACTGTAATAAACAGATAATCTCATATTACTACTATCCCTTTTTTGGTTCAACTTTAACCAATTGATTCCTGTCTGCTTTCTAACATGGTATACTATAAGAAAAGCGGAAGCGCCTTGGTCAGCCCCGAGGGGTTAGGCGCTGGAGCTGGACAATTCTCGAAGTGAATTTTATACTTTCCTATTATATAATACAAACATTCTGTTTTTAGAAAGAGTTGAAGAGGTGCCTTAATGCGAGTAAAATGTGTAATTTGCGATAAAATTGAATCGATTGAAAATGAATCGTTGATAGCTAAGAGGCTTCGTAATCGCCCCATCCATACATACATGTGTAATGAATGCAGTGAAAGAATTACAGAGAAAACGAATGCCCGAATAGAAACAGGAAACTTTAAATTATTTCGTACCAAATCCGAGAAAGATGAGTGGTAACTAGAAAAGCGGAAACGCCCGTTCAGCAACCAAAAAACAAAAACCGCTTGCTCTAATTATATAGAGCAAGCGGTTTTTTTTTAATCTTCAATCGGATAATTCTCATACTTTTCAGGTTCTTGATTGATTTGATTTAACATAATCTCAATCAATTCACGCGGATAACGAACCTTCTTTGTTTCATCACCTTGTTGGTAGGTAACATAATACATGACAGCATCTGTTGTGATGCTTAGATTTGAGACGTGATGCTGATTAGTTAGCATATCGTCAAAAAAGGCACGAGTTTCTTGTGCTGCTGTGTCATCTGGACGGGCATCACAAACAACTTTAATCGTAAGCCAATTATACAGTGCATCTTGTAAGGATTTCATTCTTTAAACCCCCGTTATTTCGCTTCAGCCTGATGCTTTTTTGATTGGTGCAGGCGGATTTTATAAATAATTAACAACAATGCAGCTGCACCTAAACCTTCTGCTATTGGTAGGGCATATGAAAAAAACAACATAAACACACATCCAACACAGAGGCTAATATAAATTACTATGTTTTTCAAAAGAGGCAGTTTTTTTGCAAAGCCTAACCGATAGACAATTACAGACAGGATGACAATAAATACATATTGTAGTAACACTCCTGTTTCTACATCGTTCGTTAGCTCAATAAAAAATCTAAGACTTGGGGAAAAGGATTTTAAATCTTCCACAGCGTGCACCTCTTTAATTAGCTTAATTCAGCAACCTTTTTCTTTTTAGCCGCTCTTTCACGTTCATTTTTATCAAGAATTTTCTTACGAAGACGAATCGATTCTGGAGTTACCTCACAATATTCGTCATCATTTAAATATTCTAATGACTCTTCTAATGTCATGATGCGCGGTTTTTTAATAACAGACGTTTGGTCTTTATTAGCTGAACGAACATTTGTCGCCTGTTTCATTTTTGTAATATTAACAGTGATGTCATTTTCGCGAGTGTTTTCGCCAACGATCATCCCCTCGTAAATTTCCGTACCTGGTTCAACGAAAATGGTTCCGCGGTCTTCTATTTGCATGATACCATATGTTGATGCTTTTCCTGATTCCATTGATACAAGTACACCTTGGTGTCTTCCACCAACTTGACCTGACAACATTGGCTGGTAGCTATCAAAGGTATGGTTAATAATTCCATAACCTCGAGTCATTGTTAAGAACTCGGTTGTGTAACCAATTAATCCTCGTGCTGGTACGTTAAAGATTAAGCGCACCTGACCTGAACCATTGTTAACCATGTCTATCATTTCGCCTTTACGGGCACCAATGGATTCCATTACTGAACCAGTATGTTCTTCTGGTACATCAATTTGTACTCTTTCAACTGGTTCACAGCGTACACCATCAATAACTTTAACGATAACTTCTGGTTTTGAAACTTGGAGCTCGTAGCCTTCACGACGCATGTTTTCAATTAGGATTGATAAGTGAAGTTCACCGCGGCCAGAAACGATCCATGCATCTGGTGAATCTGTATTTTCAACACGTAAGCTTACGTCTGTTTGCAATTGAGCGCGTAATCTTTCTTCAATCTTTCTTGAAGTTAGATACTTACCTTCTCTACCTGCAAATGGACTGTTATTTACAACAAAAGTCATCTGTAATGTAGGCTCATCGATTCGTAGAATTGGTAGTGCTTCCTGATGTTCAACTGGACATACCGTTTCACCAACATTTATATCTTCCATCCCTGAAACAGCGATCAAATCGCCGGCAACTGCTTCTTCTATTTCTTGTCGTTTTAATCCAAAGAAACCAAAAATTTTGGTCACACGGAATTGCTTAACTGAACCATCTAATTTCATCAGTGCTACTTGTTGTCCGACTTTCATTGTACCGCGGAAAACACGACCGATTCCGATTCTTCCAACATAATCATTGTAATCGAGAAGGGCAACTTGGAATTGCAATGGATCTTCACGATTGTCAACTGGGGCAGGGATATATTCAACGATAGCATCATACAATGATTGCATATTTTCATCTTGCTTTTCTGGGTTGGTACTTGCTGTACCATTAATTGCTGAAGCGTAAATAACCGGGAATTCCAACTGGTCTTCAGTTGCTTCAAGTTCGATAAACAAATCGATTACTTCATCGATTACCTCTGCTGGTCGAGCGAAGTCACGGTCAATTTTATTAACAACAACAATTGGAGTTAAATTCTGCTCCAAAGCCTTTTTAAGAACAAAACGCGTTTGTGGCATACAGCCTTCATATGCATCAACGATAAGCAATACACCGTCAACCATTTTCATGATTCGTTCAACTTCACCGCCAAAATCTGCGTGTCCTGGTGTATCTAAAATATTGATTCTTTTATCTTTGTATTGAATTGCGGTATTTTTTGCCAAAATGGTAATTCCACGTTCTCTTTCCAAGTCATTGGAGTCCATTGCACGTTCTTCCACATGCTCATTGCTACGAAACGTTCCAGATTGTTTTAACAATTGGTCAACCAACGTTGTTTTCCCGTGGTCAACGTGAGCAATGATGGCTATATTACGAATATCTTCTCTTATTTTCAAAAAATTCCACTCCTACCTATATTCTAAAAATAAAACTATTTATAGTTTCCCATATACAACTAAAACATTATACCATAATTAAAGTGGAAACCTATAAGCATTTTATGTAGAATATAAAATAAAGCTAAAAAACACAAGTCAAACTGTTTTTTTTTTAATGTAGGACTTGCTATAAAAGGGGTAATAAAATGAATAAGATTAAGTGGCCAATGCTTGTTTATTCTATTCTTGCAGCAGTTTGTATCATGGGAATTGGAATTGCAATTGGAGAACAGAGCGTGTTAGGAGCAGCTTTCTGCGTCCTTGGATGTTTTGTCATTATGGGATTAGGGTTTAAAACAAAAAAGAAAATGAGAGAAAACGGGGAACTATAAACAATCTTAAAAAAAGAAGCCATCGAGGCTTCTTTTTTTACCATTTACCATTTTTTAGATATTCTTTCAAAATGGTTTGATGTAAACCTGGTTTAGCGGTGAACAGAGAGTCCTGGGAAATGAAATCCAGCTTTTCTCCTCTTAAATTCGTAACTATTCCACCAAGTTCTTCAATAATGACTGCCCCTGCAGCAACATCCCATGGAGATAACCTCATCGACAAGTACGCATCAACACGGCCTGTTGCCACAAACACCATTTCAAGTGCGGCCGTTCCATATGAACGAGTCCCCCTTGCAGCTTTAACTAGAGGTATCATTAAATGATGATCAATGCGATGATTCTCCATCACCCAGGTAGCATTAAGCGCAATGATGGAATCCTCAACTTTTGCTTCTTTTAAGGGTGGGATAGGCTTATCATTTAAAAATGCGCCACCCCCACGTTTGGCATGATATAACTCATCATGAACTACATCATAAATAAGTCCTACTTTGCCTATTCCGTCTTCGTACACGCCAAGAGAAATGGCAAAATTTCTTTGTTGATGGATAAAATTCATTGTTCCATCTATCGGATCAATCAGCCAGACAACCCCCTCAAGGGTAGTAAATTCGTCACCAAATCCTTCTTCCCCCATAATATGATGACCGGGATAAACATCCCTAATTTTCTTTATAAAAAACTGTTCTATTTCTTTATCCATATTCGTTACGAGATCATTACGGTTTGTTTTCGTCTGGATATTCAATGTCTTATCAAAGGATAATCGAATAGTCTCTCCGGCTTCCTTGACCCATTGCTTGGCATGAGTATAAACTTCTTCCCAATTCATTATTTACCTCCAATGATCTTATTTTCCAATGTATGTAGTATGGAACATGACCATTCCATTGATGTACTTATAGCTTAATCAAATTAAAGGATCACATCAACTTTTTGACATAACTTGTTTTAAGTTAAATTAATCACACAAAAGCACAATAATAAACGAACTCCCCTTACTAAAATTTCGGAGTTCGTTTAGGTAAATCCCTTCACTATTCTTTTTCTGTCCCTTCTTATTTGTTTCTCTTTAGATAAATAAGTACGTACTTAGGGTTCATAAAAGTGCTATTAAAGAGCCTTTAATCGTAATAATTCCTGACGAATTCTCTCTAACTTTTGTTTACATTCTTTCATTTTCTTCTCATTCTTTTCTTCAATTGCTTCAAATAAGGTTGCTAATTCATAATCCATTTCTAATCTTAAAACAGCTGTTCTTTCCTTTTCGCCTGCTTTTTTTAAAGAAGTATTCATTAGTTGTTTCATCTTTCCTCTCCCCTTTCTTATTATTGACTTACTTTTCAGATTATTTTTTTACTGTATAATATGAGGCTGCTTGATATGTTGCAACAAATATGTGCTCTAACCTAGAAGTGCAACAAACTTCTTCAAATTTCTTTCCTATGCTACAATAAGTGACAAATGGCTTGTTGGAGGTATTATGATGGATTTCAAGGGTTTTACACATGAGGATTTTGATGTTTTTTTAATAGATGGCTTAGAGGCAAGAATGGAAGCATTAAAAAGTACTATTCGTCCAAAACTTGAAGAGCTCGGTCAATATTTTGCACCTACCTTATCTACACTTACTGGTGATGAAATGTTTGTTCATGTAGCTAAACATGCTAGAAGAACAATCAATCCACCAAAGGATACATGGGTAGCATTTGCTAATAATTCTAGAGGCTATAAAATGCTACCTCACTTTCAAATTGGGTTGTGGAATACCCATTTATTCATTTGGTTTGCTGTAATATATGAAGCACCATTAAAAACTACAATTGCTGAGAGATTTTTAAAAAAAGCAAACACAATATATAAGGAAGTTCCCTCTGGATTTGCATGGTCAGTCGACCATATGAAACCAGAAACAGTTAAACAAGATGAATTATCAAAGAAAGACCTTATGGCAATTTTCGAAAGACTGAAGAGTGTAAAAAAAGCGGAATTACTCTGTGGGTTAACCCTCGATAAAGAAAAGGCTATTGAGTTAGGTTCTGAAGGGTTGATCCAGCAGATTGAACATGTTTTTCAAACAGTTGCCCCGTTATATAAACTGGCTCAAAATATTAAATAAAGAAGTTTTTATAAATTTTTATTTACGCAGATCCAATCTATGTTACCAAAATCATTCACACTTGCCTTGTTCGGTCTCGTAGAACCCGTCTATGTTACCCAAATGGTTCTCGATTGCCTTGTTCGGTCACGTAGACCCCTTCTATGTTACCCAAATGGTTCTCGATTGCGATTAAGTCCATATAATTGTGTAAAAAGAAAATGAGTCAAATTAATTCCTCATGGCTACAATGTTATCAGCGACGAAAACAATGTGGAGGAATTAATTATGACTCAAATACAGTTTAACCTAAATATTGATGATTTAAAAGATTCTGTTATGAACTCTGATATAGACGCTGTCATCAAAGCTTCTATTGTCCTTGTATTAAACTCTGTTATGGAAAAAGAACGCGATGAGTTCTTACAAGCCGGTTCTTACGAACGTTCAAGCTTACGTCGTGACTACCGCAATGGATATTATGATCGTGATTTATTATTTAGCATTGGAAAAATTACGCTTAGAGTACCTCGTACTCGTAGTGGAGAGTTTTCAACTACAGTGTTTGAACAATATGCCCGGTGTGACCAATCATTTGTATTAGCTATGCTTGAAATGGTGGTGAATGGGGTTTCCACAAGAAAGGTTTCCAATATTGTGGAACAACTCTGTGGGAATAAGGTCTCTAAATCATTTGTATCCACTCTTACAGAAAAGCTAGATCCTGTAGTGAATCAATGGGCAAGTCGGCCCCTGAACACAATGTACTACCCATATATCTTTGCAGATGCCATGTATATCAAAGTAAGAGAACATAACCGTGTCGTATCTAAAGCTGTTTATATCGCAACGGCTGTTGACGAGAACAATAGGCGTGAAATTCTTGGTTTGAGAGTAGATCATAAAGAGAGTACTGAAGCTTGGCAGCGTTTCTTCCAATAACTTACAGTCTAGAGGTCTACAATCACCTAAGCTAATCATTTCTGATGCACACAAAGGGTTAAAAGCTGCCATCGGAACGGAGTTTGTAGGATCTGCCTGGCAAAGATGTACGGTACACTTCAAAAAGAATATCATAACCCATATGCCTAAAAAGGGTATGGATGAAGTCAAAATCGGGTTAAAGAGAATATTTGAAGTAGCGACCGTAGAGGAAGCCAGAAAATATAAGAAAGAGTTCATTGAGCAATTTAGTGGCAATTCAAAATTAGACAAGGCCATAGAAATATTAGAGGAAGGCTTCGAAGATGCCATTCAATACTTGAATGAGAAACCGAAATATCATAAGCATATTCGAAGTACAAACTCGTTAGAAAGAATCAATGAGGAAGTCCGGAGAAGAGAGAGGGTAATTAGAATATTTCCTAATACACAGTCAGCTTTCAGATTAATTGGAGCGGTCTTAATGGACTATGCCGAGGAAGTAGGAAGAAGAATAATTCAGGACAAAGAAGAGAAAAAATAGCGACCCGAAGCGCGAATTTTTGGTGTACTGGAAGGGGGTACCCCCTTCCAGTACACCAAAAATAAATCATCTGCTTAACATTGCTTTTCATGAGGAATGAATTTACACATAATAATGGGCTTGACTTCGATTGCCTTGTTCAGTCACGTAGAACCCTTCTATGTTACCCAAACCGGTCTCGATTGCCTTGTTCAGTCACGTAGAACCCTTCTATGTTACCCAAACCGGTCTCGATTGCCTTGTTCGGTCACGTAGAACCCTTCTATGTTACCCAAACTGTTCTCGCTTACCTTGTTCGGTCACGTAGAACCCTTCTATGTTACCCAAATGGTTCTCGATTGCCTTGTTCGGTCACGTAGAACCCTTCTATGTTACCCAAACCGTTCTCGATTGCCTTGTTCAGTCACGTAGAACCCGTTTATCTTACCAAATTGTCTGGTTGTTGGTGTTTCCATACAAAATAATTAGATACTACGCGAAAGAAAGCTCCCTAGATATTAATGATCTCGGGAGCTTTCCTATTTTACATTTTAATTCTGTCACCTGATGAGGCTTCTTTGGCTTTTTTTATTGTTCGATACGAAGAATATCCACTTATCTCTTCAAACTCTCCACAAACAGTCTTTTCTTCAGCAATGCTAGGAACTATTTCCTTAAAACGACGATAGACCTTCATTAATTCATCGCGTTCAATTCCTTTTTCATATGCTTTTTCGATGGCCTCAAAGAATTTAATCACATCAACAATCTCATCGGTGGACCAGCTGTAATCAATTGGGTATTGGTACTCCATTGTTTCACCTTCTAACTATTTTCAATAGGCTTTGTTAAAGTTGTCTGTTGAATTCCGTTCCAGGCGCGAGCGGTTCGCGGGCAGTCGGGGAGCCTCTTCGTCGCTTTGCTCCTGCGGGGTCTCCCCTGACACGCTACTCCCGCAGGAGTCTTCGCGCCTTCCACTCCAATCAACAGGGAATAAAATCAACAATGTTCTTTAAAACAGCCTTTCAATAAAGAGTATAATACCTTTATTTTCCCCACTTTGCACGAATTTCTTCCGCTTCTTTTATCATTCGCTCAAACAGCTCTCCTACAGGAGGCACATCCTTTATTAAACCCATTACTTGGCCAGCCCAAGCAAACCCCTCATCTTCAGCTCCTTCGTAGATATAGCGTTTATTCGCCATTCCACTAATTAAGTCCTTTAGATCAGTATAGTCACCTTTACTTTTCTCGATTTCAAGTATTTTATCAGTCCAACTATTCGCTATTGCTCTTGCTGGTGTTCCTAACGTCCTCTTGATGACAACCGTATCTGATTCTGAGCCTTCTACTAACCTATTCTTATAAAGTTCATTAGCATGAACACATTCCTTTGTGGCAATAAATCTTGTTCCCATTTCTATTCCCTCTGCACCTAAACTAAGCGCTGCCATTAATCCTCTTCCATCTCCAATTCCACCCGATGCGATTACAGGAATGGAAACAGCATCTACGACTTGAGGAATTAATACCATGGTCCCAATATCATCCCTGCCAAGGTGGCCACCACCTTCCTGACCTACAACCATTACTGCATCTGCACCTAGTTCTTCTGCTTTGACTGCCTGCCTTCTTGCAGCAACAAGGACTAGTGTTTTTATTTGGGTTCCTTTTAACTGTTCAAAAATTGGAGCCGGATTTCCCCCTGTCATGGAAATGACGGGAACTTTTTCATCAATAGCGACCTGTAAAAAATCTGAAAACGGTCTGCCATGTTGACCAATAGCAAAATTAACCCCAAATGGATTGTTCGTTAATTGTTTCACTTTTCGGATTTCCTCACGCAATTGATAGGGATGACTCAAGGACATCGCAGTAATCTGACCAAGCCCCCCGGCATTGGAGACAGCTGCAGCTAACTCAGAATACGCTAAATAGGCTAAGCCGCCTTGTATGATTGGATATTGAATGTTTAAAATCTCGGTAACCCGTGTTCGCCAATTCAAATGAAATTCCCTCCTAAATGTTCGTTACTTGTTATTTCGTCTTAAAAGGTTAATTTTCCTCTCTTTATGGGAAACTAACTTGAAACAAATAAAGCGTTTGAGCAAAATAAATCCTATGCAATATAAAAGAATAGTGCTATAATTCCTTTGTTTTATGTATTTTATAGACTTGATCTTAAGAGTATTTCTATATAAAGAGGTGTAGTTAGATTGTCACAAAATCAAACACCGTTATTTAGCGGTTTACTGGAACATGCAAAAAAAAATCCCACCCAGTTTCATATTCCTGGACATAAAAAAGGGGCTGGAATGGACCCAGAGTTTCGCCAATTTATCGGCGATAACGCCCTATCTATTGACCTTATTAACATTGGTCCCCTTGATGACTTACATTCACCTAAGGGAATGATTAAAAAAGCACAGGAACTAGCAGCAGAAGCATTTGGTGCCGATCATACCTTCTTTTCTGTTCAAGGTACTAGCGGTGCCATTATCGCGATGGTAATGGCTGTTTGTGGACCTGGTGAGAAAATCATTGTTCCAAGAAATGTTCATAAATCTATAATGTCAGCTATTGTTTTTTCTGGATCTATTCCTGTGTTTATTCATCCTGAAATCGATAGAGAATTAGGAATTTCTCACGGAATTACTCCTGAATCAGTGGAACGGGCATTACAGCAACACCCAGATGCAAAAGGGGTATTAGTCATCAATCCCACCTACTTCGGAATTTCTGGAGACCTAAAGAAAATCGTTGAAATTACCCATTCCTACAATATTCCTGTTTTAGTAGATGAAGCACATGGTGTTCACATTCATTTTCATGACGAACTTCCTCTTTCAGCCATGCAGGCTGGTGCTGATATAGCTGCAACTAGCGTCCACAAACTAGGTGGCTCTATGACTCAGAGTTCCATTTTAAATGTACGTGAGGGCTTAGTCTCTGCCAAGCATGTACAATCGATTTTAAGCATGCTTACAACGACTTCAACATCTTATTTATTATTAGCATCACTTGATACTGCCCGAAAGCAATTAGCAACAAACGGGAAGGAGTTAATTGATCGTACAATCAAATTAGCGCAATCCACTCGTAAAAAAATTAATGAAATTGAACATATTCGTTGCATCGGTGAAGAAATTTTAGGCTCTAATGCCACATTTGATTACGATCCGACCAAACTAATCATCTCAGTGAAAGATTTAGGGTTAACCGGTTATGATGTTGAGAAATGGTTGAGAGAAAAGCATAACATTGAAGTAGAGCTTTCTGACCTGTATAACATCCTTTGTATCATCACACTTGGTGACACAGAAGTAGAAACAAATCTTTTAGTAAAAGCCCTGAAAGAGCTTGCTGAGGAATGTGAACACCGTCCAACAAAGATTGAACCAGTGGAGGTTCTGTTACCTGAAATTCCTGTGCTGGCTTTAACCCCTAGAGATGCTTTTTATGCAGAGACTGAAGTGATTCCATTCGAGGAATCTGAAGGAAGAATTATCGCGGAATTTGTTATGGTGTATCCTCCAGGTATTCCTATTTTTATCCCAGGTGAGATTATCACTAAGGAAAATCTTCATTACATTAAGGAAAATCTAGAAGCTGGCCTACCTGTACAAGGGCCAGAGGATGATGAAATGAAAACCATCCATGTAATAAAAGAGTATAAAGCAATTAAATAAATTTTAATAAATAGGCTGTGTTAAAGAACAGTGTTGATTTTTACACCCTGTTGATTGGAGCGGAAGGCACGAAGACTCCTGTGGGAGTATGGTTCAGGGGAGACCCGCAGGCGCTAGCGCCGAGGAGGCTCGCCGAAACACCCACGGAAAGCGAAGTGCCTGGAGCGGAAATCAACAGGCAAGTTTAACAGAGCAAAAAAAATAAAGGCTGACTCAAAGTAAACGAGTCAGCCTGTTTATATTTGGCAGCAATATTTATACTTCTTCTTCGATATGGTGGTTATCACAGCAATTGCATTTAGAGTATAGTACCGTTACTTTTTCATCTTCAAAATGATCAATAGTAGAGTTACAAGTTTGGCATACAAGTGTACCCATTTGTCCTATCCCCTTTTCATAATTGAATATCTTACTATGAAAGCGTTTTAATATCCTTAATTAGATAATAATATATCACATTAATAATTTCAAGCCTAATTTGTATGTCACATTTAAAAAATATCATAAAAAATAGACCCTTTCAGGCCTATTTTTTCTTTTATCTACTCATATTGGGTAACAAAAGGAATGGACGGTAGTGTTTCTCTAAAAAATTCAGCTAGATCAACTGCCTGCTCTTTATCAGGAATACGGAATACAGTTTGAAGGTAATCAATATCTTCAATATCTTTGGGGTCGAGGAGTGTGGAGCGTCCGGTTTGCATGCAAATCACAAGAGGCTTTCCAAAAAACATATTGGTATAAATAATTCCAAAGTCATAACGAGTATCTTCAGTAGTGAAACCAATGAACCTCACTTTTGCATTTTCATGCTCATCATAGAGCTTATCAAATAGTTCCATAAGACTCCTCCTTTTAATTAAATATTTAGAATATTATTATAATTCATTTTTAATAAAATAACAAGAAATGATGACAATTTAATTCTTCTAATTGTTGTCATCACTTTTTATTCAGTGCTAGAATAGAAGGGCATATACTACGGACTATAGGGGGGAATGATGATGGCTGTTAATGCATTTATTAAGCTCGTGCCTTCATCTGCAAAACAAACGATAACCATTGATGAGGTTAAGGAATTATTTTATTACTATAAAGATATTACATCCAAAACAGGCAATCAGGTAAGCTGGGAATTTGGAGAATCTGCCTTTCCTTATGACATCAAAGAAACGGAAGACGGTAAAGGGAAATGGTTTTACTTACAAGCCAATCTAGAACGTTACTATGCCATACTAATTGGTGTTGATACGGAATCGGTTCAAAATGATGACGGTGTTATAAGTGAACAAACATACATACAAGTCACTCTTCCTGAACAATCCACTTATGGAGATAAAGGAAAAGCAAATGAATTCTGTAAATTTCTTGCTAAAAAGCTGCAAGGCGAGCTTCATCTTTTTAATGAAAGAGTCATGTATTATTACCCAAGAAAATAAAAAGCAACGAAAGGCTCCTATAGGAGCTTTTTTAATGCATAATTTGAGCCATTGTATAATGAAATGAAGTATAGATAACTAAGCTTAACGCGGTAATAAAGAGGGTTTTACGGACTGACTTTGTGACATAATTTCCGATTAAAAATGCTAAGTAAAAAAACACAAAAAACATAATGACTTTATAGATGAGTTGATCATGCTTTGAAAGCCATTCAATAAACGTAAATCCGCTCCAAATAATAAATTGTAAAAGCATGACAATATATACTCTCATTTTTATCACCACTCAACTTCTCTTTATCCATTTGGTGTTTTAAGTATATGAATAAAATCGGGTCATAAGTTATTTTTTTAACACCTCCTCTATATTAAAATTCGCTGAAAAAAAATAAAGTCCTTTCCGTTTTTCGGAAAGGACTTTTATTTTTATTATTTAATGATATGGATTGGGCTGCCTAGGGCAACTTCAGCAGCTTCCATTGTAATTTCACCAAGTGTTGGGTGAGCATGAATTGTCATCGCTAAGTCTTCCGCTGTCATTCCTGCTTCAATGGCAAGACCAAGTTCAGCAATCATATCAGAAGCGCTTGCTCCGGCAATTTGAGCACCAATTACAAGACCATCTTCTTTACGTGTAATAAGCTTTAAGAAACCGTCAGCACTGTCTAGAGAAAGCGCACGGCCGTTTGCTGCAAATGGGAATTTAGCAGCAACCACTTCGATGCCTTCTTCTTTTGCTTGACTTTCAGTATATCCTACCTGTGCTAACTCAGGATCTGAGAAAACAACTGCTGGAATTCCTAAATAATCAATTTCAGACGGATGACCAGCAATCGCTTCAGCAGCAATTTTCGCTTCATATGATGCCTTATGTGCTAGTTGAGGACCAGCAACAACATCACCAATTGCATAAATATTGCTTAAGCTTGTACGGCATTGCTTGTCAATTTCAATTAAGCCACGGTCGCTTAACTTCACTCCAGCTTCCTCTAAGCCCATTTCATCAGTGTTTGGACGACGGCCAACCATTACAAAAACATAATCAGCTTCGATTTTCTTTTCTTCGCCTTTTGTTTCAAATGTTACCACTACGCCGTTTTCAGTTTCTTCGACACCCTTGGCAAATGCTTTTGTATAGAATTCCGCACCTTTTTTCTTCATCGTTTTCTTAACAAGAGCAGCCATTTGCTTATCAAATACTCCCATGCCTAAAATTTCATCGGCACCCTCTAAAACAGTTACTTGCGTGCCAAAGTTTGCATAGGCGCCACCAAGTTCAATCCCAATAACACCGCCGCCAATAACAACGATCTTTTCAGGAATTTCATTTAGATTAAGAGCACCTGTAGAATTTAGAACACGCTTTGAATATTTAAATGCTGGTAATTCAATTGGACGTGATCCAGTTGCAACGATAGCATTTTTAAAGGTATATGTTTGTGCAGATGTTTCATCCATTACACGAAGTGTATTGGCATCTACAAAGTACGCTTCACCACGAACAACATTCACTTTATTGCCTTTTAGTAATCCTTCAACGCCACCAGTTAATTTCTTAACAACACCAGCTTTGAATTCTTGTACCTTTGAAAAATCAACCTTAACATTTTCAGCTGTAATTCCGAAAGATTCAGAATGTACAGCTGTTTCATAACGGTGACCCGCAGAAATTAAGGCTTTTGAAGGGATACATCCAACATTTAGACATACACCACCAATATATTCCTTTTCAACAATGGTCACTTTTTGTCCAAGCTGAGCAGCGCGGATTGCGGCAACATATCCTCCAGGACCGGAACCGATGACTATAGTATCTGTTTCAATTGGGAAATCTCCAACTACCATTTTTCTTACGCCTCCATTAACAATAGTTCTGGATCGTTCAATAAACGTTTAATATGATTCATTGCGTTTTGCGCTGTTGCACCATCAATCATTCGGTGGTCGAAGCTTAACGATAATGCTAACACAGGAGCCGCAACAATTTCGCCATTTCGAACGATTGGTTTTTCTGCAATACGACCTACACCAAGGATAGCTACTTCTGGATGGTTAATAACTGGTGTAAACCATTGACCGCCAGCAGAACCGATGTTGGAAATTGTGCAAGATGCACCCTTCATTTCATTTGGAGCAAGTTTTCCATCACGAGCTTTTCCAGCCAATTCATTAATTTCATTTGAAATTGTGAAGACTGACTTACGATCAGCATCTTTTACAACTGGAACTAATAGACCTTTTTCAGTATCTGCTGCAATTCCGATGTTGTAGTAGTGCTTGTGGATAATTTCATTTGTTGCATCATCAAGAGATGTATTTAAAGCAGGGAACTCTCTTAATGCACTTGTTAATGCTTTTACGATATATGGTAAGAAAGTAAGCTTGATGCCTTTTGCCGCAGCTACTTCCTTGAATTTCTTACGGTGTGCAACAAGTTTCGTAACATCGATTTCATCCATAAGAGTTACGTGTGGAGCAGTGTGCTTAGAGTTAACCATTGCTTTTGCAATCGCCTTACGGATACCGCTCATCTTCTCACGTGTTTCTGGATATTCCCCTTGTGGAATTGGAGTTGGTGCTGCTGCTGCCTTAGGAGCTTCCTCCACTGCTTCTGCTGCTTGTGGTGCCGCCTGTGGCGCTGCTGCTGCTCCTCCACTTAAGAAGGCATCAATATCATTCTTCAAAATACGTCCATTGTTACCTGTTCCTGCAACTAAGGCGATCTGAACACCTTTTTCACGTGCATATTTACGAACAGATGGCATAGCGATAATACGACGATTTGGATCTACTTCCACTGCAGGTTGGGCTGCTACTGCTGGCGCAGGTGCTGCTGCTGGTGCAGGTGTAGCTTCTTGCTTAGCTTCTGGTGCTGGCGCTGCTGGCGCTTCTTGTTTAGGCTCCTCATCACCATGGTCACCTTTGAATTGTAGATTTTCATATCCTGGAGCATCAAATGTTACGAGTACCTGTCCAACAGTCGCTACAGTTCCTTCGCCAATTAAAACTTCCAAAACTGTTCCCTCTACTGGAGAAGGAATTTCAACTACTGCTTTATCATTTTGTATTTCGCAAAGTACGTCGTCTTCTTGGACTTTATCGCCTGGTTTGATGAACCATTTTACGATTTCCCCTTCATGAATACCTTCACCGATGTCAGGCATTTTAAATTGGAATGTGGTTGCGGTTGCGCTCACTGGGATTCATCTCCTATAATATATAGATTTCAGTAGAACCTCTTTTAGAAAGTTAAAACTTTTTTAGCTGTTTCGATTACGTCTTTATAGTTTGGAAGCCATACAGATTCAGCTTGTGAGAAAGGATAAATTGTATCTGCAGCAGTAACACGTAATACTGGTGCTTCTAAGCTAAGGATGGCACGATCGTTAATCTCAGCAACTACGTTAGCTGCGACCCCTGCTTGTTTTTGTGCTTCTTGAACAACAATGGCACGACCTGTTTTTTCAACAGAAGCAATAATTGTATCGATATCAAGCGGGCTAATTGTACGTAAATCTACAACTTCTACAGAGTGTCCTTCTTTAGCTAATTCATCTGCAGCTTTTAATGACTCATGGACCATAGCACCGTAAGTAATGATAGATAAATCTGTACCTTCACGTTTTACATCCGCTTTTCCAAGTGGAATTGTATACTCTTCTTCAGGAACTTCCTGACGGAATGCACGATATAATTTTAAATGCTCTAAGAATACAACTGGGTCATTGTCACGAATCGCTGACAATAATAATCCTTTTGCATCATAAGGTGTTGAAGGAACAACAACCTTCAGACCAGGTGTTTGGGCCATTAACCCCTCTAAGCTGTCTGAGTGAAGTTCAGGTGTATGTACCCCACCACCAAACGGAGAACGAACAGTTATCGGCATATTGTAACGGCCACCAGAACGGTAACGCATACGTGACATTTGTCCAGCAATAGAATCCATTACTTCAAAAACAAATCCGAAGAATTGAATTTCAGGGATTGGACGGAAACCTGTTAAAGCAAGACCAATTGATAACCCACCAATACCAGATTCAGCAAGTGGTGTATCAAACACACGATCTTCCCCAAACTCTTTATGAAGTCCTTCAGTTGCACGGAATACTCCGCCATTAACACCAACGTCTTCCCCAAAAACGAGTGTTTTAGGATCGTTGCGCAACTCAGTTCTTAATGCATCAGTGATTGCTTGAATCATTGTCATTTGAGCCATGACTTACTTCGACTCCTTTGCTTGATAAATTTCATATTGTTCTTTAAGGTTATGAGGCATTTCTTCGTACATAATGGACATTAGGTCGGTTACCTTTTGCTTAGGAGCCGCGTCCGCTTGTTTAATCGCCTCTTTAATATCTTCTTTTGCTTTTTCGATTACTTCGTTCTCTTTTTCTTCGTTCCAAATTCCTTTCTTTTCTAGGAACTTACGGAAACGTACTAAAGGATCCTTCTTTTCCCACTCATTATCTAGGTCAGACGTACGGTAACGAGTTGGGTCATCACCTGCCATTGTGTGCGGGCCATAACGATATGTTAAAGTCTCAATTAAAGTAGGTCCTTCACCATTAATCGCACGTTCACGAGCATCACGAGTAGCAGCGTAAACAGCTAGTGGGTCCATACCATCAACTTGAATTCCAGGAATACCTGCAGCAACAGCTTTTTGAGCAACAGTTTTAGCTGCTGATTGTTTTTCAACTGGAGTAGAAATAGCAAAACGGTTATTTTGAACAACGAAAATAGCTGGAGCCTTGAACGCACCCGCAAAGTTTAGACCTTCATAGAAGTCACCTTGAGAAGCTCCGCCATCACCTGTATAAGTAATCGCTACAGATTTTGCACCATTCTTTTTCATACCAAGGGCAACACCTGCAGCTTGGATGATTTGAGCACCAATAATGATTTGTGGAGAAATAACGTTAACACCTTCTGGAATTTTATTTCCTTGGAAGTGTCCACGAGAGAATAAGAATGCTTGGTATAATGGAAGACCATGCCAAATCATTTGAGGAACATCACGATAACCTGGTAAGATGAAGTCTTCTTTTTCTAATGCAAACTGTGATGCTAGTTGAGATGCTTCCTGGCCAGCAGTTGGCGCATAGAAACCTAGTCTTCCTTGACGATTTAAAGAAATGGATCTTTGGTCAAGAATTCGTGTATATACCATACGACGCATTAATTCCTGAAGCTGCTCATCTGATAGCTCAGGCATTGCTGCTTCGTTTACAACTTCACCTTCTTCATTAAGAATTTGAAGTGTTTGAAATTGATCCTCTACAGCTTCGAGTGCTTTTTTAGCATTAAGCTGGGCATTCTGAGTTTTAGAAGCCATTTGGGTCACCTCTTCCTTTCTATTCAAAGAAAAAATTTTTAAATAAATCCACTAAGTTAGATTACCCCAAAAACGCACGGGTCATGTTGGTCTAGTTCTTGAAATTACTAATTGATAGTTTTTCACAGAAAAGAGAAGAAAAAACGAAAAATCTTCCTTCTGCCAACATTTTATTCTGTATCATTATTTTTTGTAACTCAATTGATACAATTATTTAACTCATATATGAGTTTACCTCATTCATTTTCCTTCGTCAAATACTATGTTTTATAATTTTCCACCAACTATGTATTATTAATTTTTCAGGTTAATTTATTATCTGTACCAATAAACAATAACTTCTGTTATATACAATTAACACAGAATCACATTTGTTATAATATAGAAAAAATCGGCTTTTAAGAGCCGATTTCTTTGATGTATACCTATTTATCCGGATTTAGACCCGCTTTTTTATAAAAAGCCAGCTTCTTATCATTGTATTGTTCTGTTAAATTGTTAAAGTTTTCATTTGCTTCAAAGACTTTTTTGTAATTATCATTAAGCTGAACAACCTTTGCTTCTAAATCTTCTAAGGGAAGGTCTTTATTCTTAAACATCTCATATAGTTCTTTATCATTTTTTAAAGCCTCAGTATATTCTTTATACAATACCTCATGTGCTTCATATCTTTTAGTCATGGTATCGTAAAGGTCATTAGCTAGTTTTTTTAACTCTTGATTATCCAAATCCTCTTTAATTACAGCCACTTTCTTAAATTCTTTTTCAGAATCCTTTATGCTGTTTGTTTCTTTTTCCATAAGTGTTTTTCTTTTCTCAGTCAAAGTCAGTGCTTTGTCGGAGAGCTTGACTATTTGGTCATATTCTTTCATACCTAGTTTGATTATCTGATTATAAAGAACTTTCTCTTCTTCCTCTAATTTAACTAGGGGGTCCTGCTGTTCCTCAAAAACCTTTTCTTTGTCTACAACCTTCTCCAACACATCATACATCTTTTCTTCAGGTGTTTCTTTAGCCTGGCATCCAGATATAATAAAAATGACAGCTATTACAGAAATAAAAAAACGCCATTTGCTTTTAAATAACACTGTACACCCTCCTAATCTCATTCAACTCCTACTATATCGATACTTGGAATATTTGACAATATTGAGCACCATTTAGAGTTGCATATCTATATCATGAATCAATGATTAACATTTTATCTATTGTTTGATAGACTATGGATACCAATTACTTTTTTGAACACAGGAGTGAAAGTTATGTTAACGATGGAGGATATTATTCGAGATGGCCATCCAACTCTAAGAAAAGTGGCTGCGGAAGTTGTTATGCCGCCATCAGAAGAAGATAAACAAATATTATCCGGTTTACTGGAATACGTTATAAACAGCCAGAATAATGAAATTGCTTCCAAATATGGTTTGCGTCCTGGAATAGGTTTAGCTGCTCCACAAATTAATGTTTCCAAGCGAATGATTGCGGTGCATGTAACAGATGAAAAAGGTGTGCTCTATAGTTATGCTCTTTTTAATCCAAAGATTGTCAGTCATTCCGTTGAAAAGGCATATCTACAAACAGGTGAAGGTTGTCTCTCTGTAGACGAAGCCATCCCAGGCTTTGTTCCTAGATATGCAAGAATTACAGTGAAAGGTATTAATCTTAATGGCGAAGAGGTTAAAATTCGTCTAAAGGGTTTACCTGCTATTTGTTTTCAACATGAAATCGACCACTTAAATGGTGTGATGTTTTACGACCTTATTGATAAGCAAGAACCATTAAGACCAATTGATGGAGCAACAGCAATTGAACGTTAAAAGATGGCTGACTCAGGTAGAGTCAGCCATCTTTTATTTTATATTAACTGAAGTTCCTTTAGTCCGTTCCATATACCATTCTCAGATACATCAGTCGTAATTAGGTCTGCATGGGCCTTAGCTTCTGCTACCCCATTCCCCATTGCCACACCTGTTCCAACGGCTTTTAACATTTCTAAATCATTCATCCCGTCGCCAAATGCGTATACATCTTTTAATTCAAAACCTAACCGTTCTATCATTTTCTTAATGCCCTCTGCCTTTGATCCTCCCTTTGGTAAAATATCAACGGAATAAGGGTGCCATCGGATAAAATTAAAATTCGGATAGTCAACCGCGTATTTCTGTTCCTCCTGTTCCTTACAAAAAAGGAGTGACTGATACATTTTACGATTTACATAAAATCTTGCATCTTCGTCTGGATGTGTAAAATTCAAACTTCCCAAACTTTCTTCAATATAAGGGTGATGCCGCACACTTGATTTCATTGTCTTATCATTCATAAAAACTAATGGGTGTTCGTTTGTTTTAGCCTGCTGGAATAGTTTTTCTAATTCTTTTTCATTTAAGGTGTTCTCATAAATAATCTCGTTCTCAAAGACAACAAATTGCCCATTAAAACTTACGAAAGAGTCTATTTCTAACTCCTCCCGTAAACCTGTAAACATAAACGGGGCTCTGCCCGTAGCAATGGCCACAAAAACTCCATTATCCTTTAACAGTTGGAGGCCCTTTTTTGTACTGGCAGGGAGGTTTTTTTCATGATCAAGCAGTGTTCCATCTATATCAAAAAATACAATTTTTTTCATTTAAAAATAACTCCTTTTTGCTCGAACTATGCTGTGAAGGTTGCTTTTGATTTTTCCTTTGGTTTGATGGTTGAAATATATACACCAGAAAAAATAATAAGTAATCCTACCATCATGGAGAAGTGTAATTCCTCTTGTAATAAAAAAGTACCCCAGATTATTGCTGAGACTGGTACAAGATAGGTTACAAGAGAGGCAAACTCTGCACTACCTTCTTTCACCAAATAGTAGTAAAGTAAATAGGCGATTCCCGATCCTAAAACACCAAGCCCGACAAAAGGTCCCAAGGTATTCATGTTGACAAAAGTTGAAAGTGAATGCGGCGTCTTAAATAGCACCATGATTAAGCTGATACCAGTAGAGAATAGTAAAGTAAAGAACGAGGTTTCAAGCACAGATAAATGAGCTAAATACTTTTTAGACAGATGAGAACCAATTCCATAACATAGAGTTGCACCTGTCATTAAAAGAATGCCGATTACATTTCCTGAATATAAATCCCCTAATTTAAAATCGGATAAAATAAAAATGCCGAGGAAACCAATCATTATGCCAATCCATTGATTCCTTCTCAGTGATGAAGAAAAAAAGAAAGCTCCAATGATTAAGGTCCATATCGGTGTTGTTGCATTAATAATAGATGCCATACCAGAAGTAAGTTTTGTTTCACTTGAACTAATGAGTAGCCATGGTAGGGCATTATTAGCTAATGCTACAAGCAATAACTGAAACCAAGGAAGTGTACTTAGTTTCAATTTTTTCTTTTTTAATATTACAATTAATAGCAGGATCATTGACCCAAATAGACATCTGCCAAAAACCACCACAACTGGATCCATAGAGTTTAAAAGTAATTTTATAAATAAAAATGAAGTTCCCCAAATAAGGCTCAATACAGCCAAAGCACTAAATAATTTTCCCATCTCACCATTCTTCCTTCTATTTAATTTATCCCTTTAAAACACTAAACCTTCTATAAATAATTGTCAATTTGTAATTCGCCATGAATCTTCCATGTTTATCCATGAGAAAATATGCGTTTTTATCATATCATAATAGTAAAAAAACCCTTTCTTTTTAAAAACCTTCAATAATCTACCATTGATTGCTTTACATTGGACAAGGATCGTATAAAATAAGAGGTAAGGAGATGATCCACTATGTTAAAGAAGCTCCGGAAAAAGCTCTTAAAACAGTGGAATGATTTACTTAGAAAGAAATCCATTGCCTAAATTTTTCGAGCCCTTCAAACTTGCGGAGGGCTCCTTCGTTATTGTACATTGTAAAAACAGCGATTCTTTTACATACTTTTCATATTTAGTCCAAGGACTGCCAAAGAAAATAAATGAAAAAGATGAAAATGTTTTATATAATAGAAAAAGTTATGACCTAAGTTAGGAGCGATATTGTAATGATATTTAAAGTATATTACCAAAGAAGTATTAATGAAGTACCTGTAAGAGAAAACACAAAAACAATCTTTGTTGAAGGCGAATCGGTTAGAGATGTCCGCACAAAAATTGCTGATCGTGGGTTAAATGTAGAATTAGTGCAGGAAGTATCAGGAGCATTTTTAGAATATGAAAAACAAAATGAAGACTTTAAAGTATTGGAGATTGGATAATTTATGAAATTTGTAAAAAATGATCAAACTGCAGTTTTTGCCTTAGGTGGTTTAGGTGAAATAGGCAAAAATACGTATGCAGTTCAGTTCCAAGATGAAATCATCTTAATTGATGCTGGAATTAAGTTTCCTGAAGATGAGTTATTAGGTATCGATTATGTTATACCTGATTACACTTACCTTGTTAAAAATGAAGATAAAATAAAAGGATTATTTGTAACACACGGACACGAGGATCACATTGGTGGAATTCCTTACTTACTTCGTGAGATTAATATTCCTATTTACGGCGGAAAATTGGCATTGGGCTTAATTAAAAATAAATTAGAAGAGCATGGCTTATTAAGAAATGCTAAACTGATTGAAATTAAAGAAGACGATATCATTAAATTCCGCAAAACATCGGTTACTTTTTTCCGTACGACCCACAGTATCCCTGACTCCTATGGTATTGTTGTAAAAACACCTCCTGGTCAAGTCGTTCATACGGGTGATTTTAAATTTGATTTTACCCCTGTTGGAGAACCAGCAAATTTGACTAAAATGGCTGAAATCGGTAAAGAGGGCGTATTGTGCTTGCTTTCTGATAGTACTAACAGCGAAATACCTGATTTCACGATGTCAGAACGTCGTGTCGGTGAAAGTATTCATGATATTTTCAGGAAAGTAGATGGCCGTATCATTTTCGCTACATTTGCATCAAATATTCACAGACTGCAACAGGTAGTGGAAGCTGCTGTAGTAAATGGTAGAAAAGTGGCTGTTTTTGGACGGAGTATGGAAGCAGCTATAAACATTGGCATTGAATTAGGTTATATTATTGCGCCTAAGGAAACGTTTATTGAGTCCAATCAAATTAATCGTCTACCTGCAGATAAAGTGACGATCCTTTGTACAGGAAGTCAGGGTGAACCGATGGCGGCACTTTCAAGAATTGCTAATGGAACACACCGTCAAATTCAAATTATTCCTGGGGATACTGTTGTATTTTCTTCATCACCAATTCCAGGGAATACAATCAGTGTTAGCAGAACGATTAATATGCTTTACAGAGCCGGGGCAGAGGTTATCCACGGTAAACTAAGTAATATCCATACTTCTGGTCACGGTGGTCAAGAAGAGCAAAAGCTTATGCTTCGTTTAATTAGACCAAAATTCTTCATGCCTATCCACGGTGAATACCGGATGCAAAAAATGCATGCAAAGCTTGCAGTTGATTGTGGCGTAGAAGAAGAAAATTGCTTTATCATGGACAATGGTGAAGTATTAGCCCTCTCTGAAAATACGGCACAGGTTGCTGGGAAAATCCCTTCAGGCTCTGTCTATATTGATGGTAGCGGCGTAGGTGACATCGGAAATATCGTTCTCCGCGATAGAAGAATTCTTTCAGAAGAAGGTTTAGTCGTTGTCGTAGTGAGTATTAATATGAAGGAATTTAAAATTGCCTCAGGACCAGACCTTATCTCTCGTGGATTTGTTTATATGAGAGAATCTGGTGATCTAATTAATGATGCACAAAACTTAATCACTAAACACTTAAATAAGGTTATGGAACGAAAAACAAGCCAATGGTCTGAAATTAAAAACGAAATTACAGACACGTTAGCACCATTCCTTTATGAAAAAACAAAACGAAGACCAATGATACTTCCAATCATTATGGAAGTGTAATAAGAAAAGCGGAAGCGCCTTGGTCAGCCCCGACAGGCAAATGTTCTTCGGCAAAAAAGTCGCCCTTTGACTTTTATTGCCGAAGGTTATTTGACCCGAGGGGCTAGGCGCTGGAGCTGGCCAATTCTCGAAGTCGAATTTTATACTCTAATGAAATAACATAAAAGCTCCAGCCTAGAGGCTGGAGCTTTTGCGTTATTCAAGGACTTTCTTTTCAAATCTGTCTATGTCGGTATCAGTTCCTATTACGATTAATACATCATTAAGGTAAATCGTTTCCTTTGCTTGTGGAGAGACAATAATTTCTTCTCCTCTTTTAATTGCAACAATATTTAGTCCGTATTTCTTACGGATATCCAAATCAATAATTGTGTGACCACTAAGCTTACCGTTAGCAACGATTTCGACTATGCTATGCTCATCAGAAAGTTGTAGATAATCAACCACATTGCTTGAGGCCATATTAGTTGCAATTCGTTTTCCCATATCCCTTTCCGGGTGTACAACATGATCCGCTCCAATTTTCCTAAGAACTTTTTCATGATAATCATTTTGAGCTTTAACTGTAATACGTCCAACTCCTAATTCCTTTAAGATTAGGGTAGTTAAGATACTCGATTGAATATCATCGCCGATGGCTACAATTACATGATCAAAATTCCGAATCCCGAGGCTTTTTAATACATTTTCATCTGTTGTATCACCAACCACCGCATGGGAAGCAATCATTGCATATTCATTTACTCGCTCTTCATTTACATCAATAGCCAATACTTCCATTCCTTCATCGGTTAGCGTCCGGCATATACTACCACCGAAACGTCCTAAACCAATTACCGCATAACTCTTCTTCATATTATGACTCCCCCGCTAACTCATTAATCATGATGGTACTATCATAGCATTCTGGTGCTTGAGAGCGCCACTAATCTTGTCTATTTCGGTTTCGTCTCTGCTTAAATACTAGTAAACCTAAGAATCCGATTACACCCAATACTATAAGGATAGGTAGGTTTCCAATAATAAAAACAACAACTCCTGATAAGAAAGCTAAGAGCATGTTCGTACTCTTCATAAATTGTTTTTTTGTTTTTTCCCATGTATTTAACTGGTCTTTATTAAGGTCAGGAACGCTCACCTTATTCTCGTAAAGGGTAATTGTCACTGTAGAAAGTGATATTTGATTATCCAGATATTTCATTCTACCTTCAATGGTTTCAATTTCCTCCTGAACAACAGCTAAATCAGAGGAGATTTTTAATAGATCCTCTGTTTTGGTTGCATTTTTCATAAAAGCTAGGAGCCGTTCTTCCACTACTCTTTTTGATTTTAATCTTGATTCAAGGTCAACATATTCTTCCGTTACATCTTGCCCAGAAATGTTTCTCTGGAGTACTTCTACAGCTTCCCCTTCCGCATCATGTAGAAAGGTTTGAAAATATTTTTGCGGTATTCGTATAACAATTCTCCCGCTTAATTGTTCGTTCCCCTCTTTTGCCACGTTGGATTCTGAAATATAGCCTCCATATTTCACTGCTTTTTCTTCTAAACTTTGGACTGTCCTCTCAAATTTCTTTACTCGAAGCTGCAAATCCGCCTGATAAATAACCATCTGACTAGTTGCCTCTAGTTTATCAGATTGGTTTGTTTGTTCCCCCTTAGCTTTTTCACCTGAAGCATTCATTGTTTCCTCTTGGCTGCCAGATGGAGCAGAATCCATTACGGCTTTATCTTCGTTCATCTTAGCCGATTCACTTTTACTGCTAGAACTACATCCTGCTAAAACCATGCACATAATCAGTAAATAAATTGGTACCCATTTAATTAATCTTTTCATAACCTTGACACCCCTTTTATATATCGTCATTGCCAGGCAGAATAAATACTACAGAATCCAGTGTTATTAATACGGACGATAAAAAGGACACAAGGTTACAACACTACAAAAATAAATGGCTATATTAAAAGTGCCTGTTGATTTCCACTCCAGGCACAAGCGGTTCGCGGGCGTGCCGGGGAGCCTCCTCGTCGCTTTGCTCCTGCGGGGTCTCCCCTGCCCCGTACTCCCGCAGGAGTCTTCGTGCCTTCCGCTCCAATCAACAGGGTATCAACAATATGCTTTAAAATCACCAAAATAAGAAAAGCGCAAGCGCCTTGGTCAGCCCCGACAGGCAAATGTTCTTTGGCAAGAAAAGTCCGTCCTTTGACTTTTATTGCCAAAGAACATTTGACCCGAGGGGCTAGGCGCTGGAGCTAGACAATTCTCGAAGTCGAATTTTATACTTTCTTATAGTGAAAAAAACTGTCCGTTTGATGTAACGGACAGTCTTTTGTTTATTTTATTCTGTTTTTTCTAACTCATCTAATACTCGATTTACACGTTTTTCAAGCATTTTCATTCCACTTCCACCCGCTTGGAAATGTCGAAGTTTCCCTTCACGATCGAATACATAGTAGGCAGGAACATATTGATTTTCAAGCGCTTCAGTAAGCTTATGCTCATTATCAACAAAAATCGGTTGTGTGATACCGTGTTCAGCTGCTACTTGCTTTATTTCTTCCAGGTTCAAGTCATTTTCAGAACGGGGCATATGAACGGCAACAACATTTAGCTTGTCCTTAAAATCATCACGGAATTGATTTACCTGTGGCATCGCTTCCTTACATAAATGACAGCTGATAGACCAAAAATGGATTAATGTTGGTTTCTCACCAATCAAATCCTCTCTTGTCACTTGTCCGTTTAACCATTCTGTTGCACCCGCTAACTCCGGCATTGGTTCACGTAATTTCATTTGAAAATCCTCCTATTAAAAAGACCTAACACTTTAAAAAGGTTAGGTCTATCTTTTGTTTGTTAAAAATTAAACATTAAGTGTAGCTTGTCCAGGCTTCCAGTTAGCTGGGCAAAGACCACCAGTTTGTAATGCTTGAAGAACACGTAGTGTCTCATCCACGTCACGGCCAATGTTGTTGTGGTTAACAACAGAGTACATTAATTCGCCTTCAGGGCTGATGATGAATAATCCACGTAATGCAATACCTTCTTCTTCAATTAACACTCCATAGTCACGTGCTACAACATGGTTAGTGTCAGCAGCTAGAGGATAGTTCAAGTCGCCAAGACCATTTTCTTTGCGATCTGTTTTAATCCAAGCAAGGTGAGTATGGATAGTATCAGTTGAAGCACCAATAACTTCCGCATCAAGATCTTCGAACTCATCATAACGATCAGACATTGCTGTAATTTCAGTTGGACATACAAATGTGAAGTCCATTGGATAGAAGAACAATACTGTCCATTTATCATTTTTCATGTTTTCTTCAAGACTTACTTTTTTAAATTCTTTGTTTGGCATAACCGCTTCCATTTCAAATCGTGGAGCTTGTTTACCTACCATACGTTCTGGCATACCGAATCCCTCCAATAATTACATAAAATGAGTTTATAGCAAGTCTTATTTGCTATCTCTTTGACATTTTCATTATAGGATAAAGACTATTTTGAGTCAATATTAAATTATAATTAATTTAAATAAATATTAATTATTAACTATAACCTAAATATCCCTTATTAAGTTTTGCCCTATTCGCAATAGAATAAACGACGATATGTAACAATATTCTTTTTATTCTATTTGATTTTATCATGTCTAATCGATAAGTTGAAATGATAAGGCTTGTACTACAGGTAACTTTCGTTTCCTTTAAACTCGATATATGTCGTCATAGCTTTTACTGCAACGTCGATTGCACTTTCATTTGGATTTAATTTGGAATGGTGTAAACCGAATGGTGAATCTACACCAAGCCAAAACATCAGCCCTGGAATTTCTTTGAGCATATATCCAAAGTCTTCGCCAGTCATCGCTTCCTTACATTCAACCACATGGATATCAGTCTCTTTTTTAATGGTTCCAATGAATTCTTTTGTAATTGACTCATTATTATTTACCTGATAATACATGGAACCATAATCAATTACCGCTTTACAGTCAAAGCCTGTTTCGATCCCTTTTACCAACGCTTCTATACGTTGTTTCACCTTTCGCATCGAATCTGGTGACAATGTCCGAATCGTCCCTTCTAGCCTAGCTTTTTCTGCAATAATATTTTGAACAGTTCCCCCTGTAATCTTTCCTATTGTCACTACAGCACTATCTAATGGGTCCACATTTCTTGAGATAATCGTTTGCAACTGATTAACCAGCATGCACGCACCAACAACCATATCATTTGTTTGGTGGGGATAGGCGGCATGACCTCCCTTTCCAATGAGGTCAATGAACAATTCTGAGGTATTAGCAAATAACAACCCAGGCTTTAATGCAATCGTTCCGACAGGATACTCTGGTGCTATATGAAGAGCAAAAATCATATCCGGTTTCCATTCCTGCATAATGTCCGATTTCAGCATTGGTTCTGCCCCTCCAGGACCTTCCTCGGCAGGTTGAAAAACAAATAAAAGATTATCATTAATTGGCTTCCGGATAAAGTGAGTCAACACTCCTAGAGCAATGCTCATGTGGAAATCATGACCACAGGCATGCATATATGAATCGTGTGTAGAGGAAAATGGTAATCCTGTTTCCTCACTTATTGGAAGTCCATCAATATCCGTCCGGTATCCAATCGTTTTTTGAGGATTTAAACCTTGGAGCATGACAAATAGCCCCGTCTTCCACTCCTTAATAGTTAGCCGTTCCTGTGGTAGAGACTTTAGATATGACAACAAATAAGCCTGTGTTTTAAACTCCTGAAAACCAAGTTCAGGAATTTGATGTAAATCACGTCGGATGTTAATTAAATCATTCACTACCTTCACCCTCTTCTCTCCTATAAAACAAGCGTGGAGAAGCTCCACGCTTTGTTTTGTTCTTACATCAGTCTGTTCAAGGCGCTTACGCTTTTCTTATAACTGACGAAGCTCTTGCATTATTTCAGTTTTTGATTTTGTCTTTTCGTCAATATCCTTGATTTTCTTTGCAGGTGTCCCTGCAACTACTGTGTACGGCGGAACATCTTTTGTCACAACTGCGCCTGCAGCAACCACAGAGCCTGTACCAACTGTAACACCTTCAAGGACTACTGCATTCGCACCGATCAATACATCATCCTCAATGACAACAGGCTTTGCTGATGGTGGCTCAATTACTCCTGCTAATACAGTACCAGCACCTATGTGGCAATTTTTACCAACAGTTGCTCTTCCACCTAGGACAACGCCCATATCAATCATAGTCTTCTCACCAATAACTGCACCAATATTAATTACTGCACCCATCATTATAACTGCGTTATCACCAATTTCCACTTGATCACGGATGATTACACCTGGTTCGATACGAGCATTGATGTTTTTAGTGTCTAGAAGTGGAATCGCAGAATTTCTGCGGTCATTTTCTAGTACATAATCTTCTATTTTTGCTTGATTTGCTTCTAATACTGCATTAATTTCTGACCACTCACCAAAAACTACTCCAGTATTTCCGTTAATAAACACTTTTGAATTGCTGCCAAAATCTAATCCTTCTAAATCACCCTTCAAATACACTTTAACCGGAGTCGATTTTTTACTATTTTGAATAAAAGAGATAATTTCATTTGCATCCATCATTTTCATATTGTTGCCCCCTATGTAGTTGATCTAATAAAGTAGAAGCGCTTAGTCGCTTCAGTTATTATAGAAAATACTTTAACAAACAAAAGAGTCGAAAACAAGAAAAAACAACATCAATCTTCTGAAGATTCGGCGATATGCTCCTTAATAAGTTCGACAAATGCTTGAACCTGTTTTAACTGGAAAGAAGATTCATAACCAAGTAGCCAAGTATCACGTTTTAATGCTTCATTATTCTCATTTACAAGAGGAATTTTGAAAATATCCCTCTCTGCCTTAGTTAAGGTGATTCCTGGCAAAATGGCATAGCCAATACCATTAAAAGCCATCTGTTTACAGGTTTCAATTTGGTCAACCACAACTGTTCTCTTTGGGGACATTTTAAAATTCCGCATCCACCAATCCTGAATTTCCTGATAGTAATTGGAATCACTTTTAAATTGAATAAAAGGACGATCGGTCGCCAAAACCTGCTCTGGTCTGGTAATTTCTCTGTCAACTAAATACAGAGGATCATTAAATAGGTGTACCTTTACCCCTTTCCAGTCCGGTGTTCCACGTATAATCCCAATATGAACCTGATCATCGTATAGGCATTTTAAAATCTCACTGCTCCACCCAGTTACTAATGAAATTTTCGCTTGTGGATATTTATCAATAAACTTTTTTAAAACTTGTGGCAGCCAATTTTGTCCTACAATTGATGCAACAGCAATTTTTAATGTCCCTGAAACGCCTGATTGAAGGGAGTGAATGGTCTCACGAACCTTCTCCTGTTTTTTTAGTACATCATTCACAAAATCAATCACATGTTCTCCAGATGGAGTTAGGGCTAACCCCTTTTGCGATCGAATAAATAATTTTGTGCCCCAATCTTTTTCAATTGTTTGTAAGCGCTGTGAAAGAGCGGGTTGCGAAACAAACAGCCGTTCAGAAGCTTTTCGCATATTCATTTCTTGTGCAAGTACAGATAATAAGTGAAATTCTGATAATGAGGACAACGTGATCACTCCTAAAAAAAGCCCTGTGAACTTTACACAGAGCCTTCATCCTTTTTTTTCGGAATAAAAAAGATTAAAACTAGACTAATTATAGCAAATGTAAAGACCACATAATAAACCGTATGTAATGATAAGGTTAGTCCATCCTGTAAGATCCGGCGCACCCCTCCCGCGAGGTCTTCACGCTCACTTACCTTTAAGAGAATATTTGTATCGTCAACTGATAAAGAAGGATCTTTTTGGCTAAAGTAAGCATTCAATCTGTTATTCAGTATTCCTCCCAGTAATGCTGCTCCTATTGTATTGCCCAGATTTCGCATGAACATGTTTGCCGCTGTAGCTATTCCTCTTTGCTGCCAGCTAACAGTACTTTGAATGGAAACAATAAATGCCGTTGATGTTAGACCCATACCTACACCAACAAAAAAGGAACCCACTGCTGCCCATATTGGACCCGAAGAAGATGACATCGTGATAAAAACAAAGCTCCCTAGGATTAAGAATACGCCACCAATTATAGAAGTTTTACGATAACCTATTGAGATAAGCATTCTCCCTGCAAGTGTAGAGGCAATTGGCCATCCGATAGACATCGTAGTTAATGTAAAACCGGCTACAATTGGTGTTTGTTCCATAACACCTTGAACAAAAGTAGGTAGGAAGCTTGATATTCCAATTAACATAATCCCAGTAGTCAATGAAGTTATATTAGCTATAAATATGGAACGCTCTTTCCATATTGAAAATGGCATAACCGGCTCAATCGCACGACTTTCCTGAAAAACGAATGCAATCAAGGCGAGTACTGATAAAACTAAAAGACTAACAATTTGCCAAGATCCCCATGCCCAATGGCTTCCTGCTTCTACGAGGACAAACATAAGTGAGGATATTGTAACAGTTAATAAAACCGCCCCAATATAATCAATGTCATGTTTTTTCTTTTCAACATTTTCATGAAGATACATCCATAGCCCTATTAAGGAGAGTATACCAAGAGGAATGTTTATCCAGAATACATAATGCCAACTGACATATTGAACAAGTAAACCACCAACAGCAGGACCTGTAATAGCGGATATCCCCCACACACTTGAAAGATACCCCTGTATCTTTGCTCTTTCTTCAGCTGTATAAATATCTCCGACAATAGTTGTCGCGATCGGCATGACAGCACCAGCACCGAACCCTTGAATCAATCGAAAGATGATGAGTGTTTTCATAGATGTCGCAAACCCACAAAGGATAGAACCTAGTAAGAAAATTATAATCCCAAACGTGAGAATCGGCTTTCTACCGAACAAATCTGATAATTTACCATAGATAAGTACCGTTATTGAATTCATTAAAAGATAAGCAGAAAAAACCCAACTATAAAGTGTGAATCCACCCAAATCTGCTACTATTGCCGGCATGGCGGTTGAAACAATCGTTGCCTCAATCGCCCCCATAAACATGGCTAGCATAACAGAAGCTAATACAAGTGGCTTTTTCGTTTGCTTTTTTCGAGCACTGCCTGCTGCGGCATTCTTAGTGGTGGTATTACTCATCTTAACACCTCATATCTTTAAATAAATACAGCTCCCTAATTGGGAGCTCTTACCATCTTATTTTTTGGCTTTGTTAAACTTGCCTGTTGATTTCCGCTCCAGGCACGAGCGGTTCGTGGGTGTTTCGGCGAGCCTCCTCGGCGCTTGCGCCTGCGGGGTCTCCCCTGAACCATACTCCCACAGGAGTCTTCGTGCCTTCCGCTCCAATCAACAGGTGTAAAAATCAACACTGTTCTTTAACACAGCCTATTTTTTAAACCTTTTTACTACCTTGTTTAGTTGGTTTAATACCGTGCTTCTTGGGAGTATGCCCTCAAAGAAGCCTTCCTCTGTTTCTACACAAAGGAATGGATGGTTAACCAATAAATCTAAGCACAAATAGATTGAATCATTCACTTTTACTCGAGGTATTGAACTCTTCATGACCTCTTCTACCCGTTTATTTTCAAGCGCTTCAAATTCAATTCGTTCAAGTCCAAGAATAGAATCCATTATGATGGGGGTACTGATTAACCCATGTAGTTTATAATGCGGGTCTAATACAGGTATAGCTGTATAACCACTTTTTGTTAAGACCAACAATGCATGTTCGAGATTGTTTCCGATTTGCACATGTGCAACGCGCTCTGATGGTATCATTAATTCTTCTATCGTATACTCTAAAAATTCCCCGCTTGGAAGACTGATCATCGCCGAAAACTCCTCAATATTTGTTTTTCTACAGACTTATTTTATCATAGTTTTCGGGGGTCTGTGAAAAATTTAAATCATATTCGAAAAAGAAAGGAACCCGAGGGTTCCTATTGAATCAAATCAAAAATTTCAATTGTAATCATATCAATATTATCAAATTGATATCTTTTTGGCTTTTCCTTCTCGTTATATATTTCTAATTCAAATGTTTCTGTTTTCGGATGAAATGTAACCTGACATTTTCTTTCACCATTTACCTCAAAATAGCGTTGAGCTGGTTCACCACTATTTGATTGTTCCTGTAGATTTTTTAATCTTGTTAATATACCTTGAAGCTGTGACATTTGCTTCTTCTCCTTTCAAACACAAACATAACTGTATACAGATATGTTTCTCATTTGGCCTATTTCTATCCTGATTGAAGATTTTTTCAAAATTTTACAATCGAGTGAATTTATATGCCAATATTAAAAGAATAAAATAACACACTCCATTTGTCCAAGTAAAAATAAAGAATTAGGTATTTTTTTTATGGCTTTGTTAAAATAGCCTGTTGATTTCCTCTCCAGGCACTTCGCTTTCCGTGGGTGTTTCGGCGAGCCTCCTCGGCGCTTGCGCCTGCGGGGTCTCCCCTGAACCACACTCCCACAGGAGTCTTCGTGCCTTCCGCTCCAATCAACAGGGTGTAAAAATTAACACTTTTCTTTAACACAGATTTTTTTAGAAAACGCATAAAAAAATGGATCCCTTATTGAGACCCATTAATAAAAAGTAATTGCAACAAAAAAAACGATGAAAAGTAGTAAAGCAAAGAAGATTCCGTAGGCTAAAAAAATTGGATTTTTAATATATGCATGCTTCTGAACATGTTTTTCTATTTGAGTATCCATATTCCCTTCAACCACTTTCTGCTGTCTACCTAAAACCAGCGTATAAATAGCCGAAATGGCAAGAATTGCAATAATAAGAATTCCAAGAATATTGATAAAACCCATTAACAAAACCCCTTTTTAATGAAGTGTTCCGTATTGACCGGCTGTAGTACCCTCTTCATTAAAATGCCACTTCAGGAATCTTTCTATTCAACTGTATGTTTAAAGAAGTTGATCATGTTCAAATAAATATTGGTACGAGATATCAATGAATAGATAATCATTCCCGTTCATTGGAAAGGAAAAAGTTCGAATGGTTTCACCTGTTTCAATGTCACAATATAAATCAGACAGAATACCTTTTTGTTCATGACGCATTTTTATTATGTTTTCTAAAAAATAGGGACGCCAACTCCAGTTTTTATTTAAGTACTCAGATTGGCTGATCCAGCCATTTTTATCTTTAAAAATATTTGCTGACTTTTGAAAACCATCTTCGTCACATATATACATCCTAAATGCCACCTGATCCATTTCCTTTATCAAAGCCTGAAAAAGTTCTTCATAACTTGCTTTTCTGTTTTTTATCACTAGCTCCTGAACCTTTACTTGCAAGTTTTCTGCAGTAGTAAAAACAGCCTCTAACTTTTTCTTTTCATAGGAAATAAAATCATGAAATTTTTCTTTTAACCGATGCTTTAATAAGTCTCGTTCTATGAACTCAGCAGATGGTGGGTGTAAGTAATATCCCTGATAATAATGGCCACCATTTTTCCAAGCAAATTGCAGCTGATAACTCATTTCAATATTTTCAAACAAAAGAGTAGCACCTATTTTTCTTGCAAAAAGCGACAAGGAGAACAAAACATCATTAAAGTTCATCCCTGTTGACGTCGATTTTAGCGGATGTAAATTGATTTTTAATATATCTGGATTAAGCTGACCTAGACGTTCAAAATAATGACTTTCACTGTCAACACTAGCTATGGCAATTTTAATACCATATGTCCTGTAATACTGCAGAAGATGGTCAAATTGATCCACATCCCCATTGTAATTACGATCAGAAATTTCCAGAACTATTCGCTGAAGATTTAACCCTCTTTTCTCAAAAGCTAAAAGCTCCTGTAAAAATGGCTCACCATGTTTATACATTAATAAATCGGCATTCCGATTTAAAAACAAGCGAATATCAGGATCTAGTTCCATTGATTTTTCAAGCGCCTTTTTAACAATTAATAAATCCACTTCGTATTTATATTCATCAGGGATCTCTTCGTCTTGAAAAAATGGACCCAAGCTTATTATATTGCCTTCAGATTGGTATCTCCCTAAGACCTCATAAGCTATAACCCGCTGTTCATCGGCACTAAAAATCGGCTGAAAATAGGGAAAGCAATTTTCAACATCCGATAGGATATCCAAAGCATCCATCTAAGTACCTCCAAAAAAATATTTTCATTATACCATACGCGTACGTGCCGTTTCACGTTCTTTTCCAAAAGGATACCATTATAGCAACTTAGATACAATCACATCCTACATACAAGCCCTTTAAAAATGATTTTGGAATTCAGTGTTAATAGGGCAAATGGTGATACCAAAAGATCAACGCTTTAATTGAGCGTTAAAGGAGGATTAATTTTGAAGAAGCTTTGCTTGGCAGCATTACTCCTTCCAATGTTTGGTTGCAGCCATTTTAATGCGAATACAAATTCTGTCTCTAACAAGGAAAAACCAGAGTCTAGAGTGCCGATAAGTAAGAGTTCCGAGAACGAATCTCTGACCGTCCCTATTAGTAATAAATCAAATACCATAACGGACGTTAAAGACCAAATAATAAATGTAAAAAACAAGCCAATAAAGAGTAATTCTGTTAGTGCTCCACCGAAAAAAAATTCTGCCATGCTTAATGTAGTTTTAATCAAACAAAACCCCGAGTTACGTTATGGGTGTGAAGTAACAAGTTTAGCGATGGTTTTGAATTATGCAGGCGTGAAAACCAATAAAATGGATCTTTACCATTCCATCCAGAAAGACCCAGATCCCATTATTCGTTCAACCAAAGGAGACATACTACGCTGGGGAAATCCTGCTGATGGATTTGTTGGGGATATGACTGGCCGACGAGCAGGGTATGCTGTGTTTGACAAACCGATGATTGCATTAATCAATCAAAAACTACCGGGAAGAGCGGTTAATTTGACTAACCAACCCTTTGACAAAGTATTAGAGCACGTAGCTGCGGGTTTTCCAGTTGTAGTCTGGACGACTGGAGATTACCGACTGCCTGATCGGTGGGAAGGCTGGTACCATGGAAAACAATACATCAAGACACCACTTGATTTACATGCAGTAGTGTTAGTTGGCTTTGATACCAATTACGTGTATTTAAATGATCCACTATCAGGTAGAAAACAGGTTAGAGTCGGTAAAACACAGTTTATCTCCTCCTGGAAGGCCCTGCAAAGTCGAGCAGTAAGTTATAAATAATAAGGCAGTCAAATTGACTGCCTTTTTTTAATGTATATTAGTATCTTTTGAACCGTATATGCATAAAAACTACCAAGTACCTTTTTCACTTGCAATATGGGGTAATTTTAAAGACAATATGAAAGGACCCCCTTAAGTCCAATAACAGAAGGCTGGTAGAATAATGGCTAAAAAGCAGACGAGGAGAACATTTCTAAAACGATCATTCGGTTCATTTCTTGCCGTTCTAGGAGTAAGTTCGGGGGGCTATCTTTATGCAAACCGCATTGAACCATCATTACTCGATATTCAAGAACAACAAATGAAACATCCGTTAATCCCTAAAGGCTTTAATGGAATAAAGATGGTCCAATTTAGCGATACCCACCTTGGATTTCAATACACTCTTACCCAGTTTAAGAGGTTAGTCGATAAAATAAATGCTATACAGCCAGATATTATAATCTTTACTGGAGATTTAATGGACGAGCCAAATAAATACACGGAAATCAATAAACTTGTAGATCTTTTAGAAAAATTACATGCCCCACTTGGAAAGTATTGCATATTCGGTAATCATGATCATGGTGGCTACGGTTCAGACATTTACCGTAATATTATGGAAACCACTAATTTCAGCGTCTTACTAAATGAAGCAAAAGAAATAAAAGTAAAGGATGGAAGTGCTATCTTTTTATTAGGAATTGATGATGCCATGTTAGGAAGGCCCAATTTACCTCTTGCCTTAAAAAATGTTCCTAACGATTGTTTTAAAATCTTACTTTCACATGCTCCAGACCTTGCCGAAACAGCTGCACAATATCCGATTAACTGGCAAATAAGTGGCCACAGCCATGGTGGACAAGTTAAACTTCCCTTCATTGGTCCGCTTGTTATACCGCCTTATGCCAAAAACTATCCAGAGGGACTTTATACCATAGAAAATAATCACAAGTTAACTCTATATGTTAACAGAGGCATTGGAACTACTAGATTACCTTTCCGGTTTATGTCCAAACCAGAGCTAACCATTTTTACATTACTCTCATCAGAAGACATATAAAAAATCCTTATCAAAAATACAAATGATAAGGATTTTCTCGTGTTTAGTTTCCAGCATTTTTTTTCAAAAATTTCTTCTCAAGCTCTTCAACAGGAAGTGGTTTAGAATAAAAATATCCTTGAATTTTATCACACTTCGCCTTAGCTAAAAATTCTACTTGTTGCTGGTCCTCTACACCCTCAGCAATTACTTCCAAACCTAAACTTTGGCCTAAGTGAATAATCGACCTAATAATAGCAGCATCTTTTTGATCTAAAAGAATATCCTTAATAAATGATTGATCAATTTTTAAGCCATCAATAGGAAATTGTTTTAAATAACTTAAGGATGAATACCCAGTCCCAAAGTCGTCAACCGAGATGGATATCCCTAGCTCCTTCATTCTTTTTAAAATAGGAATAGTTTCTTTTGTATCCTGCATGGCCCCTTCAGTAATTTCTATCCCTAGAGAAGAGGCTTGTATTCCATAGGTTTGAATCATTGATTGAATGAAAGGAACAAGGTTTAGATGCAGGAATTGTTTAGGTGATATGTTTATCGCTACACGAATATTCATATATCCCAAGGAATTCCAGGTATGAATTTGTTGACAAGCTTTTTCAATTACCCAATAACCTATTGGAATAATTAGCCCTGTATCTTCTGCCAATGGGATAAATACATTAGGTGAAATAAACCCAAATTCACTATCTTTCCATCGCAGCAGGGCTTCAAAACTATTTACTTCTCCTGTGGCGATATTAATCTGTGGCTGATAAAACAAAGACAGCTCTTCTTTTTCAATAGCCTTTCTTAGGTGTGTCTCTAACGTAACCACATTGGTAAAAGTTGAATTCATATCAGTACGATAAAATTGAAAATGTGCCTTTCCTCTTTCCTTCACACGATAAAGTGCCTCGTCAGCGTTTTTGATCAGCATCTCCGCATCATTTCCGTCATCGGGATATAAGCTTATACCTATGCTGGGTGAAATATAATACTCCTGGGTATTTAAATAAAAGGATTGTGAGAAAACAGAAAAAACTTTTCTGACAAAAGAATTGGCCCTTTCTCGATTAGCCGCTAGCAAAAGAACAGTAAACTCGTCACCACCTAGACGGTAAATATAGCATGTATCACTTTGAAATTGAGATAATCGATCAGCTACCTTTTTTAAAATCTCATCACCTGCCAAATGACCGAGAGTATCATTAAGAAACTTAAACCTGTCAAGATCAATCGAAATTAAAGCAAATCCTTTTAATATATTTTCAGGTAAATGAATTTGATCATTTAATTGTTCCAGTAAGGCTCTACGATTTAATAATCCCGTTAATTGATCGTGAAAAGCCATAAACTTTATCATTTCCATATTTTTAACTTTTTCAGATAGGTCCTTTAATATCACATATAACCCTTTGATTTCGTTATGAATGACAATCGGAACAGTTTTAATATGGACAATAAGTAAATAGCCTTTCGAATGAATAACCTTACAATCATGTGCCTCAAGTGCTATGCCAGTACAAGATTTCTGTAAGAGCACTTTAAATTTCTCAATATCCCTGTCATTTATCAAGTCGTAAATGGATCGATTGATCATCTGCTTTTCTGAGTAGCCTGTTAAAAGGGAAGCAGCAGGATTGGCTTCTAGAATTTTTCCATTCAGGTTAATTGTAAAAATTGAATCAAGGTTATGTTCAATAATGGATCGATATCTCTGCTCACTTTCAATTATTTTATTTTTCTCCTGTAACCATTCAGTCACATCTCTTGTTACAGCTACAATATAACTAATGGCATTGTCTTGATCCAAAACTGGAGTTAAGAGAGTTTCACCATAAATTGTTCTTCCATCATTTAATTCAAATTGGTCGTCAAAGGTTATGACTGTTTTTCTTTTTACTAATTTCTCATATTTTCGCTGAAGGGAATTTGCGAATGAAAGGGGCAGCACTTCGTAAAATGTTTTTCCAATGGATTCAACAGAAAGGTTAGCTTTTTTCATGCCAGATTCGTTGACGAATATATATCGGAATTGCGGCCCTTCTTCAACCTTCATTACAAAGACCATATCTTGAATGTGCTGAAAAATAATATCAAAAATAATTTTCTGTATTTTTCCGCTGGCTTTGCCAGAAGCTAATTCATTCGTTAATAAATTATTTAAATGCTCCATTAAATCATCCTTCAGCTGAAAAATTCTGATTTCTTACAATAATGTTTTTACATTCTAGTATTTCTATTTTACAATGAATTTAATTGAATGAAAGTAATTTATTGAAAATAATGATTATTTCGCCAAAATTTTTTAGACCTATATACTGCTATGTTTCTATTTTTTTAAAAAAGAGGTATAATAAAGTTGCCTTAACAAAATGAAAGGAGAACATACCTTGAATCACGACCAGAAATATCCCCTATCCAAACTAAATCTAACCATCGAAAACCTCGCTCAAGCAGTCTTTATTGTGAATCGCCATGCAAAAACAGCAACTAATCCCAAATTCTTGTACAAATTGAAACAGGAATCACTAAAAAAATTAATCCAAGAAGGCAAGGCAAAAAAAGTAGGACTCCACTTTTCAGAAAATCCTAGAAACAGCCAACAGCAATCCGATGTGCTCGTTGAATGTGGCAGATACACCTTCCATATTCCTCCTATTAAATCTGATTTCCATGAACTTCCCCATCTTGGTAAACTTGATGGACGTGTTAGAAATCCCAAGGCGACCCTTTCACTAAGTTTCGCTAAAGCTTTATTGCAAACCTACACAGGAATTACTGAAATAGAGAATCCAGTATCCATAGCAAAGAAAAATCAACGACCATACCAAAAACCTATATTCAAGAAATTAGGAGAAAGATATTCTTAATAGCTAAGAACAAGGGTGACCAAATACCACTGGTCACCTTTTTTACTCGAATTAAGAATTCTTATATTCGCTACAACTTCTTGATAGTTTTGTGAACAAAATCACAAACCAATAGACTCAAATTAAAAACCGCATTACAATACAGTCATAAGAAGTTATTCCAAAACATTAGTATAAACTTTAAAAGAGGTGCTTTTAATTATGAAAGGAACTGCCATTCTATTTCAAGAGCAGAACATTACATTTATTGAAGATGTTGAACATTCCTTTTACGAAGAAATAAAAGAGCAATGTGGTTGTGAACAATGCAGCTGCAAGCTTGATGAGAAGATCATCGATTTCGGTTCTGTGTCACCTGTATTCTGGCATGAAGATGAAATCGACTGGGATTACGGTTATTAATCATACTCAATAATTTTGATATAAACTCCCCTCCCCCTAAAAAACGGTCTGAGATAACTCAGGCCGTTTTTAATTGATTTACTATGTTAAAGCATTATGTTGATTTAATACACCTGTTGATTGGAGTGGAAGGCACGAAGACTCCTGTGGGAGTATGGTTCAGGCGAGACCCCGCAGGCGCAAGCGCCGAGGAGGCTCGCCGAAACACCCACGGAAAGCGAAGTGCCTGGAACGGAAATCAACAGATAATTTTAATAGCCAATTGATTAATACATGTAAACACCTTGCTTACAAATTGTTTAAATTCATGATATTCTAAACGAAGATTACTCCTGAACTGGAAGGATGGACAAAGATTGGAACATTTAGTAAATAACAGAGTTAAAGATATCGAAATATCAGGAATTAGAAAGTTCTTTAATATGGTTTCTCACATGGATGACCTAATCTCGTTTACCATAGGCCAGCCTGATTTTCCTACGCCAGAACATGTGAAAAATGCTGGGATTGCTGCGATTGAAAAAGATTTTACTTCCTATACTCACAATGCAGGAACAATCGAATTACGCAAGGCTGCATGTGAATTTGTTGAAAAAAAATATGATTTGAAATATAAAGCGGATTCCGAAATAATTGTAACTGTCGGAGCAAGTGAGGCGATAGATATTGCTTTTCGAACCATATTGGCGGAAGGGACGGAAGTTATTTTACCTGGTCCTATTTATCCAGGATATGAACCCATTATTCGAATGATGGGTGCCGTACCAATACACGTAGATCTTAGAGAAAATCAATTTCGTTTCACTTTAGAAACGATAAAACCATTTATCACTGAAAAGACACGATGTATTGTGCTTCCCTACCCATCCAACCCTACTGGTGTCAGTCTATCAGAGGCAGAGGTGAAAGAAATCGCAGTTTTTTTAAAGGATAAAGATATTTTTGTTCTTGCTGATGAAATCTACAGCGAGCTTACCTATGACCAGAAACACACGTCTATTGCGCGTTTCTTAAAAGAAAAGACAATTGTGATTAATGGCCTTTCGAAATCCCACTCAATGACTGGCTGGAGAATAGGCTTTCTATTTGCATCAGAAAACATTACAAAGCACATTTTAAAGGTGCATCAGTATAATGTCTCATGCGCTAATTCCATCGCTCAGAAAGCCGCATTAGAGGCTTTAACAGTAGGAATAAATGATGCTTCTGCTATGAAAGAAGAATATGTCCTTAGAAGGGATTATGTGTTTCATCGATTAACAACCATGGGACTTGATACAGTTATGCCTGATGGAGCATTTTATTTCTTTGTTAAAATCCCTGAGACAATTCCTTTAAATAGCTTTGATTTTGCCATCAAACTAGTGAATGAAACAAAGGTTGCCGTAGTTCCCGGTAGTGCATTTTCTGACTTTGGAGAAGGCTATTTCCGTTTATCCTTTGCCTGCTCCATGGAAACGCTAGAAAATGGGCTCGATCGAATGGAACAATTTATGAATAATTGGAAATAGCAAAAACAAACCTCCTCATCTAAAAATTAACCGGTTTACTTTAGAGGTTCAAACAGTTTAAAACACATAGGGAAACGCACTTGAATTATTTGCGATTTAGAACGTGGATTGTGTTGATTTTAAAATAAGCGGAGTTTTTCCGGTTAGACTGCAGAATAGAGCTCGCTTCGGGGTAAATAAGCGGAGTTTTTCCGGTTAAGTAAAGAAAAATTACCCATTTTTACGTTTTTTTAGTCAATAAGCGGAATTTTTCCGGTTATTTAAGCTATTTTCAGTGAAATTTCCTAAATAAGAGAAATTTCTCCGCTTATTTATCAAACTCGCTTTTGCGTCTAACGAACTTGTACCACTACGTGTGCTTTAGTAAGAATATTAAAAAAGGCTTAGAGATATTTGCATCTCTAAGCCTTTTTGACTGTGAATTGTGTTGTGAGCTTCACGTGATTTGCTATGTGATTAAGTTTGTTATTTACCGTTTTGCACCATACAAGTAAACCCGTTATCTAAAAATGAGGGGACTTTGTATAAAGGAACACAATTACCCCTTATATTTTCCGTTATTCTTTGGTGCTTTTTCTTTTTTAGCTTTATCTTTATGAATTTCATTGGTTGCAGCTGAACCCATTTCATGTGCAAATTCTTCATTTAATACCGCAGAATCAAAACCCTTTTTGTTTTTTTGCTGTGGATCATTCTTTTTTGTCCGTTTAGCCAATGTGTTTCCTCCTGTCTTCTTAAGGTTTCTATACTAGTTTCTTGAAGACAAGAAGAATTTATGCTTGGGAGATTGTGGCCACTGTGTATTAGTTCTTCCAATATTTATAAAGTGCTTGAGTACCGCTGTCTTCCTCTCCATTTTCAGCTAACTGTTCATAAAGCGACTTTGCCAATGCGAGTCCAGGCACGGGCATATCCATTCGCTCAGCTTCATCTAAAGCAATTTTCATATCCTTAATAAAATGTTTTATGTAAAAACCAGGTTCAAAATTCCCTTTCAGCATCCTCGGTGCAAGATTACTTAATGACCAGCTCCCAGCCGCTCCTGTTGTAATGCTTTTTAATACGGTTTCAGGGTCAAGCCCTGCGTTTTCGGCATAGATTACTGCCTCACAGACACCAATCATATTTGATGCAATGGCAATTTGATTGCACATTTTTGTATGCTGGCCTGCACCTGGTTTTCCTTGATAAACAATATTTGTACCCAGATGCTGCAGAAGAGGAGATACTGCTTCAAATGCTTCCTTTTCACCACCCACCATAATGGATAGCTTCGCTTCCCTTGCACCTACATCTCCTCCAGAAACAGGAGCGTCTATGCTTTGAATCCCTCTTCTTTTGGCTTCTTCGTATATTTTCACAGCTAGAGAAGGAGCAGATGTCGTCATATCAATGAGGTAACTTCCTTCCCTTCCATGAGGAATTAATCCATTTTCACCAAAATAAACTTCCTCGACATCCACTGGATAACCGACAATGGTGAAAATCACATTTGCCTTTATTGCCACTTCTTTTGGGGTTTCGACCCACTCTGCCCCTTTCTCTATTAACTCATTGGCCTTTTCCTTTGTTCTAGAATAAATCACTAAAGGATAACCAGCATCTAATAAATGACCGGCCATACTCTTTCCCATTACGCCAGTTCCAATAAAGCCAATTACGGTGTTATCTGGATTATGCAAATTAATCTTCCTCTCAATGAGATTTTTCTCTATTTTAGCACTTTCATTATGTTTTTAATAAAGATTTGCATAAATAAAGACCGAACGTCCAGTCGTCCGGTCTCCGTGCTCCATCTCCAAATTTATGCACATATTAATGATGTCCTTACTCATTAAAAAATAAACTATTATAATTCAGAAGAAAAGTTTGTTAAATAGGTTCGTCCAAATACTTCCTTATCATTAAATACTTCTATAGAGACTGCTTGATCTCTTTCAATCATATTTTTAAGTTCATAAATATGTAAATCCTTTTTTAATGGAAGTGGATCCATAAAGATATACTTCTCACCTTTTTCCCTTACCTCTAAATACTCTCCGTTAAGGACTTGTTCCTCACCATAAATAATTTCTCTTTTCCCAATTGCCTCAGCTAACTGATCATCATGGATTGTAACCTTTACTTTATACATCTGATGACCTTCTAAAATCTCATTGTTTATTCGAAAGCGAAATTGCAGCTCATTGTTTTTCGTTAATAATGCATCTGCATAACGATTCACAATTAACTCATTTGAGAATAAAAGCCCACAGCCACTTAAAAAAGAAATACAAAAAACTCCAATTAGTAAGGTAAACATTCGATGAATTTTTCTTCGCATTTATAACACTCCCCTTTATTTTTACCATAGCCATATTTGAACGGTAATAAACGTAAAGAAAGGTTAATAAAGGAAAAAAATCATATGCCTAAATAGCCTTTACCATTCCTCCATCTACTAGAAAAGAACTTCCAGTCATATAGGAATTTGCATCAGATAGAAGAAAGGCAGCAACATTGGCAAACTCCTCAGGTGTTCCGTATCTCTGTAATGGAATTCCTGCTTTTACCTGAAGTTCAACCGTTTCCCTCTCTACACCCAGCTTGTCAGCATTCACTTGATCTAAATGTTTAACACGATCAGTCGCAATTCTGCCAGGAGCAATAGTGTTTATTAAAATATTATAAGGCGCTAATTCTGTTGCCAATGTTTTTGATAAACCTACGATTCCTGTTCGGAATGTATTGGAAAGGATGAGACCAGGAATCGGTTCTTTTATTGATGAGGAAGCTATATTTAGTATTTTCCCCCCCTGTTGCTTTAAAAAAGGCAATGCAGCACGAATGACACGTACATAGGATAACAGATTCAGTTCAAATGAAGTTTGCCAATCTTCGTCCGTTAAGTCCTCGAACGCTCCTGCTCGTGGACCACCTGCATTATTTACTAGTATGTGTAGACCTCCGAACGTCTCATTAGTGACAGCAACTAACTGGTTAATATCATTTATGTTTGTAATATCCGCTTTTTGAAACGCCACTCGACCTGTACCGATTGACTGAAGTTCAATAGCTTTTTGTTTTAATTTTTCTTCTTCGCGGCCTGAAATCATGACGTTGACACCTTCTTTTACAAGCCTTTCTGCAATCGCAAATCCAAGTCCTTGACTGGATGCTACAACCAAAGCTGATTTACCAGATAAATTTAGTTCCATATTTTATCCATGCCTCCTTATTATTCTATCTTCAGTATACAAGATTACCAAAGAAAGGTAGTGGTAGAAAACTCACAAAAAAAGGCGGAATATTTTATCCGCCTTTTTTTTGTCAACATATATTTAGAATGTATGCCCAAGATCCTTTGCACGCGCAATAGCATTTTCTTTAATTTCTTGTGCTTTATCCGGCATCGCATTATGACCTTCGACGAAAAGACCTTCAAGCTCATTGATACCAAAGAAGCTCATCATGACACTTATATAACGGTGACCCATTTCCATCTGTGCCGCTGGTCCTTCAGAATAGATCCCACCGCGCGCTTGGATGTGTAAAGCTTTTTTGCCTGGTAACAGTCCTACCGGCCCTTGTTCTGTATATTTAAACGTTTTACCTGCTACAGCAACAGAATCTAAATATGCTTTCATTACAGGTGGGAAGGAGAAGTTCCATAATGGTGTGACAAATACATATTTATCAGCAGCGATAAATTGGTCACTTAATTCATTTAGACGGCTGACTTTTGCTTTCTCTTCAGATGATAGTTCGTCAAATGCTTGTCCAGAACGGAGCTTTCCCCATCCACTGAAAACATCTGCATCGATATGAGGAATATTTTCACTGTATAAATCTACGTGAACTACTTCATCATTTGGATTTTTTTCTTTATAGCTATCTATAAATGCTTTACCAACTGCCATACTATATGATTGTGATTCATCATGTGGATGTGCAGTAATGTATAATACTTGTGCCATTCTAATCACCTTTCTTGTTGTGTAGGATCTAATATAGTTTGAATCAAAATCTTATAAAATAAACAATGATATTTATTTTAATTTAAGATATCTTCAATTCAAGGTAATTATATAAGAGAAGAGTCTTCCTTTCAAACAATCTGCTTGTACAAAATAAAAAAAGGATTTGTCATGTGACAAACCCTAGCAAAGAACATTATTCATTTGTATCAAGTGAATAAGGATTTCGACCGATGTTTATTCTCATTTCATCAGTCATCTGGAATGGTTCAGTTACTACTGCCTCGTTTGTTGCTGGGCCAAGTTGAAAACTTCCATCATAATGTACAGGCTTTTGTTCCATTTTCCTTTTCACCTCCACAGACTCTTACAGTTATCATATGTATATTTGTGCCCATTTACCGCTTGTTTCACTAACTAATAGTACCTATATTAATTAGTTAAAATTAACAGCAATACAGGTCTTTGTAACCATTATTATACTCCGTTTGTCACAAAAAAAGACATAATTTTTTAAAAAATAATAATTTTATCTCATTAAGTATATATAAAAAAGAGACTGACAAAAAGTCAGCCTCTTCAAAGATTCTTTAATTACTTTATAGCAGCATTTACTGCTGCAATTACTTGGTCAGTTGTTTGCATGTTGAGAACTTCTTGAACTAGCTTCTCCATGTCAGACTTTTTTAAGTTCCGAATTAAGGAACGAGCCTTTAGTATGGATGTTGCACTCATAGAGAATTCATCAAGTCCTAATCCTAAAAGAACAGGAATAGCTGTTTCGTCCCCAGCCATTTCTCCGCACATACCTGCCCATTTACCTTCCGCATGCGCAGCATCGATTACCATTTTTACCAATCTTAAAATAGATGGGCTGTATGGCTGATAGAGATACGACACACGTTGGTTCATACGGTCTGCGGCCATTGTGTATTGAATCAAATCATTGGTTCCAATACTGAAAAAGTCTACTTCTTTAGCAAATTGATCAGCTAAAACAGCAGTAGAAGGGATTTCTACCATAATACCCAATTCAATATGTTCCGCAACTTTCTGATTTTCTGAAATAAGCTTTTGCTTTTCCTCTTCAAGAATCGCTTTAGCCTCTCTAAATTCATCCAAGGTTGCAATCATAGGGAACATAATTTTTAAGTTACCATAGCTGCTAGCGCGTAATAATGCACGAAGCTGAGTACGGAAAATATCCTGCTCTTCAAGACATAATCGGATTGCACGGAAACCTAAGAATGGGTTTAATTCCTTAGGCAGCTCAAGATATGGAAGTTCTTTATCTCCCCCGATATCAAGCGTCCTTACTACAACAGGTTTTCCACTCATACCTTCTAATACTGCCTTATAAGCTTCGAATTGCTCTTCTTCTGTAGGAAGTTGGTCTCTACCCATGTAAAGGAATTCTGTTCTATAAAGGCCTACCCCTTCACCACCATTTTCTCTAACTCCCTTTAAATCTTTAGGAGTTCCGATGTTGGCAGCCAATTCCACATGATGGTCATCAGCAGACACAGTAGGTTCATTTACTAACTTCGCCCATTCTGCCTTTTGTACCTCATATTCTTCATGTGACTTACGGTATTGTTCAACAAGTTCTGGTGTTGGGTTAATGTGAACTTCACCCTTTAAGCCGTCTACAACAACTAAGTCACCATTGTTAATTTCCTCTGTTGCAATCTTTGTACCGACAACTGCAGGAATTTCCATCGAACGAGCCATAATAGCTGAATGAGAGGTACGTCCGCCAATATTAGTTGTAAAACCTTTCACAAACTGTCTGTTTAATTGTGCTGTATCTGAAGGAGTTAAGTCCTCAGCAACAATGATTACTTCCTCAGCAATCATGCTAGGATTGACAATATGAACACCTAATAAATGTGAAAGAACACGTTTCGTTACATCTCTAATATCTGCTGCACGTTCTTTCATATATTCATTATCCATTTGTTCAAACATCATAATGAACATGTCTGCTATTTCCTTTAGAGCAGTCTCAGCATTCACATTTTCAGACTTTATTTTATCTTCAATAGGTGCATTTAACTCTGGATCACTTAATACAAGAAGATGTGCTTCGAAGATGGCTGCTTTATCTGCACCAAGGTCAATCTTGGCACGATCGCGAATAGCTTCTAATTCACTTTTTGATTGCGCCATAGCTTGACGGAAACGATCTATTTCAGCAGCAGAATCTTCTACTGTTACTTTTTCGAAAGATAAATCTGGCTCAACCAAACGGTATGCCTTCGCAATGGCAATACCGTTTGATGCAGCAATTCCATTTAAGAACGTCATTATTCTGCCAAACCTTCTTTTTTCAATGTTTCTTCTAAGCTGTTTAATGCCTCATTTGCATCGTTTCCTTCAGCAGCGATCACAATGTCCGCTCCTTGACCCACACCTAGAGACATAACACCCATAATAGATTTTAAGTTAACTTTTTTGCCTTTATATTCTAATGTAATTTCAGAATCGAATCTGCTAGCTGTTTGAACTAATAAAGTTGCTGGTCTTGCGTGAATTCCTGTTTCTGCGATTACTTTAAATTGCTTTTCTGCCATGATTAATCAAACTCCTTTAATAAGTAAATGTATTTATTCTGACTTAATAAAAATAAACATTTCTTCTTATTTAGTCAACTAAATCAATAAAGACTAAAGAATTAAAATCAACCCTTTTCAGCTTAATTTTTCCAAAAAACTAGCCATTCATGTATTGATTTTAACCTCGTCATGATGTTTATTTGTATACAAGTGCTAGAATATCATTTTAATTCCTAGTAAACAACTGAAAAACTCAAAAAACATTATTGTTCACAAAACTGTCAATAACTCTCAAAAACCACCAAAACACTTTAATGATAACAACACAAAAAGTTGTCTTTTAGGACAACTTTTAAGGATTCCATTTATTTAAAGACCATAGCAGCGTTAACAGCCTTTTTCCAGCCTTCATATAAAGTCTTCCGATTTTCATCTGTCATCTTGGGATTAAATTGGTGTTCAATAGCCCACTGCTTGGAAATCTCCTCTTGATTATCCCAATAACCAACTGCGAGCCCTGCCAAATAGGCTGCTCCAAGTGCGGTAGTTTCATTGATGATTGGCCGCTCAACAGGAACATTTAAGATGTCACTTTGGAAGGACATTAAAAAGTTATTTTTAACTGCTCCTCCATCCACACGAAGCGTTTTTAATTCAATAAGTGAATCAGCTTCCATCGCTGATAAAACGTCTTTTGTCTGATAGGCTAAGGATTCTAATGTGGCCCGGACAAAATGCTCTTTCGAAGTTCCTCTAGTTAATCCAAAAACTGCACCCCGAACATCACTATCCCAGTATGGAGTACCCAAGCCAACAAATGCTGGAACAACATAGACACCTGCCGTTGAATCTACCTTTGCTGCATACTCCTCGCTATCCTTTGCGTTCTTCAATATTCTTAGCCCATCCCGCAGCCATTGAATGGCTGACCCAGCAACAAAGATACTGCCTTCAAGGGCGTAATGAACTTTCCCATTTAATCCCCAAGCAATAGTTGTTAGTAGACCATGTTCTGATTGAACGGCTTTCTCCCCGGTATTCATTAACATAAAGCAACCTGTACCGTAGGTATTCTTAGCCATTCCTTTTTCAAAACACGCCTGCCCGAAGAGAGCTGCTTGTTGATCCCCAGCAACGCCAGCAATGGGGATTTCTTTCCCAAAAAAATGATAATCGACTGTATTAGCATATACTTCAGACGATTGTCGGACCTCTGGCAGCATGATTTTTGGTACACCTAAAATAGCTAATAGTTCTTCATCCCATTTTAGTTCAAAAATATTAAACATTAACGTACGGGAAGCATTAGAATAATCCGTTACATGCGCTCGTCCACCCGAAAGCTTCCAAATTAACCATGTATCAATGGTTCCAAATAGTAATTTTCCATCATTCGCTTTTTCACGAGCATCCTTAACATTGTCTAGAATCCACTTTACCTTTGTACCTGAAAAATAAGCATCAATAAGCAAGCCCGTTTTTTTACGAAATAATTGATTGTAGCCTTTTTCTCTTAGTTCATCACAAATCCCGCTTGTCTGCCTTGACTGCCAAACAATCGCATTGTAAATTGGCTCACCTGTTTCTTTATCCCACACCACAGTGGTTTCACGCTGGTTAGTGATCCCAATGCCGGCTATTTGATTGGCTTTAATTCCTGATTCAGATAATACACCTGCAATAACCGAGAGAATGGAACCCCAAATCTCGTTAGGACTATGTTCTACCCATCCTGGTTGTGGAAAATACTGAGTAAATTCCTTTTGCGCTGTGTGGATGATTTCACCTTTTTTATTAAAAAGAATGGCTCTCGAACTTGTAGTCCCTTGGTCCAGGGATAAAATATATTGGTCCAATCAAACCCCTCCTCATGCTCTCCCGAAGATTTAGTGCTTTCCCTTTTTATGAATTTCTATTAATTGCTGCTTTAACTGATGAATTTCTGCCTTTATATACGACTGTTCTCGAGTAGAGGACTGTACATGACCATAACGTACTTTTTCATATAGGTCTATTATTTCATCTCCTCCCACTAATCCAATTCTATTCCACCATTCTTCAAGCGATTCAGACGAAATACGACCTAATTTTAATTTATGGGCGTATTTCTCTAGATTATATATTTCCCTTCTTATATACTCCTCCGGTGGTTTACCTCTTTTCCGTAATCCCACCATCGAGTTTGTGCTAAAGAATGCATCGAAAACCTCTATCCTTGGCGTAGAGTTACTTTCTATTGCCTGTTGCTTTAGTCTTTTCTTATAGATTAAGTAGCCAATAATCCCTACAACTACCACAATAAGAATTAGGAGTAAGTAATCCATCGAGAAGGACCGTTCTTGATATTTACCCGCTTCATTCTCCATATCACTTTCGAAGGGTTTTGGCACATATTCCTCCTGCCCAAAAAGACCCATAATGAATTCAAGGCCACTTAAGAGTGGATTAGCAATTAGATTACTAAAAAGCATGACAATCACATGTAAGATGCTGAAAAATGCGAGTTGAACATATTTCAGTAAAAATGTTAGTCCTATTCCAATAATAAAGAATCCAGCTAGGATTTTCATAAAATAAAAAGCAAATTTAGTTTTGTCTGTTTGAATCGAAAACCATTTGCCATAAAAACTGCCCAATAGGGCTAGTATTATTTGAGATATTAGTAGATAAATCAATGCGTCTTGAAAAGGATAGTGACTCAGCGCGGAATAGATGATTGCAATCAAACCTACCATAAAAGATAACAGTAATATTACCGCCTCAGATTGTAGCGACCCATCATCATACAATGATATTCCCCGCCAAAATATAAATAAGCCAATAATTAATCCAAAAAATAGAGAATGCTCATCTTGGTAATAAATATATAACAGCAATGGAAAAATCGTTACAATATAAACCCATTTTCCCTTTTCACGTATTTTTACAAGAAGACTTGCTAAAAAAATCATTCCCCCCATACAAGTAAGCAACAAAAATAAAATAGGCGGGAATTCTTTTTTATTTATATAAAATAAAGAAAGGAAAAGAATCCCTACATTACATTCCAAGACAAATCGATAGGTTATGGAAGCGACACGTTTCATCATAGGCGTACCCTTCTATCATTTTGAATGTCTAATTCACTTAGAACACCATGCTCCTGTTCAATAGTAAGCTCAAGCATCTTAGCCCCTCTTTGTCCAACTTTTAAGAGCATCCGATTAGTTTCTTCTGTCCTGATACCTGTGTGGATAAAAAAGGGTTGTGACGTAAGATGTCTATTATAAAAGGAAAGCATATATTCATATGGAATACTTGTATTTTGAGTGCTAATGGAGGCCAGGGTTTCCAATGCCTTTTGGAGGTGTTCTTTTCCTTCTCCTTTTGGAAGAAATAGAAAAGGCGTATTTCCTGCTGTCCGTACATTAATACATAAGGAATAAGGAATCTGTTTGTTACATGCATAATAAGCAATCTCAGTCATTCCACTAATCAATCTCTCGATTTGGCCAGTAATGGAATGGCCATTCGATACGTTTAGCGCAATAGTCCAACCCTTTTCGGAAATTTTTTCAAATACTTTTGTTTGCAGCGTTTGTTTTTTTGCACTAGCTTTCCAATGGATTCGATTAAAGCCATCTGAAGATACATAATCCCTTGTTCCTAATGGACCAAGGCGATCTTCATAAACTGAATAAGGAACCGCGTTTACCCCTTGTAGCACAGACAATTTCTCTAATAGCCCTTTTACTGGAATAGGTTGGGGATAGACCACAGCTTGTTGCTTTAAAAACGATTTCGATTCCAAAATGATTTCACCGAATCCTAAAAGACTTGGCACATGAAATTCAAGCTTACGAATTCTGGCAATTCCCCTTCTACTAGCTTCGAAAGGAATGACTACCTGTTTTGTTTGTTTGCTAAAAATAGAAAACGGGATTGAAATATCATATATGGAAGAATTTGATTCCACTTTTTCACCCTCTGGAACCACAAAATGATCAAAGTAGACTCTTAGGTCACCCTTTAAGATGGGGAATCCCTCATTCCTAAAAATGAATGACCATTGTCCATTATCCTCGACAAAAAAGTGGTTTTTTTCATAAATATTATCTAAATAAAGCTTTTCACCTGCTTTTTTTAAATAATAATTATTAGCGACCACAATGACTAGAAAAAATATAGCTAAGAAAAGGACTAATTTTGACTCCATATATAAGCTGACAAAGATAAGTAATATGGCAAAAGTACTAATACCCGGAATCTTTCGGTCTTCTACCGAATCTTTACTCCAAGTCATTCATTTGCCCCCACTTCTACTGGTACAGGTACTGAGCGTATGATTTCTTCAATAATAGATTCAGGAGTTTTAGTTAAGGAGCTCTCAATTGATAAAAAGATTCTATGTCCTAGAACAAACGGAGCTACTGTTTTTACATCATCTGGGGTAACATATGTACGGCCATTCAAAAATGCTTTTCCTTGCGATGCTTTCATTAAGGCCAACGTTCCTCTTGGGCTCACACCTAATTCAATACTGTTATGCTCCCGCGTTCTCCTTACTACAGTCAGCAGGTAATCCTCCATCTCATCTGAAATGTAAATGTTGTTGATGGCGCCCTTTAATTGTTCTATTTCTTGGGTAGTAAAGACTTGGCTAATCGTGCTCATTTTTTTATCCCCGCGATGAATTTGCATGATTCTCTTTTCATCCTCATACATCGGATAATCCACATTAATTTTAATAAAAAATCGATCCATCTGAGCAACAGGCAATGAAAAGGTCCCTTGCTGTGATTCAACAGGATTCTGTGTGGCAATTACCATGAAGGGTTCCATTAATCTAACCGTTTCTCCATCAATTGTTACCTGCCTTTCTTCCATTACTTCTAATAAACTGGACTGTGTTCTTGGTGTGGCCCTGTTAATTTCATCAGCTAAAACGATGTTGGCCATTATTGGTCCTGGACGTAATTCAAATTCCTGCAGCTTTGGATTAAAAAACTGGATCCCCGTAACATCACTTGGAAGGACATCTGGGGTAAATTGAATGCGCGAAAATTCCCCTCCAATTGCAGTTGCAAAGCTTTTTGCGAGCATGGTTTTCCCTGTTCCTGGAACACTTTCAAGTAATATATGTCCATTAAATAATAAAGAAATTGCCATTAATTCTACTTCTGTATCCTTTCCGACAATCACTTTACTAATTTCCCTTTTTAATTCCGTGATTTTTTCTGTAAGAACCACTCTCTCATCCCCTTAGACGTAAATTAATTTTATAGTCTTTTATATTTTATCAAATTTTTCAATTTTTCCAAATATAAACAAAAAACCGCTCTAATAAAGCGGTTTTGTCTACTATTAACTTCTTGGTTCTTTAAGGTACTGGTATAGGACATCTCCCCCTCGCTGACCAATTCCACGGAAATGTTTGAAATCTTTTCTTTTTACAAGAACCTGGCGAAATTCCATAAAATCCTCGTTCTTCACGTAATACTCTGATAGTTCACCTGTCATAAGCCTATTTAGAATATCGGTTACATACTCTTCGTTCATTTCATTGCACCACCTTTTCTATAATTATTTTATCGTATATTCATTTCTTAAAGTCAAATATCGCTTTCTACTATTCTACTTATGGTAGCGTTTTCTATTCTTTTTACTACTTTCTTCACATATACCTGAAATATTCAGTAATAATTAACCAAATTGTCAAATAAAAGGCTTTACGAATGCCGAAAAGTAGTGCAAACTGTTATTTAACTGGTTTTATTATAGTTTTGTAGTAAAGGAGAGAGACTAAATGAAAAAAGCAGAAGTTGGGAATATCATAGAATTCCGTGGTGGTTTGCAAGGGATTGTTGAAAAGGTAAATGAAAATTCTGTAATAGTCGACCTAACATATATGGATAATTATCGTGATTTGGAATTAGATCAACGAACAGTTGTCAACCATAAAAACTATAAGGTAGTAAAAGAAAGCGCTTATTAATGGAAAAAATTCGTAAGAAAAGGCAGTTTATCCTGCCTTTTCTTTTTTATTGCTCTGTTTAATTTATCTGTTGATTTCCACTCCAGGCACGAGCGGTTCGCGGGCGTGCCGGGGAGCCTCCTCGTCGCTCACTCCTGCGGGGTCTCCCCTGCCCGGTACTCCCGCAGGAGTCTTCGCACCTTCCGCTCCAATCAACAAGTGTGTCAAATCAACATAAGGCTTTAATATAGCATTTTCATTAATCCCTTATTCTTTTCCCTTCCCTGTTTCATTGGCAAGGTCTTTTAATGACTTTACTTTCCCATGGGGGTTTTGATCCTGTTTTCTAACTGTCCATTCCCTCTCTTGCTCACTTTTTGACTTACTCATCCCTATCACTCCTTTCTAGGTTATTTTTTTCTTATTTTTCTTTTCTTATCAGTCATTTTTGTGAATTCATTCATGTAAACATTTCCTTTGAAAATCATTTTTGCTACAATAACCTTTATTGACTCTTAAAGGAGATGCCACTAATGAAAAAACACAACCTAGACATACGGCTTATTGTCGGGTTACTTGTTGCCCATATCCTCATCAACTTTTCATTTCATGATAAAGCTATATTTTGGTATATATTTTCTGGCTCTTTACTGGTGTTAATTGCCTATGCTACCCTCCAAGGTGATGTAGACGATGAAGTTCCGTTTATCAAGTATTTCTTTCTTGGTGTAGTAAGTGGATTTGTACTCTATTTGGTTTTTTGGCTGGGCATTCAAGCAATGGCGTTGCTTCACATTCCATTTGAAAATAGCCTAAAAAAATTGTACAAGTTGTATGCACCTTCGTTATTTTGGCAGTACATTGCTTTACTATTAGTTGCTGCACCTGGAGAAGAGCTTTTCTGGCGTGGATTTATTCAGAAAAATTTAATGAAATATTTTCGTCCATTGGTAAGTATTGTAATAGCTGCATTGCTTTATGCTTCTGTACACATCTATTCTGGTTCTTTTTTGTTAGTTTTAGCTGCTTTTCTATCAGGTCTTACCTGGGGATTCCTCTATTACTGGAAAAAAAGCATGCCGCTTATCATTGTTTCACATCTTGTCTTTGACATCATGATTTTTATTATTTTACCGCTTAAATAGTTAATTACAGAAAGTAGAGGCTGACTCTGAAGTCAGCCTCTTTAATTTTTTTCAGCTGGTTTAAAAGGTTTCATCCAAAGTAAAACAAAAAAGGTCATACAAATATACCCGAATAAAGGATATAAATATGATAACAGAGTTCCATAATTCACAAGGCTGATAAGATAGGAAACGATAAAAATAGACGAAACCGATACCATTGTTGGGATGGCCATATATTGTTTCAGCTGTCGATCAAGGCCGAAAACATTCCCAATGACAGAAGTGAAGATCTCGCCGTAAATGACAAGGACAAAAACGCCATGGAGAAAGGGTGCTAAATTCTTCATAATAATGGCCATTGGAATTTCATATAGTTCAAGATCTGGAAGCATAATCAATGTTGAATGACTAGCAATTAAGATAAGAGTTAAGGCCATTCCCCCAAGAATTCCCCCCCATTTAATTGTCCAATCATCTTTTATTTCTGACGCAATCGGTACTAGAACTGCCTGAGCTAAGCCAAGATTCAAGGCTGTATACGAAAACGGTGCCACGACACTTTTCCACCCATCTTCTGCATGGGGTATATATAATAATTGATTTAAAAAATTAGGCATTTGAATGGAATAAGACATCAATATGAGACTAAAACAAATCATCAGTGGAACCACAAAACTATTCACTGCAAAAAGCCCCTTTGTTCCAATTAACATAACAATAATGGATAATGTAATCGTCAGAAACACACCCAGGTTTTTAGCAAGACCTAGCTGCTCTTCAAAAACAGCCCCTGCACCTGCAAGCATTACTGCGCTTACCCCTAGAAGCATAAAAAGCATAAATATGTTAATAACCCTACCCGGCCATTTGCCAAACAAGTACTCATTTAACTCTTGATATGATTTTGCGTTTATTTGTGCAGCTATTCTCATTAACTTAGACCCTAATGCAATAAAGAGATACCCGCTCATTAATATACTAATAAAGCCAAAGAATCCAAACCGTGAAAAAAACTCAACGATTTCCTTTCCTGTGGCGAACCCTGCTCCAATCACTGTTCCAACATAGACTGCCGCAATTTGAAAGGCTGCTGGCCAATTTTTCCTCACATCATCTCCCCCTTATCATCAATATATGAGTTAAGGGACAAACAAAGACGAGCTTTTTTCTGTAATTGGCAACCATTTCTATAAACAAATCACTTGAAAGTCAAAAAAGGTCAGAGTATACTATGCTCATAAAGTCAAAGATAGTCAAAGTCAAACGATGATGTTAAACAACTTATATATATTTTTAGGAGGTTATTTGCTTATGCTTTGTCAAAAATGTAATGTAAACCATGCAAATGTACAGTTAAATATGAATATCAATGGCCAACGTAAGGAAATAAAACTCTGTCAGGAATGCTATTTGAAGGAAAAGCAAACCTTGGGTTCTAGTTTTGGATCACATATGAACTCGTTCCCTAGCTTTCCTTTTGAAAATCTGTTTATGAGTAATCACGTACCACAGGATTCTCAAATCAATGAACCATTTACAGCTCAACAAAAAGCTTCACATGGTGGATTTATCGATCAATTCGGCCGTAATCTAAGCAACATGGCGAAAGCAGGTCTTATAGACCCAGTTATCGGTCGAGAAGATGAAGTGAAACGTGTCATTGAAATTCTCAACAGAAGAAACAAAAACAACCCCGTATTAATCGGTGAACCTGGTGTAGGTAAGACAGCTATTGCTGAAGGTCTTGCCCTTCAGATTGCAGAAGGAGCTGTACCAGGAAAACTAAAGAATAAAGAGGTCTATCTTTTAGATGTTGCCTCCCTTGTTTCCAATACTGGAATTCGTGGGCAGTTTGAAGAACGAATGAAAAAATTGATCACTGAATTACAAGAACGTAATAATATTATTCTTTTTATCGATGAAATTCATTTGCTTGTCGGTGCAGTTTCTGCAGAAGGATCAATGGATGCAGGAAATATTTTGAAACCTGCATTAGCACGTGGGGAATTACAAGTAGTGGGTGCAACAACCCTCAAAGAGTATCGCCAGATTGAAAAGGATTCAGCCCTAGAACGCCGCTTCCAGCCGGTTCATGTTCTTGAACCAACAGCAGAGGCTGCTGTCGAAATTTTAAAAGGAATTCAAAAGAAGTACGAGGATTATCATGAAGTGGTATATTCTGATGAAGCCATCCATGCATGTGTCCAATTGTCACAGCGCTATATCCAAGATCGCTTCCTACCAGATAAGGCCATCGATTTACTTGATGAAGCTGGTTCAAAATTAAATTTAAACTCTGATTATAAAAGTACTGAACAAATTGAGTCCCGCTTAAAAGAGATTGCAGCTGCCAAGGAAGAAGCCCTTAAAAAGGAACTATATGAAGCTGCAGCTAAACTCCGTGATGAAGAGTCACAGCTTGAGAAATCATTAAATACAGATACAAGCTCTGAAAGACCGGTTGTTCAGGTTTCACATATTCAAGAAATTATTGAACAAAAAACAGGGATTCCAGTTGGAAAACTGCAACAAGAAGAACAGTGTAAGATGAAGGATTTAGAAGCAAATTTAAATCATAAAGTCATTGGGCAGGAAAAGGCTGTAAAAAAAGTAGCAAAAGCGATTAGACGCAGTCGTGCTGGCTTAAAGTCAAAAAATCGGCCAATTGGCTCCTTCCTCTTTGTTGGTCCTACTGGTGTCGGAAAAACAGAACTTTCAAAAACACTTGCTGAAGAACTATTCGGTACAAAAGATGCCATGATTCGTCTAGATATGAGCGAATATATGGAGAAACACAGCGTTTCAAAATTAATTGGTTCACCTCCTGGTTATGTTGGTCATGATGAGGCAGGACAGCTTACCGAAAAAGTACGTAGAAATCCTTATAATATTATTTTGTTAGATGAGATTGAAAAGGCACATCCTGATGTTCAACATATGTTTTTACAGATTCTTGAGGATGGCCGTCTTACAGATAGCCAAGGAAGAATTGTAAGCTTTAAGGATACTGTCATCATTATGACAAGTAATGCGGGTGTCGGTCATAAATCAATCCACGTTGGTTTTAGTACAAATGAGGCAGTTGAAGAAGCCACCATTCTTGACTCTTTGGGTAGCTTCTTTAAACCGGAATTCCTAAATCGCTTTGATAATATCATTGAATTTAACGCATTAGACAGTGAAAATATCTTATATATCGTTGATTTAATGATAAAAGAATTACAAGAAACATTATCCGAACAAAATATTGAGTTACACATTACGTCAGAAGCTAAAGAAAAGTTAGCTGAGCTTGGTTACCACCCTGCTTTCGGTGCACGCCCACTCCGCAGGGTCATTCAGGAACAACTCGAAGATACCATTGCTGACTTTATCCTTGAACAGCCAGATGCTAATAAGTTACAAGCCATTTTAGAAGATGGCCAATTAAAAGTCGTTTCTGACATGGTTCTGTTTCAATAAAAAAGTGAAAGAGGTTGACTGAGTCAACCTCTTTCATTTATTTCTTATAGTTTTTTATCCTCAATAGAATTGAGCCAATTCTCAATCTCACCAACTACTGATTCTACACAGCCGTTTTCAAATGGAGAAATGAGGTTTGCTGCTTCCACTAACTTGGTAAATGACATACTTCCACCAAGCTTACATAGATTTACATAATCATTCCAGGCCTCTTCTTGATTTTCTCTTGAACGTTTCCAAAATTGGAAGGCACAAATTTGTGCAAGCGTGTAATCTATATAATAAAATGGAGAATTGTATATATGGCTTTGACGCTGCCAGAAACAGCCGTTTTCTAAGTATTCATTACCATCGTAATCCTTATGTGGTAAGTATTTTTTCTCAATCTCACGCCACTGAAGATTACGTTCCTTTGGTGTTGCGGTTGGATTTTCATATATCCAATGCTGGAATTCATCAACAGATACACCATATGGGAGGAATAATAGGGCTTCACTTAAATGGGAGAACTTATATTTATCTGTATCTTCCTTGAAGAACAGCTCCATCCAAGGCCATGTAAAGAATTCCATACTCATGGAATGAATTTCACATGCTTCATAGGTAGGCCAATAGTACTCTGGAATCTCAAAGTGACGACTAGAATAAACTTGGAAAGCATGCCCAGCTTCATGCGTTAAGACATCAATATCACCTGATGTGCCATTAAAATTAGAAAAAATAAATGGTGCTTTATTATTTTCAATAAATGTACAGTAACCGCCAGCAGCTTTTCCTTTTTTGGCTACTAGATCCATAAGGTTATTGTCTTGCATGAAACGGAAGAATGATCCCGTTTCCTCTGAAAGTTCTTCGTACATTTTCTGTCCGTTTTCAATGATCCATTCAGGACTGCCTTTTGGAACCGCGTTTCCTGTTTTAAAAATAAATCCCTCATCGTAATATTTCAATTGGTCAAGACCAATTCTCTCTTGTTGACGAGCTTTTAGTTTTGTAGCTATTGGAACAATAAAATCCTTCACCTGCTGACGAAAATTCGCTACCATTTCTGCATTGTAGTCTGTTCTCATCATTCGATAATAAGCTAACTCTACAAAGTTATTGTATCCAAGCTTCTGAGCAATCTCGGTTCTTACTTTTACAAGATCATCGAAAATTCGATCAAGCTCTGCCTGATTCTCTGCTAAGAACCCAAACCTTGCCTCATTTGCCCGTTTCCTCATATCTCTATCTGTCGACTCAGTAAATGGTTGTAATTGTGTTAAAGTCCTCTCTTCACCTTCAAAATCAATCTTTGCTGATGCAATTAGCTTTGTGTATTCTGTTGATAAACGATTTTCCTTTTGAAGTAATGGGACAATTTCTGGCTTAAATGTCTTAAGCTGACCTTCTGCAAGAGCAAAAAGCTGCTTGCCCCACTTTTCCTCTAATTCACGGCGAAATGTTGATTCTACCAATGCTTGATAATACTTTGTAGCTAGACCTTCAACCTCAGGCTGAATTTCATCCATATAGTCTTGTTCTTGCTTATAAAACTCATCGTTTGTATCAATGGAATGACGAATATAGCATAAGTTGAACATGGTTCCAATGTCATTTCTAAGTGCATTAATTTCATGCATAGCCTCACTCTGTTCCTCAACTGAAGCTGCACTTTTAAAACGCTCCAGTAACGCATCGAATGTAACAGTTACTTCTTCTAAATTTGGGCGTACATATGTATAGTTTTCAAAGCTCATTAAACATCCCCCTTATCTTGTTTTCTGCATATATTTCTTCGACACTCTACCATCATATTCCTTTTACAAAAAAAATACGACCTTTTGGCCGTATTAAAATTTACCTGCAGGTATACCTAATTTTTTTAATAGATCAATCGCTTCCGACTTTTCCGAATCAGTTAGACTAGACATGAGCTGATCAATTTGATTTGCATGCTCTGGGAAAATGTCTTGAATAAATGCTCTTCCCTCTTCCGTAATTTGAGCATAAGTGACCCTTCGATCCTTTGGACAAGCAATTCTTTTTAACATTCTTTTTTGCTCCAGCTTATCCACTACGTAAGTAATACTCCCGCTAGCTAGCAAAATTTTTCCTCCAATTTGCTGCATGGGCTGGTCTCCCTTATGATAAAGAAGCTCTAAAACAGCAAACTCAGTAGGGTTTAAACCGCTTGCTTGAATCACTTTATTTACATGTTCATTAATCGCTTTATATGCTCGTGAAAGGACAATAAATAACTTTAATGATTTTGCTACTGAATCATGCTCCATAAAAACTCATCCTTTAGATTTGTTTTAAAAATTATCTTGATTTCAAAATTATTATAAAAAAATTTATTACTTATGTCAATTTGCATGTAAATGAAAAACGAGACACAACTTGGTTTCGTCTACATCGTTTATACAATTGTTTCTTTATTGATAATCCTATATTGTATCTCATTAATAAGTTTATTTAACCGCTCATCCCTGTCTTCGGGTGCGATCTTCTTTTGGAAAACTGAATAAAGAGTAATATCTCTTAATTGAAGAAAGAGAGGTAAATGTTCCTCCCATCTCTCCGGTAAGGGATTACATTCCTTATATCCTTCAGTAAAGTGAGTTAGAAATCGATGAGCAAATTCGGTTTTTTCCTGTTTATTCGAATTACGTAGCCCATTAAAAATGGAATAATAAAGCGGAATGGCAATATCTGATGTAAACCAATGGTAGCTGCAATCATCAAAATCAAACACATGGACATTCGTGCCATCATAAAAGAAATTACCGGAATGGATATCTGTATGGATTAAACCAAAGTTATCTTTCGTTTGAGGAAGTTCCCTTAGCTCTTTCATTAGGTCATTAGTATTCTTAATAATTTCCGGTTCGTCTGGAAAATACGCTTTTACATCAATGAGTTCTTCTTCATGCCAAAAAGGGCGTAATTTCAATCCTTTTTTCGGTTTATAATGCTTTGTCACTGCATGCATATGTCCTGTTACTCTACCCCAGGCATAAAATAATTCGTTATTGTATTGATCAGAATTGATTTTAACAGGAAATCCCTCAGCCTTGGTGTATAGACAGGCATAAAAACAGGACCCATCCGCTGCCTCCAAGGATTCTATTAATTGTCCCTTTTTGGAAGGAAATACTTTTGGACAATGAACACCATGTTCGTTCAAGTAATTCATCCAATCTAGCTCTGCTTCTATTTCTCCTAAAGAGCGGTGTGAACTATGGGTAATCCTCAAGACAAATGGTTGGTCATTGCGATACACTTCAAATACATAATTCTCAAAGTCTCCCAATTTCTTTACTCTTAATTCTAATTCAAACCTTGTTAAAAATTGATTTAAAACTTCTTGAGTAAACAATACTTCAACAGACTTTTCCATAAATCCCCCTATGAAACAATTATTCTTTCATTATAGTTTAAAAATTCCAAAATCAGAAATAAATATTTCTTATTTTTGGCTATCGGTAGTAAGATATGGATAGAAAACTATTTGCACTTTTTACAAAGAAGGGATGTCAATGAGTCAGCAAGCTGCTTTACCCGTTAAAACGCCAAAAGCCTCAGAGTCTACCATGTTTAAAATTCTCTTTATCATCGGGCTATGTCATTTATTGAATGATGCGATTCAGGCTGTTATACCAGCTATGTTTCCGATATTAGAGAAGTCGATGGGGTTAAGCTTCACCCAGCTAGGGATCATTGCTTTTTCATTAAATATGGTCTCCTCTGTCATGCAGCCACTAGTCGGGTTCGTAACTGACAAAAAGCCTATGCCATATGCTTTGCCAATAGGACTTACTTTTACTTTAGTTGGAATACTTGGATTAGGATTTGCTTCAAATTTTGCTTGGATTGTCTTAGCTGTTGTCTTCATTGGTCTCGGTTCAGCCGTGTTTCACCCTGAAGGCTCTAGGGTTGCCTATATGGCTGCAGGGAATCGCCGAGGTCTTGCTCAATCCATTTATCAAGTCGGCGGAAATACTGGTCAGGCATTGGCCCCACTTATTACAGCGCTTATTCTAGTCCCACTAGGACAGAGGGGTGCATCTTGGTTTACCATTGTTGCTGCTCTTGCTGTGATTTTATTGATTTATATTGCAGGTTGGTATAATCAGAGACTAAACCAATCTCCTAAAACAGCAAAAGGTAAAAGAACAGGGTTGGATCAAAAAGACGGGTTGTCCAAAGAAGTTAAAAATACAATCGTCTTTATCCTGTTACTTATCTTTGCTAGGACTTGGTACACATCCGGAATGACCAATTTCTATACATTTTATGCAATTAAAGAGTATGGACTTACCATTAAACAGTCTCAGCTTTTCTTATTTGCCTTTCTCGTATCGGGTGCAATTGGGACATTCTTTGGAGGTCCGCTTTCTGACCGTTTTGGAAAGAAACAGATTATTTCCTTTTCCATGCTGGCAACTGTTCCTTTTTCGTTTCTCATTCCTTATGTACCGCCAACAATCGCCTTTATCTTTTTGATTTTTACCGGATTTATTTTAATGACTAGTTTTTCTGTGACAGTTGTCTATGCACAAGAATTAGTTCCTGGAAAGATTGGGACAATGTCTGGTTTAACTGTAGGACTTGCATTTGGTATGGGGGCAATTGGTTCTGTGGGGTTAGGATACCTTGCTGACTGGATTGGTTTACAATCAATGATTACATGGCTGGGGGTACTCCCCTTACTCGGTTTAATCGCTTTTTTACTTCCATCTGATCAGAAGGTGTGGGAATGGAATCAAATAAAGTAAGGATAGGCTAATGCCTATCCTTACTTTATTTCTTGAATTCTTTTGTACAATTCAGCTTTTTCTTCATCTGTTAGCATTCTTTCTGCCATTGGAAATAGTACATTTTCTTCTTTAGAGAAATGCTCGGTTAAGATGAAATAGGCATTCTGGATTAACTCAGCTAACCTTTTCTTTTCTTCAGTAGATGCTTCAGTAACTTCTGCATTTGTTAGAAAAGAACCGATATTGGTTTTCGCTTGATCATGTTCATACTCCATTACCGCAATAGGTCCTGAGGTTGTTCCAATATAGGTTCCCATCATTGGGAAAAGAACGCCTTCTTCTCTTTCTGAATGTGGGTCTAAAGCTGCCTTAAAGGCTTTCACCTGCTCAATTAATTCAATAAAATCTTCTTCAACATTCAACTCTTGGTCAATGTTTTGTGTTAAAGTGTATAGCTTCTCTAATTGTTCTAATAATGGAGGATGTTCACTTTTAAGTTGTTTTAATCCTTCACTTAATTCAGCTTGGGGCATACCGCCAAACCCACTCATGCAACCACTCATTATCATTCACCTCTATTGTAATTTGTGTCCTAAGTATAAAATTAACTATGAATTTATGTAGTGACAGAGGTCACATCTCTAAAAAAGAAGCGGATAGTTGTCGTATTTTTGTCATTTTTATGAAACCGCTTTAATTTTTTTGAAAATTTAACATTTATCACACAAAAATTGTTTGAAAGTTTCATATAATGAAGATAGAACATGAAAGGGAGGTCAAAAATACATGAAAACCCCAAATTACCATGACTTTTATCAAAAGGCATTAATCCCAATCGGTTTTAACGATTTAAAGGCACTAAAGGAATCTGATGCTACCATCCCTAATTCTCCTTATACACATTGGCTTATTGCTGTAGAAGGGGTACAACTCCCACAACCTACCATTTACTATAATTGGAAAGTTAGCATATATCCCGCTGATTGTGACGGTGATTTCAATTGGAGAAAGCCTTATTATTGTTCAGAGAATATGGAGTTCATGGATCATGCAAACCAACTAGCTTCTTCATTCGTTGCTTCAGGCAAGAAAGATGAGCTATCCTCCTCAACCCTACTAGAGAAAATTAGCTAAGCCTCTAACATACCAACCTTCTGCTTTACCTCTTTTTTACCCCCACTTGTGAAAAAACCTACATATAGTGATATTTAATATTTTTACATAAATAAAGTGTTGTTCACGGCAAGCCGCAAACAACACTTTTTCTATTATTCTATGCAAGTCTAAATACTATTCCATGTCCACCCTTTGGATACTCCCATTTGATGTTTTGGTAAGGACAGCCTATACGGCAGCTTCCGCATTCATGACAACCCTCGTAGCCCACCTGCATCCTTGTTCCTTCCCACTTATACACCTCTGCCGGGCAAAATACTGTGCAAATTTTATCGGGACATTGTGTCATACATACATCATGATCAAGTACGGTTAAATGAGACTTCGTGTCACACTTAAAACGGAGAAGATACTGTTTTTCTTCAATATTCTTCGTTGACATTATTTCACCGCCTTCCAAGCACGATAAATATCTTGCAATACTCGAATCGTTCCTCTTTCAGAAGTGACACTCTTCATAATCTGTTTTTGCTTTTCACGTTTTGGTGTTCCATCTACCGTAAAGAATTTGCTCATGGCTTTATTCATCATTGGAACATATTCATTGAAGTATTGTGGATACTTTTCAAATGTATGTGCAGCATCTTTATATTTCTCTAAATCTTTTATGATAAAGCTATCATATAACTTCTCACGATAGAGGTTTAAGCTGGACTCTGAATAGTCGCCTCGATGTTTCGCTTCTATTACCGTTTCAGCCGCTAACATGCCTGAATGCATGGCCATATTCGAACCTTCACGGTGGATGGCATTAACAAGCTGAGCAGCATCACCGATCACAACTACTCCATTTCCAGCCACCTTAGGAACCGAACGATATCCGCCTTCTGGAATGAGATGGGCAAGATACTCTGCGGATTCTCCACCCGCAATTAATGGTTTTACCATTGGGTGTGTTTTCAAGTAATCAAGCAGCTCATACGGCTTTAATTTGGCTTTAATCATACTGGAAAGAGTAGTACCTACTCCAATGTTAATACTTTCTTTATTGGTGTAAATAAAAGCTGTTCCGAGGTTACCTTTTGTTGAATCCCCAAAGACCTCTATGGTACAGCCTTGGTTATCTTCCAAATTAAAACGATCATTGATCTTTTCCTTGGATAAATTAACCACTTCCATAACAGTTAATGCCACTTCATCTGGTCGAAATTCTTTGTGGAAGCCTAACTGTTTAGATAAGAGTGAGTTTACTCCGTCTGCAAGTACAACGACGTCGGCATATACCTCTCCATCTGGGCGGTCCGTTCGCACACCTACTACTTTGCCATTTTCAACAATACATTCGGTAACCACCGTTTCGTTGATTAGGAGCGCTCCGGCCTCGACTGCTTTTTGCGCGAACCATTGGTCAAACTGTGCTCGGAGAACAGTGAAGTTATTATATGGTTCTACGGCCCACTCAAGACCTTTATAGCCGAAGGAAACAACAGATTCTTTATCCATCATCCAAAAGCGCTGTTCAATCACGGGTCTCTCAAGAGGTGCTTCCTTCCAAAATTCAGGAATCAACTCTTCCATTTGCTTTCGATATAACACTCCGCCCATTACGTTTTTGGCACCAGGATATTCTCCTCTTTCGATAAGCAAAACGTTTAATCCATTTTTCGCACAAGTCAGAGCACAGGAAGTTCCTGCAGGACCCGCACCAACGACAATCACATCAAATTTCTCAGGCATAGCTTACAACACCGCCTTTTTCTGATCTGAGCTGCTTAAATTGCTCGATTAGTTTAGGTAGAACTTCCATTGCATCTCCAACAATTCCATATGTTGCAACATCAAAAATGGGTGCATTTGGATCTTTGTTGATAGCAATGATGAACTCGGAGTTTTTCATACCAACTACATGTTGAATTGCTCCTGAAATACCAATAGCAAAATAAATCTTCGGAGTCACCGTTTCTCCCGTTTGCCCAACTTGCTGTTCATGCGGTAGCCATCCAGCTTCTACAACATCACGAGTACCGCCCACACTTGCACCTATTGTTTCTGCTAACTCGTGGATCAGCTGGAAATTTTGAAAATCTCCCATGCCTTTTCCACCACATACTATGACATGTGCCTCTGCTAAATTAGCTTTTTTTGTTACGTCATTCACAATTTGGAGTACTTTTGTCCGCATATCTTCTTCTTGCAGTGAAATTTTTTCTTCAATGACTTTACCAAGACGGTCTGCATCTGGCTCTAATGCCTTCATTACTTTCGGTCGAACAGTGGCCATTTGTGGTCGATGCTTTTTACATAGGATGGTGGCCATAATATTTCCACCAAATGCTGGTCTGCTTGCTTCTAGCAATCTATTATCGGTATCCACATCCAACATCGTAGTATCCGCTGTTAAGCCCGTAGATAAATCGGTTGCTACCGCACTCGCTAAATCCTTTCCATTTGGTGTTGCTCCGTAAAGGATAATCTCTGGCATATATTTTTGAGCCAGCAGCATAACACCCCTCATATAAGATTCAGTCCGATAATCTTTCATTACCGGATGATCGATGACATACACCTCATCAGCACCATAGGCTATTACCTGATTTGCTAATGGTTTAATTTCACTTCCTAATAAGAATCCTGCTAAGGGAACTTGCAGTTTATCTGCCAGCTTTCTGCCGGCTCCAAGCAATTCAAGTGAAACGCCTTCTATTTTACCTTCGTTTTGTTCTATAAAGACCCAGACTCCACGATAATCGTCTAGATTCATGTAAACCCCTCCTTGCGGCAACTGATTAATCTTTGTTATTTTGATGACTGGATTGTTAACAGGTCTTTTTTCTCTGATAACAATTCCATGAGCTGCTTCACTTGCTCATCAGCAGTACCCTCAAGTTTTTTACCACCCTCTGGTCGTGGAGGTGTAAACATCTTACCTACAATGGTCGGTGAACCCTTAAGTCCTAATTGAGAACGTTCAACATTCTCTAGATCACTTACTGCCCAGATAATAGGTTCATATCTAGCTGCACTAATCATGTTCGGCATTGGAGAATAGTCGATTGCATTTATTTCTTTTTCAACTGTTAATAAGCAAGGTAGCTCAGACTGAATGAGTTCATATCCGTTGGTTAATTTTCGTTTGATTAAAATGGTTTTCTCCGCTTGATTGACTTCCGTAACTTCAATTACATTCGTGACTGGTGGAATATCCATCCTTCTTGCGATTCCTGGTCCAACCTGTCCTGTGTCTCCGTCGATAGCGTGTTTCCCACAAATTACTAAATCTACTGGGAGATCCTTACCGATTCTTTCCAACGCTTTAGATAAGGCATAACTTGTTGCAAGTGTATCTGCACCCGCAAAAGCACGGTCAGAAATCAAATAGCCTCTATCTGCACCTATTTCTATACTCTTTTTAATAACAGCCGTTGCCTGCGGTGGTCCCATAGACAATACCGATATGGTACCTCCCGTTTTTTCCTTAATTTTCACAGCCTCTTGAACCGCATGTGCATCGTAAGGATTCAAAATAGCTGGAGCACTTCGGCGGTCGAGTGTGTTTGTTTTAGGATTGATTTTAATGATTTTTGTATCAGGTACTTGTTTGACACATACGACAATGTGCATGTAGGACTTTCCCTCCTCCATATAGTCTAATATTGGTGAAAGCGTTTGCTTCCTTTGGTTATAAAAAATGCTTTTATTAACGATATATGAACCGTAACACAAGCATAGTACCAAACAATGATGGTTTTCTTTTTTTTTCTTACAAAGATAAATGAAATTTCGGATAAACTAAATAAGCATGACAAACTTGGGTAGATTCTAGGGAGTAGGATATAACTAATAAAAAAATTTGAAGTAATAACAAATTGTGGTAAGATATGTAGTTAATCATGATGTAAGAATGTATAAATATAGCACTACTATAACTATATGAAATATTGGGATATAAACAATGATAAAAATCACAGTACTGTCTAAAATTGTAGATTTTATGATTATAAGGAAGGAGGAAAGCAATGAATGAGGTAATCTTCGGGAGTGTACTCTCTGCTTTATCAACAGGAGTTGGAGCGTTACTGATCTTATTTATTCATCATTCTATTACACATCGATGGAAGGACGTATTGTTAGCCTTTAGTGCAGGCATTATGATGGCAGCTTCTACTATTGGTTTGATTCCGGAGGCCCTCAAATATGGAGGATATATATCACTTTTTGTCGGTGTTTGGTTAGGGGTAGGTGTACTAACTCTCTTGGAAAAAAATATTCCCCATATTGACTTACAACATAGTAAAAAGGGAATTCATTTCGATGAAAAAGCTTTGTTAATTATCGCTGCCATTACTTTACATAATATCCCTGAGGGTCTATCTGTTGGTGTTAGCTATGCATCTGCAGAAGGAGATACTGGAAATTTAATCGCATTAGCAATTGGTTTTCAAAATGCTCCGGAAGGCCTTCTTGTCGCTCTCTTTTTAATTAACCAGCAAATTAGTAAATGGAAGGCCTTCATCATAGCGACCTTAACAGGTGCCATTGAGATTGTAACTTCATTATTAGGGTATTTTTTAACTTCATTTGTTCAAGGCCTAGTTCCATACGGCCTATCTTTTGCGGCAGGTGCGATGTTATATATCATTTATAAAGAATTAATTCCCGAAAGCCATGGAGACGGAAATGAGCGAGTATCAACCTATGCGTTTATAATGGGGCTTTTAATTATGGTGTTAATCATTAATATTTTTTAATAGGACAAGCATTTTTCAATGTATTTTTACGCTGTTTTGTACCTCTCAAATTCCAGTTAGATTAATACTTTAGGCCAAATCATAATCATTTGTTTAAAAGCAATTTTAACTTCTTCATTTGGCCTGGAAGCTTGTCCCATTACCCTATGGTAATCATTAATTAATTCATCTAGCTCCTGGCTGTATTTAATTGTTTCCTCACTTGTATAGCCCAACGTGTTTGCACAATTTATCATTAATTCCCTTTTGGCCCTTATCTGTTCAATCATATCATTTTGATTAATACTATCCTTGTACAATGTTATCCTCCTAATCATTACCCTGTTACTGTAATTCGCTAAAAAAGTTGACTACTTGAAGAATTATGACAAGAATTTCTTTAAAAGTAAATACATTCGCAAAAGTAGACAAAACATTCTATTTCTTTCGTTTTTCGACAAATTCCTTCGTTTTTTTCAAGCTTTTACGACAATTGTCTCCGCCTCCCTTCGATTGCTTTATGACAAATTTTACCTTACGCAAATAGGAAGGAAAATGATTGAATAAGTTTCTTTTATTTTGATTGGATTATTAAGCTACTGATAAAATTTTTCCAAAATACTTCCAACTCCGAAAAATGAATTCTAAAATAGATAAAAAAACTGACTGCATTGCTACAGCCAGTTTTCCTTTCTTATAGGTTTACTTCTTCTTTTTCGTAAATAGGAACCCAGCCTTCGGTTGTAACAAAAATTCTTACTGCAACAACCTTTCTGTCTTCTTCAAGGGTAAAATAATGTCTTGTATTTTCTGGTACAGAGATCAAATCACCAGGATTTAAATGAACTTCAAAAAACTCTCCATCTTTACCTTGAATAACAAATACCCCGTGACCACTTACAATAAAACGAACTTCATCATCTGTATGATGGTGCTCGTTTTTAAAATTAGTAAGTAATACGTCAAGATTTGGTGTGTTTTCGGATAATGAGATCACATCTTGTGCTTTATACCCACGTCTCTCAGAAATATCTTCAATCTCTGCAGCGAATGTATTTAATATTTCCTCTTTTTCTTCATCGCTTAAAAGGTATTTTTCTACTAACGTTGCTGGGAGTTTGCTAATATCCCAGTTTTCATAAATAACTTCCTGACCTTCTAGGAAGCTTGCAACTGCCTCCTGCTCGTGAATTTGTTCTTCTTTCTTTTGAAATGTAATATATGCCATATTGTATCAACCTCTCCTGTATTTTTTTAAACTACCTTAAATAATTGGTATGGTTTATGTTCTAGTAACCGCAGTTGGTAGCGGAATAGAAATTCTGATGCTTCTAGGATTTTTTTTGCCTCAAATGCATTTCGTCCCCACACTGTGATTCCATGGTTTCGAATTAGTACAGCACCGCTGTCTTCGGAAACATTTTCTGAAAATTTATTTGCAAGTGTAGGAATATGTGCATAATTTCTTATAATAGGTATCTTTAAAACAGCATCCTCTTCCCACTTATCAAAAGCCTTAATTAACTCTTGACCCTTAAACGTAACTTCTCCATGATCACCATACACCTCTGAAATCACATTATTATCAATGGTATGAACATGAAGACTACAACCAGCATTTGTCTTGCGATAAATCTCCACATGAAGAAGTGTCTCTGCTGACGGTTTTAAATGAGTCTCTTCTACCGGACGGCCAAATTCATCCACTAATAAAAAATCTTCTGAAGTCCGCTTACGTTTATCTTTTCCGCTGGCTGTCACCAAAAATTGAAGCGGATGATCACTCACTTTAATGGCAAGGTTTCCACTTGTTCCCATAAACCAATCTCTCTCTGCCAATTCATCCTTAATATCGGCTAATTCTACCCATCTTTCCTTTAACATGTTAGCTCACCCACCTCAATTCTTTTATTTATTTCCTCGATACAATCAAAGAAAGTATGAAACCCTTGATGGTTAATACCCCATTCCACACATTTTTCCTGAAGTAAATCCCTTGCTAACACAAAGTCAGCATGTTTAGCAGCCTCTAGGTCGGTCACAGAGTCGCCTATTACGATTTTAAAACTCTCCGTTGAATTGTTCAGTTTACGCATAATACTAGGCTTACAGCAACCACAATCATTGTTACAAGAGGAATCGCATTCATGTGGCCAAAGTATATTAATTGTTTCTTCGGAAAAGTCAGAATGATTACAATACACTCCATCAAAAGGAGCGTATTCTGCTAAAATCGGATGGACAAAAAAATCTATACCGCCACTAACAATATAGAGGGGAATTCCCTTTTCACGAACATACCCTACAAACTCCTTAAAGCCTGGTCGGATTTTTGCATTTTCAATTGCAAATTCAGTTATTTCTTTCTTCTTATTACTAGGCAATAAGGAAAATAATTTCCCCACACCCTCATTCACTGAAATCTGACGAGAAAGAATTAAATCCTTGATTTCCACCCATTCAGGGGGAGCAAATTGTTTCATTATAGCAATGATGTTATCACTTTCTGTAATGGTTCCATCAAAATCACAATAAATAACCGGCTTTGTCATTTAGACCGTCACCTCGGCATTTCCCCAAAGCTGAAGTGCCTTATTAAGTTCAGGGTACTGCTCCGCTCCTACTGAGAGTGTGTTTCCCTGAAGAATGGCATCCACTGCTTGTCGGAAGGCAAGGCCACCTCCACGAGCACCGTTTGGATGCCCATGAACGCCACCACCTGCATTGATTACGGAGTCAATTCCAAAGTCACGAATTAACAAGGATACCAACCCTGGATGTATTCCCGCTGATGGCACTGGAAAAGCTTTTTTATAAACATCCTCTTTCGTCAGTTCAGCTGCAATCGAGAGTGCAGATGTTTTTTCTAATGCCACCGTTCCATATGGAGATGGGAACAGTGATAAATCAGCACCTGCATAACGTAAAAGCTTTCCAAGGAGCAAAGAATGGGAAAAGCCATATTGGGATGAAGAAGTTAATGCCCCGCTTACTGCTGGATGTGCCATTAAAGGCAAACCAATTTCATTGTCCTCTCTTAATTCTTGCAGGACATCTAATCCATAGGAGAAGACATTAAATAATAGTAAATCTGCTCCCAGCTCAGCTGCTTTTTTTGCTTTTTCCTTAAGTTGTGAGGTTCTCCCAGTCAGGTTTACTGCGTACAGCGTTCTATGACCAGTCTCTTCTAAAACTTCATTTAAGACTTGTTTTCCCGCGGTAATTCTTTTTTCAAAAGGTGTTAATTCATTTTCAAAAAGAATCTCATCATCTTTGACTAAATCAACACCACCAAGAGCTTGCTGCTTTAACTGTTCTACCAAAAAGTGTATGTCCTTACCAAGTACGCCTTTAAAGATGCTCATCACTAATGGTCTATCATATACGTTTATTTTTTCTCGAATTCCATCGATACCGAATCTTGGTCCAGGAAAATGACTCTTTAAGTGATCATCAAACTGCAAATCTAGTAATTTTATTTTTCCATCCAAGGACAGTTTTCCGAAAACAGTGGTTAAGATTGCTGGCAAGTCAGTAGAGAAATTAATGGTTGGATAGGCAATCCGAATTATTGCTAGACCGTCTCTTTCCGAGTCTTTCCCTTCGATGGAAACGACTCGGCCCTTATGCTTACGTAATTGGTTCTGCTCAAGCTCAGGAAGATTTGTCCAAGAACCAACAGTTAATCCAAGAGCAATTTCCTCTGCTTTTTTCTCCGGATTTTTTTCATCATGTACAAGATATGTAGCAATTATTTCAGACATTATTTTCAACTTCCTTTCCAAAAAACATAAAAAACCCCTTCGAAAAGAAGAGGTTAGCATCACAAACTAACATCTTCTCATCTTTCAGCCAGATTGCTGCAAGATTTAGCACCGTGCTTAACTTTTAGTTAAGTCGGTTGCCGGGCTTCATAGGGCTTTTCCCTCCACCTGCTCTTGATAAGAAAACGATTCGTATTTATTCACATTAATAAGTTGTTAAACTTTATTTTGGATTATCGCAAGAAAAAAAACATTTGTCAACTTATTTTTTGAACATTTCTAAACAACTAATTCTTCTGACAGCTTCAGCTAACCGTTCTTCGGATGATAATAATCCTACTCGAACAAAGCCTTCTCCATATTCACCAAAACCAATACCTGGTGCGACCATTATATGGGCTTGATCAAGTAGAATTTCAGCAAATTGTCCAGATGTGTACCCTTCTGGCACCTTAAGCCAAGCAAAAAAGGATCCCTTTGGTGCGGTTACATCCCAACCTATCGACCGAAGTCCGTTAATTAATACATTACGTCTTCGCTCATATAGTTCATTCAATTCTCTTACACATTCTTGTGATGCAGTTAAAGCTGTAGCTGCCGCTTCTTGAACAGCTCCGAACAAACTTACATACAGATGATCCTGTAGGAGTTCAATGGCTGAAATCACACTTTCATTCCCTACAGCAAATCCTACACGCCAGCCAGCCATATTGTAGGTTTTAGATAAAGTATAAATTTCGATTCCTACTTCTTTAGCCCCTTCGGTTTCTAGGAAGCTTATAGGTCTCTGACCGTCGAAACCAATGGCACCGTAAGCAAAATCGTGAACAACGCAAATATTTTGATCGTTTGCCAGTTTCACTGTTTCTTTGAAAAATTCTTCAGTGGCAACAGCACCGGTAGGATTATTTGGGTAATTCAAAAACATGACCTTTGCTTTTACTAACGATTCGGAAGAAAGTTCGTTGTAGTCAGGTAAAAATGCATTTTCCTCCCTCAATGGCATTGTAACCATTTCCGCTTTTGCCAGAGCCACACCTGACCAATAATCTGGATAACCGGGATCTGGCACAAGAATGGTATCCCCTGGATTCAACAAGCACTGTGGAATCTCTACGAGTCCTGCTTTGCCGCCAAAAAGAATAGCCACTTCCTTATCAGGATTGATCGTTACTCCATACTCTCTCAAGTAAAAATCAGCTGCTGCCTGTTTTAAATATCTATGCCCCTGAAACGGAGAATATTTGTGATTGATGGGATTAGCTGCCGCCTCCTGTAATTTTGACACGATATGCTCAGGCGTTGGCTGATCTGGATTTCCTTGTCCTAAATTTATAACGTCATGCCCTTCGGCAATATACTCTCCAACCTTCTTTACAAGGCCTGCAAAAAATTGTTTTGGCAGACTATTTAAAAGCTCTGATGGTGGAAATTGTTTCATCACTCTCTCACCTGCTTATTCATTACAAATTTTTGTTGAAATTCTAGTCACAAATGATATAACTTTTATAACAGCTTGTAAAGAAAAAATTCTGATTTTTCGAACCGGAGGGAAAATTCTATGAAATTAAACATATCTTGTATACAAATGGATATCGCCTTTGGTAATCCATATGAAAACTATCATTCTGCTGAAAGACTGATTGAAAAAGCAATGGAAACTAAGCCTGACATTCTCGTCTTACCTGAACTCTGGACCACCGGATATGACTTAACACGACTTGATAAAATTGCAGATGACCAAGCGAAACAAACGATTCAGTTTCTACAGGAGGCAGCAAAAAAATACCAAGTTCATTTCGTTGGAGGATCTGTTGCAAACCGCAATGATAGCGGAGTAAAAAATACTTTGATTATCATAAACAAAGAAGGCCAGTTGGTTCACCAATATAGTAAATTACATTTGTTTAAGCTTATGGATGAGCATTTATATTTAGAGGCTGGTACAGAAAAAGGGTTATTCCAATTAGAAAATCGTCATTTTGCGGGAGTCATTTGTTATGACATCCGTTTTCCTGAATGGATACGCACCCATACTTCTCATGGTGCGGAAGCACTATTTGTGGTCGCAGAATGGCCTGAACCTCGGTTAGCACATTGGCGGGCCTTACTAATTTCTCGAGCAATCGAAAATCAATGTTATGTTGTTGCCTGCAACCGGTCAGGAAGTGATCCAAATAACAAATTTGCTGGTCACAGTATGATTATTGACCCTTGGGGAAAAGTGATTGCAGAAGCTGGGGATGAAGAGGAAATTCTATCTGCAGAATTAAACATGGATCTTGTTAAAGATATCCGCAAACAAATCCCTATCTTCGCAGATAGAAAGCCAGAATACTATCGTTAGTTTCAAATTTAAAAATTAATAATATTTTCAAAATTTTGTTGACACCTATCTTTTTATCCTGTTATAGTTTTTATCATACTGAAAAAATAGAATATTAGATTTACTCTTATCACGAGCTGGCTGAGGGATTTGGCCCTTTGAAGCCCAGCAACCGACCTTACCCCACTGAAAAGCGGGGCGCTTATCATGAGATAGGTAAAGGGGAACTCCCTAAAAGGCACGGTGCTAATTCCAACAGAAGGATGTTCTTTCTGAGAGATAAGAGGTGCGAAGAAACATACATCTTCTAGCCTCTTTCAGACAAGAAAGAGGCTTTTTTGTGCGTAAAGTACAACAGAGCCTCCAAAATAAGGAGGAATTTATTATGAGTCTACTAAAACAGACAACGTACAAACCTTTAACTGAAGCATCTGCTATCGAATTATCAATAAATTTAAATATTTTCTCTGAAAAAGCAAACTTATCTTGTAAGGAAATTGGTGATGGCAATCTTAACCTTGTATTCCACTTGGTTGATCAAGATTCAGGGAAAAGTATCATTATCAAACAAGCTCTCCCTTATGCAAAAGTCGTGGGTGAAAGCTGGCCATTAACACTTAAAAGGGCGAAAATTGAAGCAGAAGCCTTAAAAACTTTTGGTCAGATTGCTCCAAATTTCGTACCACAGGTATATTACACAGATGATGTTTTAGCTGTTACTGTAATGGAGGACTTATCCCATCTCTTAATTGCTAGAACAGGATTTATAAAAGGTGCGACCTATCCCCTCATTTCTAAACATTTAGGTGAGTACCTGGCTAGAACTTTATTTTTCACCTCAGATTATGCGCTAACTCCAGCGGAGAAAAAGGCAAAAGTACAACAATTTATTAACCCAGAGCTATGCAAGATTACTGAGGATTTAATTTTTACAGATCCATTTTTAGACGCAGAAACAAATGAATTTGAATCTGACCTCCGACCAGTAGTGGAAGCTCTTTGGCAGGACGAGGAGCTAAAGTTTCAAGTTACTGTTTTAAAAAGAAGTTTCTTAACAGAAGCGGAATCACTTCTTCATGGAGATCTGCATACAGGAAGTGTCTTTGCCGACGATTTCGAAACAAAAGTAATTGATCCTGAATTTGCTTTTTACGGACCTGCCGGTTTTGACATTGGTCAAGTTTTTGCTAATTTACTCTTCCAAGTCATTGTGAATGTGCCAAAACGTGAATTGTTTATCACTCATATTGAAACTGTTTGGAATGTCTTTGAAGAACAATATTCACAATTATGGAATACGGAAAACAAAGAACCATTAGCTAAGACCCCTTCATTCTTACGCTTTCAGCTGGCTAAATTCTTTGAGGATACAATCGGTTTTGCTGGGTGCGAGTTGATCAGAAGAACCATCGGACTCGCCCATGTAGCGGATTTGGATGGAGTTGAGGATGAGCAAACAAGATTAGCAGCGAAGCGTCATTCTTTAGAACTTGGAAAAATCCTTGTCAAACAGAGAAAAGAAATAAAAGACCTCACTGCTTTCATTCGTACAGTCAGAGAAGGATTCTAGGAAAAACAAAGAGGTTGACTTATAGAAGGTCAACCTCCTCTCTTTATTGTGGTTTTGCCCACATTTCTTCTGGGTTTAGTTCGTATATACTATTTTCCCGATACATGTAATGATTGATTATGAATTCCCGCCGTATAGTTGCATAATCATCATGGAATTGTTTGATATACTCGTTTAATTCTTTTTCTTCGTATTTTTTACCTGCTTTTAACCCTTTTACGATATGTTCAAAGACGATTAATTTCTTCTTCCTCTGAGCAGGAATGCTTTTTAATTTCCCATCTTTAGTAAAGAAATTCTCAAGAACTTTTTGTCTTTCTAAACTAGATTCCACCATATTCCCCAACTCCTCTCCTTTTTTCTCAAGTAACTGCGTTAATACTTGTGCTTGTTGTTTAATCATAGATTCATTTAAATAGAAGTAAATCGTATTTTTATCTCTTCTTTCATATACCACATGAATTTCCCTCAGTTTTTTCAAGTGATGTGTGATGGTTGGTGCCGTTAATCCTAGTTTACCTGCAATCGCCTGACCATGAAGAGGACCCTTAGCTAAAAGAGCAACGATCCTGACTCTCGTTGGATCACCCATTGTTTTATAAAACGCTACTAAACGGTTTAGCTGCATCATCATATACACCTCTCAATTTCGATATTCATCTAATTAGATATATATCAAACTTTAATTTTTCTGTCAATAAGAAAATCAAAAGAAAAAGCAAAGTGCACATGACACTTTGCTTTTTCTTTCTAACTTATAGCATTGGACTTTCGTGTTTAGCTTTTAAACGCTGCCATCTTTTTTCTACTTCTGCTTCAAAATCTTCTAAGATTGGCTTGTTTTCATCTTTTAGCAAATGTTTAGTTTTACCCATATATTTTAACCAATCAGCCAGTGGAATTCGTTTGTTCTTTTCTTCTGGGTTATACGTAATCGTTGTAACTCCTTGCTCTACTTCATAAAGTGGGAAGAAGCAGGAATTTACAGCCGCTTCAATGATTGTTGCACCGTAACGGTCATCAGATTTCCAGTTAAGTGGACAAGTGATTAGAAGTTTTCCATACACCGTTCCGACATTTTGCGCATACCACTGTGCTTTTGCACCCTTTTTGATAAGGTCTTGTGGGAACGCTTCTGAACCTGTAAATACGTAAGGAATATTAGTTGAAGCCATAATTTGAGCCGTGTCCTTATGATGGAAGGCTTTTCCTCTCTGTGTCTTACCAACTCCAGATGTACTTGTCATATGGCCAATTGGTGTAGAATAGGACATTTGAGAGCCTGTATTCATGTAACCTTCATTATCATATTCGAGCATAATCAATTTATGTCCACGAAGAGCAGTACCGATTGCAGATCCCATTCCGATGTCCATACCGCCATCTCCTGTAATCATAACAAACGTAGCATCATCTGATACTTGAATCTCACCACGGCGTTTTAATTCCATGAAAGCCTCCACTGTACCTGATAAGGTTGCAGCGCCATTTTGGAACAAGTTGTGCATCATCGTTTGCTTATGAGATGTATGCGGATAAGCGGTTGTTGTAACATAAGCACAACCTGTTTGGAATAGAGTAACAATATCTCCTTCTATCCCTTTGAAGAATAGCTCAAGGCCGGCAAAAATTCCACATCCTGGACAAGCTCCATGACCAGAAGCGATTCTCTTTGGTTTACCAGTAAGAGCCCGAAGCGGTGGGATTTTCACTTTTAACTTATTGGTTTCCTCATCCATTTTCACATCGATTAGACCGGATTTATATACATCTCCATGTTGCGGTAAAATAACCGGCTTAAGGATCTTTTCAGGGTTACCTGGAATATGGCCATAGTAATCAAATGGTTTTTCGGCGTAGCCTTTCTCCATCGTATCGATAGCCATTTCAAAGAATTTCTCAGCATCACTTGCATAGAAATCTTTTCCTCCAAGACCGAAAACACGACTTAAAACAATTGTTTGATTATTACGGTCATCTTGAAGAGCAGATTTCACTTCATGTGTTAAATTCGGACCATTAGCTCCATATGAATCGGCACGTTCCCCAATTAATAACGATTTCACGTTTTTAAGTGCTTCACGAATTTCCTTCGCAGGGAATGGGCGGATAATATTCGGACTAATGACTCCTGCCTTAATTCCCTTTGCACGGAGCTGATCAACGACATCCTTAGCTGATTCAGCTGCGGAATTTAATAAAAATAACGCCACTTCTGCATCTTCCATTTTATATAAGTCAAGAACTGGGTATTCTCTACCAGATAGTTTCGCATATTCAGCAGCTACTTCTTTAAATACCTCACCAGCATTATACATGGCTTCGGATTGCTGGAAATGATTATTAATAAAATCATCACCGCTCATATGTGCACCAATGGTAACTGGTTTTTTAGGGTCTCTAGCAAAATTGTAATCTGTTGGGCACTCCCCAACAAACTGTTGAACAACGCGACGATCCTTGAAGAATTCTACCCTACGCTTTTGATGTGAAGTGAAGAATCCATCATACGCTACAATAACTGGTAAGCGTACCTTTGAATGCTCGGCAATTTTTAGTGCCATAATATTCATATCATAGACAGCTTGCGGTGTTTTGGCTGTTAAAATAACCCAGCCAGTGTTTAATGCATAATAAAGGTCAGAGTGGTCTCCACGAATATCAAGTGGACCACTGACAGAACGTGTAACTAAATTCATTACCATTGGGAAACGAGTACCTGATTGTACAGGAAGCTGTTCAATCATATATAGTAATCCATTTGCACTTGTCGCATTAAATACGCGAGCACCAGTAGCAGCAGCACCATAGCAAATACCCGCTGAACCATGCTCACCATCTGCAGGGATTAATTTAATATCATGCTCGCCACGAGTTTTCATTTGGTCTAGAAATTGCGCTACCTCAGTAGATGGTGTAATTGGGAAATACCCCATGATATGATAGTTGATTTGAGCTGCAGCCATTGCAGCCATTTCATTACCTGATTCAAAAGTTGAAATTTGTTCGGCCATCGCTTGAGTTGTTAATTTATCATCTAAAGTTGCCATTAGAAACTACCTCCTGTAACATAAGGAAAGTTTTGCTTCACGCGGTTAGCGTCTGCATACCCAATCATTTCACGTAAATCTCCGAGCGCATCTGTTGGACATGCCTCCACGCATTTTAAACAGCCCTTGCAATATTGATAATCAATTCCCTTAAGGAACATTTGCTTTCTGCCGCGCTTATCTTCTCCTTCTTCCCAAACGAAACAGAAATCTGGACATACGTTGTCGCAAGCAGCACAATGTATGCATTTTTCTTGCTGGAATTCTGGAAGGAAACCTTGACGAGAACCACTTAAATCTTTAAAAATACTATTTGCTTGTGAAACTAAGACCCCTCCGATTTCCTGGGTTGTATACCCTAGCATCGGAAGTGGACGAGTGAAGGCTTTACCCTCCGCCCCTTCTAGAACTTCATAGGTTTTAAATTTCACTTCATTATATCCACGATCAAACGTACGAATATTTGGTTCAACAAGATGAGGATATTTCTTTGTAAATGTTTTACGTATAACATCTCTCATTGATTCTGGATCTAGAAAGTCTAGTATTCGGTATAAAGCACCGAGCATCGCTGTATTTACTTTTGTTTTTTCTTCAACCGCAATACTTAAGGCATCAATAATGGCCAAAGTTCCATTTTCTAGTTGTAAATCCCTTTTTACTTCATCAAATTCTCTTTCTGTATTTACTAGAACGATTCCCTCAGCACCTAAGCCACTGACAACATTAACTGTCTTATATAGGGCTTCGTGGAAAACACCAACGATATGTGGCTGTTCAATTGGACTATGATCTCTAATTTCTACATCTGGTTCACAAAAACGGATAAAGCTCTTTACAGGAGAACCCTTTTTTTCTGAGCCATAAGATGAAAAGTTGGAACCCTTCAACCCAAGACTAAGAACACCAGCTTCCGCTAACATTTTTCCAGCTAGGTTTGCACCTAAGCCTCCGATTGATTCAAGGCGAATTTCAAAAAATCCTAGTTCATTTTTTTTCGGTAAAATAGACATAATGTCCCTCCCCATTGTTAAAAAAGTATACACATGGCATTTGAGCCTTTTGCGCTACTCTTATTCGTTCATAAAAACACCTTGAAAATGTCATAAAAAATTAACTTCCCCACGATCATTGTAAGACATTCAAATATATTAAGCTGTGACAAAAGTCAAACATAAGAGAATTTTTTTGAAACACATTAATATTTTTCCGAAGAAACATTAATATGACTGGATTAATTAGAATTATCCAATTATATAACAGCATTACATTTGTAATATAACAGCTTTAAATTAGTGGATTATAAGAAGATATTATGGAGCCATAACCTTACTGCCTGTTTGTCTGCTATCTTTTTGGTTGAAAATAAGTTATAATTATTTTTTGTTTTATCATTGAAAAGGAGCCAGTTTATGAATGTAATTTGTTCTACATTGAATGCAAAGTTCATCCATACAAACCTTGCTATTCGCTATTTAAAGGCTTATGCCGCTCCCGAATTTACCATACAGCTCAAAGAATATACGATTAAGGACCCGGTTATGAACATTGTGTCAGACCTTTATCAATCCAAACCGGCCGTTATTGGATTTAGTTGTTATATTTGGAACATTGAAGAAACACTCAAAGTAGTCAATATGCTAAAAAAAATTGACCCTTCTATTTTAATCGTCTTAGGGGGACCTGAAGTTACCTACGATACGATGGAATGGATGGAAAAGCACTCTGAGGTCGATTTTATTGTAATCGGTGAAGGTGAACAAACCTTTAAACAGTTACTCACAGAAATCGAAACGAATAATGATTATCGTAACGTTCCCGGTATTGCTTATCGTTCTCAGGATAGGGTTATCATAACACCACAAATGAATAAGCTAGATCTTAAAGAGCTTCCCTCTCCCTACCGACTTCCTGAAGATATCCCTTACTTAGGTAAGCGGGTAACCTATATAGAAACTAGTAGAGGATGTCCATTTAGCTGCCAGTTTTGCCTCTCATCCATTGAGGTAGGGGTAAGGTATTTTGATAGAGAAAAAATTAAATCTGATATACGGTATCTAATGGAAAACGGAGCAAAAACGATTAAATTCGTTGACCGTACCTTTAATATAAGCCGTAGCTATGCCATGGAAATGTTCCGTTTCTTAATTGATGAGCATCTACCTGGAACAGTTTTTCAATTTGAAATAACTGCCGATATTATGAGGCCGGAAGTAATTGAATTCCTTAACCAAGAGGCACCAAAAGGTCTTTTCCGATTTGAAATCGGGGTTCAGTCTACAAATGACTATACGAATGAATTAGTCATGCGGAAACAAAACTTTGCCAAGCTTACCAGAACGGTAACAATGGTAAAGGAAGGAAACAAAATCGATCAGCATCTGGATTTAATTGCAGGATTACCTGAAGAGGATTATGCATCTTTCCGCAAAACCTTTAACGATGTTTTTGAGATGAGGCCCGAGGAATTACAATTAGGATTCTTAAAAATGCTTCGCGGCACTGGAGTTCGATTGCGTGCTGAACAACATCAATATGTATACATGGACCATTCTCCATATGAAATTCTAAGCAACAACGTCCTTTCCTTTGACGATATTGTAAGGATTAAACAAGTGGAAGATGTACTAGAAAAATATTGGAATGACCATAGGATGGATCATACAGTTGAATACTTGGTCAAAAATGTTTTTCCTTCTCCATTTGATTTCTTTCAAGAGTTTGGTAGCTATTGGGATGAACGCGGCTGGTCAAGAATTGGTCATCAGCTAGAGGACTTATTCCGTAGGTTATATTCTTTCCTTGAACAAAAAGATGTGAAGAACCTTGATTTAGTTGCAGATTTAATGAAATATGATTATTTAATCAATCATAAATACAAACCAAGAAAACCTTGGTGGGAAGCAAGCTATGATAAAAATAGTCGAACAGAATTATATAAAAAGTTTATTGAGAACCCTAACCTCTTAGGAAAAGATTTTATTGATTTAAACCTTGAGGAAAAGGAATTATTTAAACACACGATGCTAGAAGAAATTTCTTTTAATTTAACCGTTTATTTAGCAACGGGCGAAATCAAAAAACAGCCTTCCTGTTTATTGGCTTATTTCGACCCAACGAACAATCGAACGCTTATATTTACAACCTAACGATAAGCCGGGAGAACCCGGCTTATTTATTTTTTTTATTGGACTTTTTTGTTTCGTAAAGCGACTTCCCATTTACGTCTCCATATTCAACACTAAATTCCTCAACTGGGATACGCGGAGGAGTTTTTCTACGACTTTTCATTCACTTCTACCCTTCTTGCCTTGTTTAGAATTGCGATTTGCTCCTCTAATTGCGTTGTTGTTGTCGGCAAATTCTGCTGAGAATTCACTTTCCTGAACATTTTTATGAGGTGTTTTAGAATATTTGGTTACAGCATCAAATTCTGCTTTACGCTTTGCCATACAGAAACCCTCCTAAAAGTTAATTAGTACAGATATAGTTTTAACAAAATACGTTCATTCCTTTCCTTCCTTATTTTTCATAAATAAAAAAAAACTACAGGCAGAAAATAATAGTTAAAAGGAGTGATGAGTGATGAAACATTCTAAAGATACAAAACCGTCAATTGAAGACATTGCAATTAACGAAACCATGCCACATCAAATAAATGCTCCAAGCTTTGAAGGAACTGGAATAAAGATGGAGGACCCCTTTGTCAACAAACATGGCGTTACGATCGGAGACAGTTTATACGCTTCTAAAAACTCACCATTAGAAAATTGGTCCAAGGATACAGACCCATCAATTATGGCTGGTGATGAATGGGTTCACCCAACGAATGATATTGGGTGGAATACAACTGAAAATCGGGAATTACTGGAAAGTAAACGAAAGCCACAGGCTGTTCCATTTATGCACCCTACAAAGGATGTAAGTAAAGGGACAGACTAGAATTTAATATCCAATTACGAAAAACATTTCCACTCATGAAACCGATAAAAAAATTAAATAATACTTTTACAGAGGAAAGAAGCCTCTGGAGAAAAGAAGGAGTTGAATTGGAATGGCTAACAGCAGCAATAAACTACTAGTACCTGGAATTGAACAGTACCTAGATCAGGTTAAATATGAAATAGCTCAAGAGTTTGGCGTTCAATTGGGTTCAGATACAGTTTCAAGAGCAAATGGCTCGGTGGGCGGAGAAATTACTAAAAGGTTAGTACAACAAGCTCAAGCCCAACTTTCTGGACAATAAAGAATAATTTCATACAAATGGAAAAAGTCCGGTTTTAACACCGGACTTTACTTATTTTTATTCTTATTTTTATTTTTATTTTTATTTTTATCGCTGTCACTATTACCATGATTATTACTATGGTAATTACCTTTTTCCACCTGATTTGTTTCTTTTTGCTCTTTATTCTTACCCTGTGTATTTTGTTGTTTCTTGTTATGACCTTGATTTTGCTTTAATTTTTCCTCTTCTAATCTTTTCAGATATCCAGGAGAAATCGGGTTTTTGCCCAAATTACTCTTTTCACTTACATTACCATTAACAGACTCGTTAACGCTATTTTCTGTTTGCTTTTTTTGTTGTCCTGGAGGCATAGAATTAACAGCTGGAGATTGAGCCGGCACATTACTTTTTTCTTTTGTACCTTCTTTAGCCTTTACATTATCTTGCTTAGAATGATCTCTAGAGGTCTGAAGTTTTTCTTCTTGGTACTTCCCAGCAGTCATACCTTGCTTATGCGCTTTTTGTAATTGCTTTTCAGTGGCCGTTACAACTATTACTTCTACCTTTTCTTTATTAACAGTTGCTTCAATCTTATCTAATTTCCTCTGAAGTTGATCCTCTACTTTTTGTTCAGGTTGTTCAATTCGAACAGTAGAAATAAGGACTTGGTGGTTATCTTCTAAATATCCAGCCGTTTTCATTTCAGAAAGAATAGCCTTTGTTATTTCAGAAACATCCTCTTTTTTCCAATCTTTAAGGTGTGAAATAATCTCTTTTCCTTCTTTATTGTAGCCAGTTAGTTCCACAACCTTCATTTGTTTGTTCACGCCAAGTTCAACACTTGGATTTGCATCGATAGACATATAGGCATAGGCCTTATTATTTTGATACATGGGAATAAATGATCCAATAAAAATGATAAGTGCTGCCATAACGGCCCATGCAGTTTTTAACTTAAACATATTTTTAATCGAACGTTTTGTTTTAAATCCAATCACACTTTCAATCGGAAAAAAATAAATTTCTTCTCCCAGAGAATAGGGCTGATTTTGTTTTCTTGATTGTAAAAACTCACCTTCGGGGGTTAAAAGCGTTAAAAAGCCTTCATTTATTTCCATTATAATTCCCTTTTTCATGTCTCTAACACCCCCTTAATATAATCCTTCATGTAAACATAATCACTCGATAAGATAAGAGCAATTGCTATAATATATTTCCTATTCCGCTCGATTGTCTTTCTGCTCACATTAACCATTGTTTCAAGTTGCTTAATAGGCAGACGTTTCTTTTCAAGTAAAAAATTCTTTAATTCCTGGTCAGCTACTAACAATTTGGCTGCGAGGATGGCATTCCTCCTGGCATCCACATGCTTCGGAGAATTTTCAACTAAATCACTAAAACTTAAATCAAAAGTTATTAATAGGTTTTGAAAATGAATAATTTCATCTTTTCTTAATTGTTCATCATTCTTTTTATGATAATCATCAAGAGAAAGCTCATTAACGATAATGGTTCCTGCTGTTTCTTCATCTTGAGCTGAATTAGTTAAATCAATACTAATATGTTGATTTTTAGTTTGTTTACGTATATAGTCAATGACTCTTCTTTTAATGATTACTTCAGAAAAACTTAACAATGAGCTTCCACGTTCTGGGGAATATTTTTCAATCGCTTCATTGAATGCAATAAGCCCTATGCTAAATTCATCATCAGTTTCATAGATATATCGTCTACATACGGAAGATACAGTCTTTGCAATAAAAGGTTTGTAGGCATCAATAATTTCGTCCAGTAGATACTGGTCGCCCTGTTGAATTTGAAGGACGGTTTCCTCCAAGGTTCTTTTTTTCTTCTTGGCCATAAACAATAAACTTAGCATTTGCTCACCTCTATTCGACCAATTATAACATACGAACGTTACCTTGGACTTTATGGGGGTAAAGCAATGTCAAAAAGATAACTCCAACAATGGCTATCTTTTCCTTACTTATTGTTTAGGCTGGAACATTGTTATTATGTTAAATACGATCTGAACATCCCTCATTCTTTCGTTTATTGCGATCGCCTTTTCACTACATTATTACGTGACAGCTTAGACAGTTTTGGGGGTTTATTAAAAAATTTTCCCAAATAAAAAGCTTTAAATCAGATTATGCTGATCTAAAGCTCGTCCATTAACCCATTTGATTTTTGTTAAAAAAAGCCAATAAGTATTTAAAAAGAAATCCAACTAGTAACCCAGGAATTAAAAACAGCATTGGTAAAAAAACTGGACCGGGATGAATTTGAAGAATGGATACTTTAGGTGATACCATTAAACCAACCGTGACAAAATAAGCACAAGATACAAATGGCAAAAAAGAATATCTTTCATTATCAGGCATCGCAGAACGGTAGCCATCCCACATTGAAAACATATAAATACATGGATAGAACATAAGCCATTGATAGTCTATAACCGCTTCAGCCTTTTTGATTTCACCTAGGAAGCTGTACATAATCGCTCGGTTAAATCTGCTCATAACATTCACAACTATTTCTAATAGGACAAACAACACGCCTTTAAAATATTGACCAATGATTAATTGGCTGAAACCTGGAAACGCTATATTCCATAAAACGGCCTCTAATCTGCTCAACTTTTTCATAGTGATATCCCGCTTCTTTAGGCTTTTTTTAAGTAAATAACTGTTCAATATAGCTTATCCAGTCTGATGCCAAATTAACAGGCTTGAACATAGATTTTCCCAACTTTATGAAAAAAACAGCGTGGATTATTTTCCCGCTGCTTTTTGAGTTTATTCTATTCGTGTTGATCCATAGGATTATATAATTTAACCGTAGGATTTTTCTCTTGGAACCATCTAAGGGCAAAGTCATTTTCAAATAAGAATACATAATGATCAAAGCGATCTTTTACCAGCATACTCCGTGAGCTTGATAAATTCTCATCCACTACATCACCCTCTACCCAACGGGCAATCTTTGAACCTACTCGTTCCATCAATACCTCGGCATTATATTCATTTCTCATCCGATGTTCAAAAACCTCAAATTGTAACTGTCCAACTGCACCTAGAAGGTACTCTTCCATCCTAACCGTTTTAAATAGCTGGATCGCACCTTCTTGAACAAGTTGCTGAATACCTTTATAAAAGGATTTTTGCTTCATTACGTTTTTGGCTGAAACCCTGACATACAATTCTGGTGTAAATTGAGGCAGTCTTTCATATTGGAAATTGTCCTTACCTGTTGTAAGGGTGTCACCAATCTGGTAGGTTCCTGTGTCATACAGCCCAATAATATCACCACTAACTGCCTCATCAACTGTATTTCTTTCTTCAGCCATAAATGAGGTAGATTGAGAAAGCTTGAGTTGTTTTCCTAAGCGCGGTATATTAACGGTCATTCCCCGTTCAAATTTTCCAGAACAAACGCGGATAAAGGCAATCCTATCCCGATGTGCTGGATTCATGTTTGCTTGAATTTTGAAAACAAAACCTGAAAATTGTTCTCCTAGCGGATCAATTTCTCCTACCGAAGAATTACGTGCTTTTGGTGGTGGCGCAAATTGCAAGTAAGACTCTAGGAACGTCTGTACACCAAAGTTTGTTAATGCACTTCCAAAGAACACTGGCGTCAGGGTTCCATCTGCAATTTTCTCTTCTGAAAATTCATTACCCGCTTCATTAAGAAGCATAATTTCATCTAATGTTTGATCGTAAAGCCCCGATGATTTTATCGGATGATCGCCCGCTATTTCACCTTCATTAGTTAAGGGAATAAATCGTTCGTCATCATTTACACGAAATTGTTCTACACGATTATTAAATCGATCATAGATACCAAGGAATTCTTTTCCCATTCCAATTGGCCAATTCATTGGATACGATTCGATACCTAAGACCTCTTCTAACTCCGCAAGAAGCTCAAGAGGTGATTTCCCTTGACGGTCAAGCTTATTCATAAACGTAAAAATTGGAATACCACGCATGCGACATACTTTAAATAGTTTAAGCGTTTGTTCCTCAATCCCTTTTGCAGAGTCAACAATCATCACTGCACTATCAACAGCCATCAACGTTCTATACGTATCTTCACTGAAATCCTGGTGTCCAGGGGTATCCAGAATATTGACTCGGAAATCATCATAATCGAATTGCATTACACTGGAAGTGACGGAAATCCCACGTTGCTTTTCAATTTCCATCCAGTCACTGGTAGCAAACTTACCTGTCTTTTTGGCTTTTACTGTCCCTGCATCACGAATGGCTCCACCAAATAATAATAATTTCTCCGTTAGTGTCGTTTTTCCGGCATCCGGGTGGGAAATAATCGCAAATGTTCGGCGCGACAATACTTCTTCTTTAAAATTGTTACCCATCTTGTCTTCCTCTCTTTTGACAATAAATAAATTTTTTGTCCATAAGTTCAATCTTATCTCTCAAACGTGAACTTTGCAATATTTCAATTCACCTGCTTTCATTATTTCTTTTATCCAGTTAAGGAAAAGAATATAATGTAGGTAAGCGGTTATTTAATGCCGTTAATGTTCGTATTTGGGAGGAACCATGGATACTACAACAATCGACTTAGATTTATTACGCAAAGCCTTTGAAGCTGTCCTAGTGCAGAATAACGTGTCCTTCAAAAAAATTGGTATCGCCGAAGAAGGAGAGCAATTATTATTTTTGTATGAAGGAAAGGACGAAAAAGTTCATGTTTTTAAATGGAGTAAAGCATCTAGTGCAGGTGTAAGTATTGGTGTACTTGCTCAAAGTGTATTAATGCCAATTATTCCTCATCTTCGCTTATTATCCTAATTAATATTGAGGCTGACTGTTATGTTAGCCTCTTTTTTTTAGCTTCAATGTTAGCTCTTCCACTGATTCCCACATCCATTTTATTGGAAATCATTCTATAATAAAGTATGACTCTGTTATAGGAGATGAAAAATATGAACAAAAGTAAAAAAATAGTTTCCAAGTTTATACCGCTGTTCACAGCGTTACTCATAATTATTGGCGGTATCGTTTGGTTTGTTCATTCGACTAATAATGAGATTGCGATCCCATTCTCTTCAGTAGAAGAAACAATTAAAGCACAAAAGGGAAAGTCCGTTACCCTCATAGAACAACCTGATGGTAGTCTTTATTTAAAAGCTGGTAAAGAGGAATACACTTCACATATTCCACCTAACAGCCACATGGTAGAAAAACTAGTTGAAAAATATAATATTGAATATTCCTATACTACAAGTAGCCCTTACGGAAAATGGGTAATGCTCGGTGTGATTTTGTTACTAACTGGTGCTGCTATTACCCTTCAAAAAACAAAAGGCGGCTTCGGCCTGACTAACTCAATGAAAAACAGTGTGGCTAAATCCCGCCCTTTACCGACAATTAGTCTAAAAGACGTTGGTGGACTTGGCGAAGAAATGAAAGAAGAAATACTACAAACTCTTTCTATATTGAAAGAGCCAGATCGTGCATTAAAATTAGGGATTAAACCACCAAAAGGAATTTTGTTGTATGGTCCTCCTGGGACTGGTAAAACATTGTTAGCACAGGCAATTGCTCGTGAACTAAATGCTTCTTTCTTCTCATCGAGTGGTTCAGCTTTTAATGAACTATTTGTAGGTGTAGGTGCAAGTCGCGTCCGCTCATTATTCAAAACAGCAAGAAAACATGCTCCTGCAGTTATTTTTATTGATGAAGTAGATGCACTAGCAGGGAGACGGAAAGCACATGGCGGCGAGGAAGCCGAAAAAACCTTAACTGAACTCCTTGTTCAGCTTGACGGTGGTCATGTAAATGATGGTATTTTATTTATCGCTGCTACTAACAGGAAAGACATGCTGGATGAAGCCTTTCTTCGCCCAGGCAGAATTGACTTCTCGTTCCATGTACCTCTGCCAGACACAAATGGAAGAAGAGAAATCATTAATATCCATACTCGGGGAAAAGCTCTGGGAGAAGATGTTTATTCTTCTTTAGATGATTTAGCAGAGAGTACATCTGGTTTTTCTGGCGCCGAGTTACAGTCCCTATTTGAGACAGCTAGTAGACGAGCTGTTCGAAACGGTCAAGATAGGATCAAAAAACAAGATCTTGACTACGCCTTAGACCGAACCATCCTTGGAAGTACCTCTCGTACATTGAAGGACCAGGAAACAAAACGGAGGGTTGCCATCCACGAAGCTGGTCATGCCATTGTTGCTTCGTTAACAAAGCCTGGTTCTGTCAGAAAAGCCACGATTATTCCACGTGGAGAAGCACTTGGATATGTGGCACCGATTCCACAAGAACTTCACTTATCAACATACACTGATTTGCTTGACCGTGTTGCCATGGTTTTAGCTGGTGGTGTTGCCGAACGATTGATTCTGGGTGAACATAGTATTGGTGTGAGCGGAGACGTACAGCAGGCAAAACAACTCGTTGAACAAATGGTTGATACAGGCTTGCTTGAAGATGGTTTCACTTTGACATTTAATAAATCAGATAAAGAAGCTAAAATGCAGGAACTTTTTGCAAAAGGCTTAGAAAAAGCAGAAAGCCTTATTAAAGTTCATCAATATCAGTATCAGCAATTAGTTGATGCATTATTAAAGAACGAAACACTAGAAGGTTCAGAAGTGGAAACCATCGTTTGGAGTTCCACGAAATCAAATGTTGATAACCTCGTATTAGCTTAAAAGAGACTGACTTTTTAATCAGTCTCTTTTCTTTTTTAGGAAGTTTTGATTTATGGTTTCCGTGGTAAACTATAGTGAAAATCCTGAATAAGGGAAGTGATGGGCTTGTTCGGTAAAAATTTCTTTTTCGAAAAGGAACAACAAGTTTACAACAAGGAAGCACGGAACTACATTGACAACCCGAAAAAAACACTTGGATTGCTTAATAAAGCAATGAGAATGGCAGATGATAGGAAAGAAATTTTAGGGGAAGCACGAGAAAAGCTTCAGTTATTTTTTGATTTGATTAAAGCCTACTCTAAAGGTGAATATAAAGATGTTTCAAAAGGTACCATTGTTACGGTTATCGGGGCTATTCTGTATTTTGTATCTCCACTTGATTTTGTTCCTGATTTTATCATTGGTTTAGGAATTATAGACGATGCAGCTGTAATTGGCTATACATTAAAAAAGATTAGCAAAGAATTAGAAGGCTTCCAAAGATGGAAAAATCTCTCGATAAATGACAAAAACCCGCTTGATTTATAGCGGGTTTCTCTTAAGTGGCAAAGCGATGGTTTCCTATTTCTTCTGTAACAGGTCTTGTACGCAGCCATCTACTGTCCGTCTCATCAGGATTGAAAAAGTAAAGTGCTTCCGTTACTTCTCCATCTTTATGAATTGCTTCATCAACTGCTTTTTTTGCTTCTTCACATGCTGGTTTATTAATCATCCCATTATCAACGGGTTGAAACTGTTTATCTTGATAAATAACCTGCTGAATAGAATCTGGAAAATGTTCACTTTCTAAACGGTTTAGAACAACTGCTGCGACAGCAACCTTACCTTTATATGGTTCTCCCTTCGCTTCAGCTGTCACTAACCTTGCTAACAAGTCCTTTTCTTTCTCAGTAATTTTCATTTTTATTAATTCATCTTTTGAATTACCGTATTGATTAGATATTTCCCTTAACGTTTCACGTTTGGTAACTTTATGAGCTTTTGTTTTATCGAGATTTTTAGCATTAACGTTTAAAGGTACATTAAGATTATTCAGCAGGATGAAGAAGATGATGACCGTTAATAAAAAAGAAACAATACGCTTCATCATTATTATGTCCCCCTTTATCCTTTAATTTTTTCAACCCATTAACCGTAACATGAATCTACAGCTTGTCCAACCTCAAAAACTTTCCATGGAAAAAAAGGAAAAGCAAGGAAATATCCTTGCTTTTCGATATGTGGACACTTATAAATGCCTCATATTCATTTTTTTCTACCATCTAAAGCAAGCTGCACCTACAATGATTAAAAGGATAAATAATACGACGATTAAAGCAAATCCGCCGCCAAAACCACATCCACCACCATAACCTACTCCACAACCGCCAAATCCGCCACCATAGCCATATCCAAACATTTAAACTCCTCCTTTTATAATATTAATAGAATGGGGTACACCAAGAAGCACCAATAATGATTAACAAAATAAATAAAACGACTAGTAGGGCAAATCCGCCGCCATAGCCACCTACTGCACCAGACATTTACATTACCTCCTTTTCTTAATTCCATATATCTATATTCACCTAGATAAAAATGTGCGATAGACATATATCCCTATTCGTACATTTTGAATAAAAAGAATAAGCCCATTATTTATGTACAAGGCAGATATAACGGTAGTATGTCTGTCCATTATTCCTGTTCATCGAAGAAAACCATTTTGAAAGTTGACATTTATAATCATTTTTCTTACCATGTTCACAAATCATAATAGTTAGGAGCCAATCGTTTGAGGTCAATTGCAACAATTATACTCTTCTTATTTATGGTGGCTTATCGTATGGTAAGTGGGATAACAAAAGAACGGAGAGGTCATTCTTTTATAAAAATAGGTCATCGAGGAGCAGCTGGATATTGTCCGGAGAATACTTTTGCATCCTTTAACAAGGCATTAGTGCTGGGAGCTAATTACCTTGAAATCGATATTCAGATGACAAGGGATGGTGAATTAGTTATTATCCATGATCCAACAGTTAACCGTACAACCAACGGAAAAGGAAGAGTAAGGGATTTTACCTTAGAGGAACTTCAGTCACTCGATGCAGGAAGCTGGTTTCATTCGGAATTTTCTAAGGAACGGATTCCTTCATTTAACGAATTTCTAAATACCTATGCTGGCAAGGTTGGATTATTAATTGAGTTAAAAAAGCCAAACTTATATCCAGGTATAGAAGAGAAAATAGCTAATGAACTATTGAAAAGGGGCCTTACTTCTGGGGACAATAATCAAATTATCGTTCAATCCTTTGATCAAATCTCTATGAAACGTTTCCATCACCTTCTTCCCAAGATTCCAATTGGGATATTAATAAAGAAAACAAAGATTAACGGATTGTCAAATAAAGAATTAGAATCCTACGTAAACTTTGCTACATATATCAATCCTAAGGTTACTATGGTTAACAAGAGACTCATTAGGCGAATTCATCAGCATGGGTTTAAAACGATGGTTTGGACAGTGAATAAAAGAAGTGAGAAGAATTTGTTAAAGTATTATTCTGTAGATGGTATGATAAGTGACTATCCAGATTTACTGTAATAAAAAAGACAGCTTCCCCATTTGGGTATTAGCTGTCTTTTTTCACTAAAAGAAAATTAGATAAATAACTATAGCTAGTACAATTCGATATATTGCAAATGGTAAAAGCTTAATTTTATCAATCAACTTTAAGAAAAAGCGAATAGATAATAACGCAAAAATAAATGCACTAATAAATCCAGCAATAAAAAACGGAAGAGAATCCATAGTCATATATTGCCAGTTTTTTAACAATGAAAGCAAACTTGCTCCAGCCATAATCGGTACAGCCATAATAAAAGTAAAGTCAGCTGCGGCGCGGTGACTCATCCCCATTAAAACACCACCGGATATCGTTGAACCTGAACGGGAGAATCCTGGCCAAAGTGAGAAACATTGAAAGAGTCCTATTGCTAACGCTTGTCCATATGAAATTTCGTCAACTGATTGTACTTTTGGATTTTTTGGTCCAATTAAATCAGCAAGAATCATAAACACAGCCCCAATGACTAACCCAATCAAAACAGTTGCTGTGGAAAACAAATGGTCGTCAATATAATCATTAAAAAGGACACCTAATACACCTGCAGGAATTAAGCCGACAATCACTTGGGTTAATTTAAGACGGCTTTGTTTCTCCACGTGTCCCTTTCTGAATCGTCCTAAGCCTAACAAGTCAAAAAATCGTTCCCAAAAAGTGACGACAACTGCGAGGATAGAACCAAGTTGAATTACCACTTTAAAGGTATTAGCCCCGTGCTGTGTTAAAAACTTTTCAGATTGAAGCCATAAATCATCAACAATAATCATGTGCCCAGTTGAAGAAACTGGTGCAAATTCGGTTGCACCCTCTACAAGTCCCAAGATAATTGCCTTAATAAACAAAAGTAATTCCATGTTGTTAACTTCTCCTTACTTTTATTGCTTTAGAATGTTTAGTTATGACAAATAACTCCCCCATTTTACTCACTTATTAAGTGAATAGCAATAATTTTTTCGTATATAGTTTATTTGCTCCACTTTAGTATAACGTGGTTTGTTCTATAATAGTTTCAGGTACTTTCTTCCATATTCCACAGGATTTTTTTCTATCTATTGTATAATTCCCATTCTTATTGCCTTTACTGCTACTTCCGTCCTGTTTTGTGCATTCAGCCTTTTCATGATATTGGAAATATAGTCTCTTACGGTAAATTCACTTAAATAAAGCTTTAATGCCGCCTCAGCAGTAGATGCTCCGTCTGCGAGAAGCTTAATAATTTCAATTTCTCTTGGAGATAAGGAGATTACATCACCTTCTGGTAATTCCGGCTTTTTAATCTCGGCTTCAATAAATTTTGATAAAAGTTCTCCAGAGCTTTGGCCGAATTTCATTAATGCTGGAAATAGACTTGTATCCACTGTGAATTGCTTCTCAGGTCCTTTATCTAATACGACTCCACCAATAATTTTCCCCTCTTCGGGAACATAAATAGGGACAATGATTAAAGAAGTAAGTTGAAATTTCTTTACATATTTTTCAGGCAATGCTTTTTCAGCTAAAGGAATATAAATAGGCTGGAAATTTTTCATTTCGTGGCCCTGTGACTTTAATTTCACCAAACTCTCATTAAGCACTGGAATATTACTAATTTTTTCTGCAATGGCTTGAATTTCTTCTGTATTAAGATGGTGACCAAATAAACCAACGCCAACACTTTCTTTATTGGTAAATTTAAATAGGGCACATCGTTCAAAAGGAAGAAAATAACCAAATCCAAAGGAAATATTTTCAACTGACTCTTGGAAGTTTTGAGAGCGGATAATCCATTCATTAAATAAAATAACAGCATCCTTCCAAATACTGCAGTTCTCCTTTTCTGATTGGAATAACATCACTTCACCAATCTTGGAGAATAGATAATGTACCGATGGATGTAGCTTCGAGGAGGATTCAATCCTTGATTTTAATACTTTATGAGCTGCATTTTCTAACAAGTTCAAATGAAAGATTAACGCCTCTGGTTCAGGACGCCTGCCAAAATGGGCATACCAATCATCTTGTAATTTGTCTAACATCAGGTAGATATCAACCGTCTCATCATTAATAAGCTGGAACGACTTCACTAAGAAACCACTGATAAATTCAAAAACTGTAGCTGATTTTTTCCTCGTATTTTTTAGGGATTGAAGCATTAATCTCCATTCCTCAATGAGATCTATTTGATAATGGTTTAACATTTTAACAGCATCATTTAAAAGATTATCCAAATGGCGGTTTAATGACTTGGACATTCCACACACACTCCATTCAATGAACATCTACGCTGTTATTTTTTAGTAATAATATCATAGATTGTATCTATACATAATTCATCGAATCACGCCAAAATTCCTGCTATTTTTCTATGAATTTCTCTTTTTTGCAGGATAATGTTCTTATATCCTTTGTAATGTAGTGGGATAAACTTCCTACAAATGTAGGGATTTCTTAATTTACTAACTTATCTTAAAATTGTGACGAGTAGTGTAAGCATTTACATCTTTAAATACTTACCTTTCAAAACAATTATAAAGGAGGAAAGAGAATGAATTTAGGAGCAGAAGCAGTCATTATTGGAGGGCAAACGGTCAAAAAGAAACTAATGTTTGCATTATTAGGTGGATTTTTATTTTTAGGTTCTTTGTTAGCGATTTTTGGTATTACCGGTGTGGCTGTAGCAGCACCATTAAGCGGATTTGGTGAATTTACTGTCAAGTTCGACAAAATGGTTGGGGAAAACTTTCAACTATATGGTGGGGTTGCTGATGGTGCAACAACAAAAAATAATCCTGTTGCAGTTAATGCAATTGACAAGGCAACGATAAACGGATTAGAAATTTCCAAAGCGATCCCAGCACTTGGGATTCGAGTTGTTATTGCTTCTGATAAACCAGTTGTCATTAATGGGCTCCTTCAAAAAGCTACCATGGTAAATGGTGATGCTAAGTTTGAAAACCTCACAATGTCCGAAAATTATATCGGAGATTATGATTTAACTGACCCAAAACAAAGAATGGAAGCACTGGCTAAAGAATTCACACAAAGTGCAAATACCATTACAATTGAAAACGGTAATTTACAAACATTATACCTTTTCCAAAAAACTGTAAGTCTTCCTGGAATGAAGGTTTACTTCGAAAAACTAAACTAACTTCATCATAGAAAATTGAGTAAGGATGATAAAAATGAACTCTACTTATTCAAAACGTGAAAGGTTTAGGAATTGGAGAGCAAGGCGTCCCTTTTGGGGGGCGACCTTGTCTATTCTTTCTGGACTAATCATTTTATGGGTACCTGCAAAGCTATATGAAGTAGCTGCAGCCCCTGGAAGTATTTTATTTGTCGGCTTCTTTTTAGGTGGCCTTACACTGTTAATGGGGATTTTATCCTATATCATGCCAAGACTCTCCACTCTTCTTGGTGTTTTGGCTATTTTTGCTTCTGTCTTGTCGATCATGGGAGCATTAGGCGGCTTTCTAATTGGAACCATTCTTGGAATTATTGGTGGAGCTATGTTAATTGCATGGAAACCTGAAATGGCAGATCAAGATTCAAAAACACAATCACACCTAGACCCTATTACTGAAAAAGAAGTGGCATCAGGAAAAGACATTTTACCAGATTAAAATTTGTAGCATTCGCAGAAATGGTGATGGCTTTGAAACATAGAAACAGTACTTATAAGATAATAATTATTTTGATTACTACATTAAGCGCACTTCTCTTTGTGACAAAAGATAGTTATGCAAGTAACCCATCCGTGGTTGGTTTTATTATTGAAGCCAGTCAAATGGAAGGAACCCTACAAACTCCAGAAATGTCTGTCGGGAATACCTCGATCGAAAAAAGTCGGTCTATGCTGAAACTAACTTTTGAAAACCTTACTTGTAAGGATTTAGTCATTAAGAAAATGGTTAAAACTTCAAAGGGTATAATTACAACTAGAATGACATCTAACGATAAGATTCTTTTTGAAAATTTAAGTTTATCTGTTACCAACGCAGAATATAGCGAGGCATATGTTCCTGAAAACGGAAATATAGGTCTTAAAAACGCAATGTTATTGGCACATAATGTAAAAACTGTTAGCTCTACTCTCCCCCAATTTCAATTAAGTTTTAATGAGGGTGGCGAGGTGGAGTTATCACCGAAAAGTGAGGCGGAACTTCTTCAAATGAAAGCAGGTTTAGAGTATTTTTTATCAAATAATCAACAATAAAAAGAAGCGATGCTAATGAAAGCATCGCTTCTTTCATTATTTAAAAATAAGTCTTTGCTAAACTTGTCTGTTGATTTCCGCTCCAGGAGCTTCGCTTTCCGTGGGCGTTTCGGCGAGCCTCCTCGGCGCTTGCACCTGCGGGGTCTCCCCTGAACCGTACTCCCACAGGAGTCTTCGCTCCTTCCGCTCCAATCAACAGGTATGAAAATCAACATTGTTCTTTAACTCAGCCAAAATAAAAAAACCACAATCTTCAATATTAAATAGCGATTGTGGTCCTAGCTTTTTTGATGGATTTTTATGTTATTCAATGTTGTATTAACTCCTTATTTAGCTAATAATAGTTACGGTGTTTTGACCAGTTCTTTTAAACTGTTTTTCCCTCGTTCAACAAGGTTTAAATGTGTATTTCGAGCAAATTTTATATATTCTTTTCTTACTTCAAGCCATGCATTTCTACGTTCGCGGGCATAATTGATACTAGATTCAGCATTTCTTTCAAAGTTATCCTCCAAGCGATCAACCATATGGAATACAGATTTAATTGGAGTCAGAGCCAATTTTTCTAATTGTCCAGATACTTCTTTCAACTGATTTTTAAGCTCTTCACGATCATTAGAGATAATCACTTCTTCTTTCGGTTCCTCTTTACCTTCATTAAATTGATGCATTAATTCTGAAACCATTTCTTTATTGGTTTTTTTAGTTTGATTATACAGTTTTGCAATTGAATTTCTGTACTGCTTATTGAACTTAATTACCTCTTTTAATGCATTAATATATGCATCCTCACGATTTTCCCTAAGTTGCAGCGCACGCTCACGTGACTGTTCAAACTGATCCCAAAATGTGTTTACAAACGAACCGGCATGTATCGATTCCTCTGCAAGCGGCATCACTTTTTCATCAACAGATGGAACCGTTTCATTCTTCTTCTGTGCCATCGTCCTTCCTCCTCCTTTTTCTATTATTTACTTTCTCTATGGGATCCTTCTTTTGAAATGAAGGAATATAGAGCTCAAGGAAACTGGTATACATCTTAAAAAATTGATCTAAGAGGGATTGGTATGTTTCAAGTTGATTGGCATAGCCTTTTAAATATGTAACCCCAGCTTTGGTAATAGAATATCTTCTTTTTGCCGGACCACTTCCAGTAGTATCCCATTCAGAGGATACAAGCTCATCTTTTTCCAGTTGTCTTAGTAGTCTGTATAGATTTCCCTGGTCAAGCGTTTTGAACCCGAATGCTTCTAACCTTTGGCTAAGTTCATAACCGTGCAAAGAAACTTTACTAAGAAGTAATAAAATAAATGGCAACACAAAATTTTTGGATGGATTAACTGTTGGATTGTCTTGATTCACCATATCTTTATCACCTCACCTATATGTATTTTACACCTATGAGTAATAAATTGTCAATGCTGTAAATAAATATGAATAAAAGTAAATTTTATCGGTTTACAATATACTAAACTTGGTTATAAACTTAATAAAAATGAAAAGGTGGTGTAAAATGGAAAAAGCCAAATGGAGTAAATCCGGTGTACCCTACTTGCACTTAGGTAGAGGTGAACCTTTGGTCCTTATCCATGGTTTAGGCGAGGTGAAAGAAGGGTGGCAAAATCAGTTTGAGTTAGCTGATCAGTTTGAGCTTATTATTCCAGATTTGAGAGGTCATGGAGAGTGTACAAAAACGGATGGTATTTCCATACAGAATTTTGCTTTGGATATCATTGGCTTATTAAAGGAGCTAGAAATTGAAAACGCTCACATTCTTGGTTTATCAATGGGTGGAGCTGTTGCACAAGAAATTTACCGCCAAGCACCCAACCTCTGCCGTTCTCTCTTGTTGATTAGCACCTTTCACTTTTTCCCGAAAAAACTAAAAAAGTTGTTATTTAATAATCGAAAAGCTAAATTTGAATCCGTTACCGCTGCAGGTAAACAAACAGAGTTTATATCCAAAATGGCACTTTATTCATGGAATAAGGAAATGAAAGAAATATTTGGACACTCTTTTCACCCAAAACACCAAATTTTTCTACAATCCTTAAACACATGTCTAGATGTGAATAACTTATCTTTACTGCCAAAAATCAGCGTTCCAACACTAATTATTGGCGGTCAGTATGACTCTGTTCTACCTGTCTGGATTCAAGCATGCATGCACAAGCTAATTCCACATTCCGAGTTTATCATCATGAGAAATACTGGTCACATTGCTAAACTTGAAGCTAAAGCCCGGTTTAATAACCTACTGCGTAGGTTCCTTAATCAACAAAAATCAGTTGCGTAAGAATAACGGGAAGGGCATTGTCCTTCCCGTTACTAATATATTTCATTCCTCTTATATTATACAACTTCTTCTTGGATTTTTTGTGAATGAATAGAAAGCCACTGATCAGCAAATTTGGCAAACATACCAGTTAAAGCAAGTGCAACGTGCCCGCCCTCGAACACTTGATATGTTTTATCTTCACTTGAAATCATATCCATAATAGGTAGACTTTGCTGTTCTAATACAAGTGTATCTCTAGATGTCGAGAACACAAAAGTTGGACACTTAATATTCTTTAAATCTACCTTCCTACCGCCAATTTCCAACTCACCCTTTAGGAGCTTGTTATCTTTATAAAAATCATTAAATAACTGCTTAAAGGCTGAGCCTGCAAAAGAGGCTGTATCTTTTGTCCATTTATCCATCCTTCGCCATTTTTCCACATAGTGTGGATCGTGTGCGCGGGTGATTAGGTTAATCCATGGACTAGTATAGACGGGTGAAAGTCCCCTAAACATGAGGTACATAAATTCGGATGGAATGACCCCATATACATCTGAGAAACGGTTAAAGTCGATGGTTCCATTTTGTAGTCCTTTTAACCATTTATCCGGCACAATTCCCACACTAAAATCAATGGGAACTGTCGCAAGAACCAAGTTCACTATTGGTAGTTTTGTAATAGAGGTAAAGATAGCTGAAATGGTACCACCCAGGCAATAGCCCACCAATGATATACCCTCTGCACCAGAATGCCTAAGTGCACGCTTCACTCCATTTTCAAGATAATTTAAGATGTAATCATCCAGGGTAATATCACTATCTTCATACTCAGGTGAGCCCCAGTCTAAGAAGTATACATCATATCCGCGCTCTGTTAGTCCCCCCACAACACTGCTACCTTCACCCACGTCTAAAATATAAGATTTATTTATTAGCGAATAAACTAGGAATATAGGAGTTTGATATTTTTTATCTTTTGCCGGGTGAAAATATAAGGTTGATTTATTCTTTTTCCAAATAATTTCTCTTTGTGTCGGTTTAATATCTGGCTTCGGTTCGGTGAGAACTTTATATACTTGATTCCACCTTGATGCTTCCTTTTCAAGATCAAGCTGAGGAATAAAATTGAAACGCGCTGAATTTCCACTCATCTTTTTCTCTCCTTTCACTATGATTTAGATGCTACGGAACCTGTGAGCACAGGCTCTTTATCTTTTCCTTTACCTTTTTGCATCAAATTTTTTATGGACGCTAGTTCCGCTTTAATATCTGTTAACTGTGACATCTCCTGTTTTAAACTCTCAATCTCTGCTTTTAATGTTCTAGTATCCTCTATCTTATGGGCGATTTGATGATATTCAACTTTCATTTGTTTAACTAGACTGACCAGTTCCTGAAACATCTCCACATGCTCTTTATTTAATGCGCTTAAGCTATCCTGTACATTCCAAATTTGTTCTTCTAGAATATCCATTTTCTCCTCAGCTTGAACAGTAAGTTTTGCTACATTCGCTACATCTTTTTTGGTCGGTATATTCATTAATCCTGCCATTAGCTCTTGGTTCTTCCTTAAAAGATCCATGTATCGCGCATGACTCTCAGTACCAACCTTCATTAAACGCACGAACTCATTGTTGTCAGTCATCATATACAATAGACCATTTAATTGTTTTTCCCACATTCCACTTATTCGCTTGAATCCTTCAAAAGGATCGTATGTTTTATCTTGAGTCATCCTGCTTCTCCCCTTTAAATCTATGATTTTGAAAGTTCTTCTGTTTTTTCCAAATATTTATTGAGAGGAAACATAACTGATTTAATCTGTCTGGCAAAAAGATTAACAAAGCCCCTCTGACTTTCATAAATTATATTCCCAGCTTGTTTAACCGTTTTAATATATTGCATTCTCCCTTTTTTCCGCAGTTCGATATATTGGTCTATCATTTCGAGATATTTTTCCATAGTTAAGTAATTATTTAATGTTTGACATGGTGTAGAAAGAATAGACATCGTTTTCTTCTGAATCTGATCAATTTGAGCATTAATATCCTCATAAGATCGAATCGGGAAAAAATGCTGCAGACTAGTCGTTGTCATTAAAAATTCTTCTCTTGCAGTTCTTTCCCATTCAGCAAATTCTTTATTAAATCTCTCAGCAATGTCTTTTACGTTTCCCTGATTCCTTTTTATACTCTCGGCGAAATGCTTTGCTTCTTTTAAAAAGATCTCATCGCGAAATTCAGCGTGTTTAGCCCATTCATCTATCTCTCCGAAGGCATGCTGCCATAGAACGTCTAAACTAGAAAGCTGCTCCATATCCTCATTTTCAACTATTTTCTCTTCTTCAACCGAGTTTGTCTGTAGAATTTTATTTGGTGTTTTTTCTTCCATTGATTCTTTTTCAACTTCCTTTTTGTCAGGCATTTTTATCTCGTCCCTTCTATAATTTTTTATTCAACTTACGATCAGAAACTAGTACATATTTTGGATTGTTCTTGAGTGGTTTATTAAAAATGTTCTTTGAAGTAGTTCATGTGGATGTTAGATTATAGTGGTAAAACTTGTAGTTTTTCTTCCTCTTTACGTAACATTCGTCTTAACAGCTTACCGACAGATGATTTGGGAAGTTCATTAAGAATTTCAATCTCTTTTGGAACTTTATAAGGTGCTAGGTTAATCTTTGCAAATTCTATTAGGCTCACCGGTGTTTCTACAGCACCTGTCTTTAACTTAACAAATGCCTTAACTGTTTCCCCTCTATAGCTGTCGGGAACACCAATAACAATGGCTTCCTCAACTGCCTCGTGCTTGTACAGTACTTCCTCAATTTCTCGTGGATACACATTATACCCGCTTGCAATAATAATATCTTTTTTCCGATCCAAGATATAAAAATAGCCATCTTCATCCATTTTGGCGATATCCCCTGTAAAGAGCCAACCATCCTTCAATACCATTTCCGTATCCCCAGGCCGTTTCCAATAACCCTTCATTACCTGTGGACCGCGGAGAATGAGTTCACCTGCCTCCCCAATTGGGACGTCTTCGATTCCTTCTGGGGTTTGTATAATAATTCTCGCTTCAGTACCTGGTAAAGGAATACCAACACTACCTAATTTTCTTGGTAAGAATGGTGGGGTAGAGATTGCAGAAGGTGCTGTTTCTGATAAACCATATCCGTCTGCTAATCTTACACCCACTCTTTTCTCAAAAGACCTTACCTGTTCGACTGGGAGTGGTGCACCCCCACTGCTTAGATAATAAATATCTCCAAGATTACTTGCTTCTAAGTCTGGGTGACTATTGAAAGCGAAGATCATTGTTGGGACAGCTGTCATTTGAAATGGCTTTTCCCTTTTTACAAGATCTAATACCTCATTGACGTCAAACCTTGGTAATATTAACTGATTACAACCAATTCTGATTGCCGAAAGTGCATTACATGATAGGCCATAAACATGGAACATAGGAAGGACACTTACGATTTTGAAGTTCTCTGGTTTCTCATCTACTGCATTATAGGTGAAATCACATACCTGAATTATATTTGCTAAAAGATTATGATGGGTTAGCATTACCCCTTTAGATACTCCAGTGGTGCCGCCTGTGTACTGTAAGATAGCGACATCTTCATGTATGTCAATTGGAATATCAGGAATGACATTGTCATGTGTTAGAAAATCCTCAAAGTAGATATCCCCGGCAGAAAGCTGAATTCGGTTCCCACCGAAACCCACGACAATAATCCTCTTTAATGATGTTTTTGGCTGAACCCGCTTGACTCTCGAATAAAAGTCTTCAAATACAACCATATATTCCGCCTCAGAGTCATTTAACACGTATTCAATTTCTCGTTCGACATACATAGGGTTCACTTGAACAGCAATTCCACCTAATCTAAACCCTGCAAATAGACTAAAAATATAGTGAGGACAATTGGGTAGCATTATCGCTAAACGATCTCCCTTTTTAAGGCCTATTCGATACAATGAGGCAGCAAACCATTCAGATATCATTTTTGTATCTTTATAGCTCCAAGACCTCCCATAAAAGGTAAGGGCCGGTCTTTCATCATGAATATTTGCTGCCTGATTCAAAAGGTCAAATAATGAATCGTACTCAATGGATACATTTTCACTAACCCTTGGATCGTAAAATTTTAACCATGGCTTTTTTTGATATACCACATTTTTCCCCTCCTTATAATCCTTCTCCTTTATTCACAAAGGCCTATACACCTGTATAAGCTTGTCTGTAAATTTCAGCAAGTTCACTTACAAATGGCTGTTTTGGATTGGCAATGGTGTCTTGATCATCAAAAGCAAGTTCGGCAAGTCCAGCAACTTTACTTTCAAATTCTGACTTTGTTACCCCGTTAGCTTGAATACTCATGGAAATATCTAGTTCTTCAGCAAGCTTTATAATGGCCGTAATTAAGCTCTCAATTCCTTCTTCTGTCGTACTGGCGGGTAGTCCAAGCATTTTGGCAATTTCGCAATATCGTTTATCCGCAATAAAGTATTCATACTTCGGATAAGTCATAAATTTATTTGGTTTGGCTGAATTGTAACGAATCACATGTGGTAAAAGCAATGCATTTGCACGTCCATGTGGAATGTGAAACTCAGCACCAAGTACATGCGCTAAGCTATGGTTGATTCCTAAAAAGGAATTGGCAAAGGCCATCCCAGCTATAGTTGAAGCATTGTGCATTTTTTCTCGTGCTATTTCATCACTTCCATCCCGATAAGCTCTTGGTAAATACTCAAAAACCAACTGAATGGCTTTTAGTGCCAGCCCGTCCGTGTAATCATTGGCCAGAACCGAAACATATGCTTCAATCGCATGGGTTAAAACGTCCATCCCTGTATCAGCGGTAACATGCTTGGGAACAGTCATCACAAACTGCGGATCAATAATCGCCACATCAGGTGTTAACTGAAAATCTGCTAGCGGGTATTTAATGTTAGCCTTTTTATCAGTAATAACAGAGAAGGCTGTCACTTCTGAACCTGTACCTGATGTCGTTGGAATTGCGATAAATTTAGCCTTTTGGCGAAGAATCGGGAATTTAACGACTCGCTTATTCGGATCAAAGAATTTTTGAGTTAAACTATGGAAGTCCGTTTCTGGGTGCTCGTAAAATAACCACATCGCTTTAGCCGCATCCATTACCGAACCACCACCGAGAGCAATAATGACATCGGGCTGAAACCTTCTCATTCTCTCAGCACCATTCATGACCATTTCAATACTAGGCTCTGGCTCAATTTCAGAAAATGTCTCCCATTGAACCTTGTTTTGATGTTTTTCAAGATAGTATAAAACCTTGTCGACAAAGCCATTTTTCACAGAACTTCCACTTGTTACAATAAATGCTCTTGAGATATTTGGAATCGAAGCAAGCACTTGGATGGAATTTTTCTCAAAGAAAATCTGTGATGGAACTTTAAACCATTGTGTAAACGTTCTTCTTTTTGCGACTTTTTTAATGTTGATGAGATTAGCGGCTCCAACATTTTGTGACACTGAATTCCCCCCATATGTTCCACATCCAATTGTTAAGGACGGAAGTGAAGTGTTATAAATATCTCCGATTGCACCATGTGTGGAAGGAGTATTAACGATGATTCGACCAGCCTTCATGCGTACTGCAAACATATCAATTAGGCTTTGATCTGCAGTATGAATGGCTGCTGAATGTCCTAGTCCTCCATACTCCAGTGTTTCTTCTGCAATTTTTAAGCCTTCCATAAAATTAGTAACCTTATAGCATGCTAAGATTGGACTTAGCTTTTCACAGGAAAGTGGGTAGTTAGGACCTACTCCCTCTAACTCTGCAATAAGAATCTTCGTATTTACTGGAACGTTTATTCCAGCCATTTTCGCAATCACATACGCTGGTAATCCAACAATTAACTGATTAATAGAATTAGTTTTTTCAAATATAGCCACTTTTTCTAGCATCTTGCGTTCTTCTTCATTAAGAAAATAGCAATGATTATCTATCATTTCTTGTTTCACTTCATCATAAATTTCTTGATCGATAATCAATGCTTGTTCAGAAGCGCAAATCATACCGTTGTCAAAGGTTTTGGATAAGATTACATCGTTAACAGCACGCTTGATATGAGCTGTTTTCTCGATATAACAAGGTACATTCCCAGCTCCCACTCCAAGTGCCGGTTTACCTGAGCTATAAGCCGCTTTTACCAAATTAGGTCCTCCTGTTGCTAAAATGAGCGATATCTTTGGATGCATCATTAGAGCTTGGAAAGCTTCATGGGAAGGCTCTTCAATCCATTGGATGCAGTTTTCTGGAGCGCCTGCTCTGATGGCGGCTTTCTTTAACAATTCGGCTGCCTCTTTGCAGCATTGTTGTGCATATTTTGGAAAGGCAAATATAATAGGATTCCTAGTTTTAAGTGAAATTAATGATTTGAAAATCACCGTTGAGGTTGGATTTGTAATTGGAATGACACCTGCGATGACGCCTACTGGCTCTGCCATCTCTACCATTCCCTCATTTTCGTCTTCACTAATGACACCAACGGTTTTCATGTTCCGTATATTGTTATAAATAAATTCTGTTGCAAACATATTTTTAAAAACTTTATCCTCATAAACTCCGCGGCGTGTTTCATTTACAGCAAGCTTTGCTAGCTCCCTATGGTTTTCAAGCGCGGTCAATGCCATTTGCTTTACAATTTCATCAACCATTTCCTGGTTGTAACAACGGAAAGCACTAAGTGCCTTCAAGGCATTGTTTGCTAACGAGTCGATCATCGCAGCAACCGTTTGAGTTTCAAGTACCACTCTTTCTTTTACAGACATTTTTGTCCCCTCCGAATCAGCATCGAATACAAGATTTTAGAAATTAGGTATGTTTGGTTTCTCACAAAATCGTTTTTATTCACTCCCTTACTCCTGCTGGCTAAAATATATCATTTAAAAATTCCGAAAAATGTCGAATTGTGTTAAAAAACGAATGAGTACTCATTCATTTCATAGAATGTTCAAAATTTTGATTCACACACTACTAAAAAGAGGCTGACATTAGTCAGCCTCTTTTCGTTAGATATCAACCAGTATTCCTTAAACCAGCAGAAATTCCGCTTATTGTAAGTAGAACTTGTGTTATTAATTCATCATTCGGTTCAGCTTGCGTCCTTAATTCTTTTATTAACTCAACCTGTAAGAAGTTTAATGGATCTACATAAGGATTACGTCTGTGTACCGACTCTTGAATATTTGGAGTATGATCCAGCAATTCCTTATCCCCTGTTATTTTCAACAAAATAGCTTTTGTTCTTTCATATTCTTCTAAGATATTATTGAAAATTCTGTCTGCAATCGCCTTATCTTCAACAAGTGTTAAATATTCCTTCGCTGTGGTAATATCAGCTTTCATCAATGCCATGTGCAAATTATCAATCGTTGATCGGAAGAATGGCCACTTCTCATACATTTGTTGTAAGAGCTTAAGATTTTCTGTACTTTTAGAAGCGAAAGTATCTAATCCAGTTCCTGCTGCATACCATGCAGGGAGTAACTGCCTGCTTTGGGTCCAAGCAAACACCCATGGGATGGCCCTTAAATCCTCAAATCGTCCTCTATTTTTTCTACTCATTGGCCTTGACCCAATATTTAAGTCCCCAAGTTCCCTTAGAGGAGTAGCTTCATTAAAGTAAGTTAAAAAGTCTGGATCACCAAATACAAGGGATTGATATTTCCCCAAAGAAATACCTGCGATTTCCTCAATGGTTTCTTCCCATATTGGATCTCGGTGATATCCTGCCTCTTTTGATACATGTGTTGCCGCTAGCAGCAGTGTAGACGTTGCTTGCTCCAAACTGCGGTAAGCAATATCCTCAAGCAAATACCTTGATGATAAAACCTCTCCCTGTTCGGTAATTTTAACGCCATCTCCAATGGTTTCTGCTGGTTGAGATAAGATACTCTTATTTAATGGACCGCCGCCACGTCCTAACGAACCACCACGCCCGTGGAAGAACTTAAGACCGATTTCATACTCTTTAGCCATTTTATGAATTTCAATCTGCGCTCTGTATAGCTTCCAGTTAGCAGTTAATGTCCCGCCGTCCTTGCTGCCATCAGAATAGCCCAGCATAATTTCTTGTTGATCCCCTAAAATTTGCAAATGATTGCGATAAACCGGCATTTCAAAAAGCGTTTGCATGATTTTAGGACCAGCCACAAGGTCATCGATCGTTTCTAGGAGTGGGGCAACATTTAAATTACTTTCTAAAGTACCGTCTGCATGTAGTCGATAAATTCCCGCCTCTTTCGCTAAAACAAGGACTTCAAGCAAATCACTTGGTGATTTAGTCATACTTACAAGATAGACAGTTATAGCTCTCTTTCCAAACTCTTCATGTGCCTCTTTGATCATTTGGAACACTTTAATCATCTCCTGCGTTTCCGCAGAATAATCTTCATTTAATAATAGGAGTGGGCGTGGATCCATAAGGATGTTCTGTAAAATTTTTAATTTTTCTTCTTCAGGAAGCGCTGGATAATTCTCAGTAATACGGACCTTACGTAAAATCTCTGAAATAGCTGCTTCATGTTCCCCACTATGGTTACGAATATCAAGAGTAGCTAAATGGAAACCAAACAATTGCACTTGACGGATTAGCTTTTGAATTATTTTTAATTCATGCGCAGTGGGATGATGCTTTTTTAAACTTCTTTTTATAATAAATAGGTCTTCTAATAATTCCTCTGCAGAACGATAACCTAGTTCTGAGTTCCCCACTTGCTTAACCCGTTCAATAATAAGCGCAAATGCACGGCGGTACACCTCTGATTTAATTGGCCATTTTTTTTCTTCCCTTAAGTAAGTATCTTCCTTCTCATTAATAAACGTAAGAAGCTCCTCACTTACCTCTACACGTTTAGTAGAGTGGCTGTACCTCTTCATTAGGTCAACTAAAACAGTCTTATACTTCTTTAACACCAATTTTCTTTGCCTGTTTAATGTTTCCCATGTGACCTCATGAGTAACATTTGGATTACCATCTCGGTCTCCACCAATCCAAGAACCGAAACGTAGAAAATTAGGAACTTCCCACGTAGTCGTTGAATAGTAACTCCCTAAGCAATTAGCCAATTCCTGGTGTATTTCCGGTAGGACTTCAAAAAGTGTTTGGTCAAAATAATAAAGTCCATTCCTTACTTCATCTAAAACAGTCGGCTTATGCTCACGTAATTCATCGGTTTGCCAAAGGATGGTCACTTCATTAAACAAGCTTTCTTCAAGCTTCTTTCTTTCTCTGCTTGTTAATAACGGATGATCTAAGCTTTTTAAGATGTCAGCAATTCGTTGTTGAATTTCAAGAATTGAGCGTTTCGTCGCCTCCGTTGGATGGGCTGTTATCACTAATTCCAACGAGAGTGTATGTAATACATTTCGAATTACTTCTTCATTAATATTGTTCTCTTTAAGAGAAAGAACCGCACTCTCTATAGAAGCAGGTTGTACAATAGTATCATCTTGAAGCTGATACTCTCTTCTTCTTCTGATACGGTGGTTTTGTTCAGCAGCATTTATTAAATGAAAATACATTGAAAAAGCACGGATGATTTGCCTCCTCATCGGAGAGCTTAAATTTGCAATTTCAGCTTTTAAATCAGCATAAATTTCCTGATCAAAGTGTGTTCTTAGTGTTTTAGTCATATGTCTAATCTTTTCCACTTTTTCGAACAGTTCGGAACCACCATGATTGACGAGAATTTCCCCAAGCATTTTTCCAAGTAATTTCACATCGCGTCGCAACGGAAGACTGCTGTCATTTACTTTTAATTCTGTTGCCATACCATTCACCTTCCTATAATCAAAAAATTCGCTAAATTTTTATTTATAAATATACCATAACTTTACCCATCATGTGAAAGAAATAACTTACTTTTTAAAAAAATAGAAAAAAACCTGCACATTACAGGTTCTGATCATATAGGATTTATTCTTTTCTATCAATGACGAGGACATAAGTTTTTCGATCATCATCACTATAAGTTACAACAATTGAAATAACGGTTTTGTTATCAGCGTCTAACTTGATCGTTTTGCTTGTGCCACCTTCAATTAAGATGGTTGAACTGCTGTAGCGTGCAGTTGGGCTTAATGTTATGGAATCAATATCATTACCAACAGACACATGGTAAGTAAATTCATCAGTAGAAAATGCACTATCCCATGTTCCATTGTTAACTGTTAGTGAAGAAAGGGTTGCTTTACTGACTTTTTGTGCTGTGATTGTGGTATTACCTTGTTGGCTCATAGTTGGTTGGAATGTATTGGTTCGATTGTTTTGTGTTGGGATGGTTGTTTGTGAATTGGCCGAATTACCCCTAGCCACATTTATTGTATAGGTCTTTTTTTCCCCATTCTCTGCCGTAACAACAATAGTGATGATTGATTTCCCAATAGGAAGGTCCACCGAAACACTTCCTTCTTTAAGGCTAGTCCCGTTTACCTGAATAGTTGATGTTGTTTCTGCTGCAATAGGTTTTATTGTAAGAGACGGTACGTCGTCTGCTATTCCCATATTATACTCGTATATTTCAGATGAAAAGCTCGGTGATAGTTTTCCAGTAGACAATTGTAACTTTTGCAAAAGGTTATTCCCATTTTGTTTTCTAGTAACGGTAAGCGCATAGGTATTCTGTTGGTGTGTACCGTCAGAAACAGTAATGAGGAATTTGTTTTCTTCTGTTAGAAGTGAAAATATGCTTGCTACACCACTTTTGATAGACGTGTCATTTATGGTAATGCTGGTTTCTGGATTACCACTTTCTACAAGTAATTTAATTTCCTTTGTTTCATTTTCTACAGTAGTAGAATATTCTTTAACATCTGCCGTAAAATCACGATCGAGCTTAATCCCTTCAATTTCTAATTTTGAAAGTGTGTTTTCAGACTGATTTTCCTGTACAGGAACTGTACTTTCAGCATATGCAATAGGTATGTAAGAATAGTTCCCCATCCCGATTATGGAAGCAACAAGTATAATATTTATTCCTCTTTTTGGTACCTTCGCAAACATGTCTTTTCCTCCCGCATCCATATTGTAGACTAAAGGTACCACTGGATGCTTAAGAAATCCTTAACTTTTTTCGAGTACCAATAAAATAAAAAGCCGTAAATCCTGTTTCTTTTACAAGATTTACGACTTTTTTCTATCTTCTATTGAATTCTTCCAGTTTAGAAGAGATAGCTACGGCTACTTCTTCATCCGACTTTTGAATGGCTTTTTTAAAAAGTGTATTAGCTAAAGAGCCCATAGGACCGGTTGCATTAATTTCAAGAAACCCTGTTACTCTTGTTTTGTTTCTATTCATTGCTTTAGCCTCGAAATATCCTTCACCTAGGTATTTTTCATTCGAGCGCTTTAATTCGAAACTTACCTTCAAAGGTTCATTCCATATGATATTATCAATGATTAAACTGACCTTTTTTTTCATAATGCCTAAGAGGTCGCTTTTAAATTCCCATGTAATTTGGTTTTCATTTACTATTTCATGTTGAATATAACCTGGGACCAAGGGGGCCCAGTTATCCGGATCGCGTATAAATTTCCAAATCACTTCAATTGGGATATCTAATTCTACATGTTGAATTTCACTTGGCATTTATATCCCTCTTTCATAATCATTATAAAAAGCCTTCAAGTATCTGAAGGCCTTTTTAAATATATATGTTTATAAACCAGTTTATAGAAGAAATATCCCGAACTAACGAATTGCGTCAAGAAAAATGTTCTGTTTCATTATAAATTGATGGATTCGTTCTGCTGCTATCGATAACTGTTCTGGGGGCTGTACCATAGCTATTCGTACATACCCTTCTCCCAACCTTCCAAATGCGTCACCTGGAATGACTGCCACACCTGCTTGATCAATCAATTCAAAGGCAAACTCCCTTGATGTCCATCCAGCAGGTATTTTTGCCCACACAAACATCGTTGCAGGAGACTTTTCAACCTGCCATCCACTTTTCTTTAGACCAGAAATTAATGCATCCCGACGAAGTTCATATTCTTTCACTTGTTCTCGAAGAAAATGAAAGTCGGAGGTCAATGCAGTTACTGCTGCTTTTTGTATCGGATAAAAAATTCCATAATCAATATGAGACTTAAATGAAGCTAAAATCTCAATGGCTTGCCTATTGCCGACAACGTAGCCGATTCGACAACCAGCCATATTAAAGGTTTTGGAAAGTGAATTGAACTCAATTCCGACCTCTTTTGCTCCTGGTATTGACATGAAACTAAGCTGCGGATGATCATCAAAAATCAATTCAGAATATGCAAAATCATGAACAATCAAGATTTCATGCAACTTTGCAAAGGCCACTACCTTTTCAAAGAAACTTCTATCTGCTAATGCAGTAACAGGGTTTCCGGGATAACTGATAATCATCATTTTTGTATTCTGAAGTACTTCTAATGGGATTTCATCCAACTTTGGTTGAAACTTATTTTCGGCTAACAACGGTAGAGGATAAATTACTCCACCCGCAATGTTTACACTTGCTTCATAAATGGGATAACCAGGGTCTGGAACCAAAACATAGTCACCTGGATTAATCAGGGCTGTAGCCAAGTGTGCCAATCCATCCTGTGAACCCATTAGCTGTAAGACTTCATTTTCTTGGTTTAGTTCAACCGCATACCTTTTTTTATAAAAATAACTGACTGCTTCATGAAATTCAGGTATTCCTGTCAGTGTATATCCATATCGACTTGTGTCCTTTGAAGCTTCAACTAATGAATCCACCACAAACGACGGCGGGGGAAAATCAGGAGACCCGACACTTAAATCAATGACATCTTTTCCTCTTTTTATGGCTTCTTTCTTACGATTCGCTACTTCTTGAAAAATACTTGCAGACATCTTTTGCAGTTTTTCCGATGCTATGAGATTCATAGTCCTTCCCCACAATCATATTTTTTACAGAATCTTCCTAGTATAATAATTTTATTTATTTTAACATAATTCAGATTATATCAGTCTAATGATTTGTATTCTATATTTCTAAATAACCATTGATTATTATCCCTCCATAAATTAAGATTTGTAGATAGATAAAAATTCAGAATAGTCAATGCATTATATGGAGGTAACTGAATTGAAATTCTTACAGTATTGTTTATTCTTTTTGGGGTTAACCTTTTTTGGCTTAGGCAACGCTATTGCGGTTAAAGTTAAATATGTTGGCCTCCATCCATGGGAAGTACTGAATGTAGCTCTTTATGAACATTTTGGTTTTACCATTGGTACATGGGGAGTGGTGTGTGGTTTGATTCTTATCCTCATTTCATTCTTCGTAGCTAGAAGCTATATCAATATTGGCACCATTTTAAACGCTTTATGCATTGGGCCCATTATGGATTTTTTTCTTTGGTTAGATATTCTTCCGAAGGCAACCCATTCCTGGGTAGATTATGTTATTTTATTAGTTGCAATTGTTATTACTGGAATCGGTGGCGGCATGTATGTGGCAGCAGGGATCGGGGCAGGTCCTCGTGACGGCTTTATGCTTTCGATTTCCGATAAAACAAGACTTTCAGTTAGCCAAGCAAGAATCATGGTTGAAAGCTTCGTCTTAATTATTGGATTCCTTTTAGGTGGTCCGGTATTTATCGCCACTTTTGTCTATACATTTATTCAGAGTCCTGTTTTTCAACGTTCCTTGAAGGTGTTTAAGTCATTGGTGAAATCCCTAAAAAAAAGAAAAGAACAAAGTCAGGAAAGCGTTGTTTTGTAATACTATAGAAATAGCCCCACTTTAAATGTGGGGTTATTTCTATAGTATTCTTTTTATTCCTGGAATCTTGCATATCCAGGCTGATAAAACAAATCCAATAACGGGTCCGGTTCCTGCAACGATTAAAAACTTCAATAGGGCCGGTAAATCAAATTGGTGTAAATATAAACTTATACTGACAAGAACAAGAGGATGGATGATATACAGGGTATAAGCTGATTCAGATAACGTTCTCCACATCTTCTTTGTTACATTATGCCTTGTTTTAAACATTGAAAGCAGCCATAAGCAAATACCTATGCAAACAAATGGCTCCCACATCGCATAAACAAAAGCCTGAAATCCCCATCCCCCTGAAACATGCATATTCCCCTCTAAGGCACCTGTCGCTATAAGTGCAATTGGTAAAATAGGTATGGTAATGGCTGAAATCATGGCCCAAAGTTTTACTGTTTTTACACTTATCTGATCTAACCAATTATGCTGATACGCTGTTGTACCGGCGATAAATAGTAAGATATACGAAGGAAAATAACCAAACTGTAAACCTAGAATTCCCACTCCTGTTGGCCAACCTAAGCGAATTAAAAATGCTGCTATACCTAAGCTAATTGCCGTAAAGAATAATTTCCTATTTGAAGGAAAATCTTTTGAAGCTTGTTGGATTCCTAAAAAGAACTTACGATAAGCAATATAAAGAATCGAAAAAATTAATAAAGCTTCAACAAACCATAGTGGGCCAATGTTAATGCTATGCAAGGTAAGGATCTCTTTTTGATAGAATTCACTAAAGGAATATTCATTCTTAAATCCTACTATATATTGGATAAATGGTCCTATTAGAAAGGTATAAAAAATTAATGGAATCCCTAAGTGAATTAAACGGTCTTTTAAGAAAACTTTAGCTCCTTTCCGGTTAAATGATGGAGGAGTAAAATATCCAGATAGAAAGAAAAATAATCCCATAAAATATGATTGATTAATAGCCGTAAAAAGCGTCAAAATAATTGCAGTCACACTTAAACCATTGGTTGGTTCGACATCTTCATAAACCCATGACCCATCTGCCCCATATGTTATTGCTGTGTGATGTACCAAGACCAAAACGGTTAGTACGACACGTAAATGGTCTAAATAGAATAATCTCCTTTTTTCCATTTATTTCCCCTCCTAGAGGTATAAACCTTCTTCATTATCTGACTGAAATCACAGGAAAAAAGTTACAAAAAATCCATCCAAGGATGGACCTACTTAGACCATATCTGGCACATTCACTTTCTTTAATCCTTGTAAGGTGAAACAACTGGCAAAGATAATGAGTGAAAATAGGAGAAAGATATGGCTTACACCAATTTTGGAGATTAATATACCTGTTGTTAGGGCAGATGTGATTTTTACAATAGAAGCTAACATGGTTCTTAAACCGACAACTCTTCCAATATACTCTTTGGTTGAATTCAGTTGAATAAGGGTCTGGGTAACAATTAAGTGAGACATCGTAAATAATCCAAGGACAAAAACTAAAATAGCTGCTGTTGTCTTGAAACTATTAAAATGTAACAAGACAGCTGTTAACGCCATTCCCACCATTGTAAAAACAATCGACCATTGTTTATACTTTTTTAAAAAGTACGTGACTACGATTCCAGCGAGTATTCCCCCTACAGCAAAAGAAATATCAAAGACCGAGTATAGTCCGCTACCTCCTTTAAACACCTTCGCTAACGGTAATAGGATAGTGGTGGTCATTTGAATGCTAATGCTATTCAAAATAGATAAAAATAGTAGATATCTCATTCCGTCTCGATTTTTGATAAATTCCCATCCGGAAAGAAGCTCTGAAAAATATTGTATTTTGTTTTGTTTCTTTTGTTTTGCGTTGATCTGTTTAACTAAAAAATAGAGAATGGCAGCTAGCAGGAAGGTCAGCGAGTTAATAAAAAAACTTAGGGATAAGGACAATTTAATCAGTAACACGCCAGATACCGCAGAACCTACAATTAAGGCACCGTCATTTAGCGAAGAAGACTTAGAGATAACAAAGGGAATATCTTTGTCTAAGAAAGATTCTTTTATAAAAGACTGCTCAGCTGGTTTATAGATGGTGTAACAGACAGCTAATAGGAACTGTAAAAAGTAGATGAAAAGTGTTGATTCGAAATGTAAAAATATCAGAATAGACATGGTCAGTACGATGATGAATCGAAAGATATCTGTCAACACTACAATCCTTTTTGACTGATGGTGATCCACATATACGGAAACAAATGGTGTTAATAAAATACTTGGTAGATAATAAATGGCTATCATAACGCCAATCGAAAGGGCCTCACCTGTTAAATGGTAAATGTACCACATAATTGCAATTTGCTGTATTCCGTCTCCGAAATTACTAATCATCGAACCTAGTAAATACGGTAATTTATTATTCGTCATTTGTAATCCCCCTTTTTCTACCTCCCTTATTGTAAATTCAATTCTTAATAAGTAAAATTACAATTATTTTATTACTTAGCATAAAGAAAACTTATTAAATCAAAAAGCAGTTATCTACATAGATAACTGCTTTTAAATCATTTCACCGTATCTAACAGGTCTCCCCATGTGGTAAGGGTAGGTATTTTTTCACCGCTGAATATGGGATTTACAAAACTAAGTAACTTCCCGTCCTCAGAGCGAATTTCAAAACGAATCCAGCTTACCTCTGCCTTCTTTAAAATAAATTGGTTTTGAATAATATTCCCCTCAATCATTGGGATATCTTTTACGATTTGACCGTCTTGAATCCAATGAAGAGTCGCATTCGCTGGGGTTTTCATTGGCATAATCTCATACCATACCTCGACCTCATCCTTTTCATCAAAACAATCGGTTAAATTACTGCCCGCCAAATAGGACACTCCATCTACAAAAATATTAATAATAAATTCAGGCCCTCTTGATACATACGCTCGGCCCCTTCTTACCCCATTTAATAGAGAACTAGCTGTCAATCCTTCACAATAGACAAATGTTGCAGGATCCCCAATGACAGATGGAGGCCCATCTTCCTCATATGACTCTGTAGGCAATAAATGTGAATCGGAACCCCCAATACCATACATCCGATACCCATCATTCCACAACGTATTCCATAATAGCAATGCCTGTTCAGTTGCTTCCGGGTTATCCTTGTAGGTTGGATCATTCCAAATTTCAATCACATCGATATCAGCTAACAGAGTTGTTCGATACTGCCACTCCCAAGGTTTTAGCATAGGGTGATTTATGCTGACTATGGCATCAGCTGTTTTGACCTCACGTATAATTCGATTCATGCCTTCTTCAGTCTCCATACCACCATCTGCACAAGACGGACGCCAATCAATCCATTTGGTTAGGCCGAGTGCATTAAAGTGCCCTTTTGAAGAAGTAATTTCCACACCAGGAATCACCATAATTTCATCTTCTAGCCATTTTGTTGGAAGTATATTATGGTCAGTAGCTACAAAGAAATCCAGATTCATTTTTCTGGCCTGTGCCATTCCATAAAAAGGTGTCATCTTACCATCCGATTCCGTTGTATGTGTATGAAAATCCCCTTTATACCATCGTGTCTCAGAATTAAACACCTGATCTTTTTGATAATCGTTTAAAAGAAAGCCCTTTGCCATTCCGTCCTTTGACCAGGTTATACCTTCCACGCTATTTTCATTTTTTCGCCCAAAACCACCCATATATTCTATCGTATAGTGACGATTTTCAGATGTAGGGTTACTCAAAATTTCAATCGACCAGGTTCCTGAAGCTAGTTTTCCAGTAACAGCACCAAAGCTTGTATCCTTCCAAGAAGTAGAAATCATAATCGTCTTGGGCTCATTAATGGCAAGGGATTGAGCCCTTAGAGTCTGATTAGGATCCCATATTAAAATCGAGTACCATCCTTTAACCGAAAAAGAGATGGTCAATTCAAGCCAGTCAAATTCAGTATCTACATCAAACGGTAAAGAGAAAGACGGTGCCTGTAACACACCGTCAATCTTTGTTGAGTACGAAGCAGTCAACGTCCATCCTCCTCTTTATTTTTTCACTACTTTATCTAGTGCCCTTTGTGCCTCTTTTTGGGCATCCTTCAATGCTTTCTCAGCAGATACCCCTTCAATTTCTACTTTATCTGCAGCTTTTACTAGTGCATCGTAAATTTTGCCACCAGTAGGATCGACAAATGGTGGTGTAGCAATTTGCGCCTGCTGTAACGGGACATTAATTTGTGGATTCTTCTCAGCAAACTCCTTGTATGCTGGAACATCCTGTGCCGATTTTCTAACTGGAATATAACCAGAATTAATTGACCAATCAGCTGTGTTTTCAGCATTTGTGAAGAATTTCAACCATTTAAATGCTGCTTTCTTTTCTTTCTCAGATGCTAGAGCAGGAATGGCACCCATCTGTGCCCCTGCATGTGGAGCTGCTTCATGACCTTCCCAGCCCGGCTGTGGATATGCTGCTAAAATAGAGAAATCTAAATCTCCCTGGTCACCACTTGAACCCGTGTAACCTGCGGCACGCCCTTGCATTGCATCATCGATTGTCTTATACCAATATTCCCAGCCCTGACCATCGTGATGGATTGTCATCGTCTTATCCTCTTGGATTCCTTTTCTGAAAAACTCCCATGCTTTTACCCATTCTGGAGAATCGACTAACACCTTTTTACCATCTTCACTTAAATATTTTGCACCATTACTAAGTGCTGCATCGATCATGTTATCTGGTCCCCACATTGGTGCCCAACCATAAACCTCTGTCTTATCTCCACTTTTCTTTGTTAATTGTTTTGTTACTTCTGCAAATGATTCCCATGTCTTTAATTGTTCAGGAGCAATACCAGCCTTTTCAAACATATCCTTACGATAATAAAGAACTTGTGTTGTTCCATAAAGTGGTAATGCATACTGCTCTCCATTAATTGTTCCTTGTTGATAAAAAGCATCAACAAAATCTTCTGGATGGAAGTCAGCATCCTCTTTTATGTATTTTGTTAGAGACGCTAAAGTTCCTTTTTTTGCGAAAGCATCCATCGGGTCATTTTTCAAAAGAACTGCAGCTGGAACTTTTTTTGCTGCTATCGCTGCTTGCAGCTTTTGTAATGTTTCATCATATGAACCTTGAGCTACACCCTTAACCTTAACTTCATTTTGGCTAGCGTTAAATTCTTTAATTCTTTTTTCAACATTCTCACCAAGCTTTCCGCCTAAACCATACCAAAACTCAATTTCTACTGGTCCATTTGCAGATGACTTCTCTGAAGAACAACCTGAAATCATTGAGACTAGTAATAAAACAATCAAACTAAATATACCTATTTTTCTTGTAAACATCTTTTTCTCCCCTTTTTATCCTTTTAACCCCTGGTCACTAATGCCAGAGATAATCCACTTTTGTACAAATATGAATAATATCAATAATGGCAAGACAGCGAATGTGCTTGCAACCATGATAAGTGGCCATTGAATTCCATATGCGCCTTCTTGAATAAAGAATTGCCTTAACCCAGTAGTGATTAACATTTTGCTTTCACTAGTGGTTATTAATGTTGGCCAGAGATAACTATTATAGTTTTGGACAAAGCTAATTAATGCAAAAGTGATGAAGGTAGCTTTCGTCGTAGGAAAAATAATCCTCCAAATGATGGTCCAGTGTGTTGCTCCATCTACTCTTCCAGCCTCAATCAATTCTTTTGGCACCTGAAGGAATGCTTGCCTAAACAGAAATATCCCAAAGACACTGCAAGCATTTGATAAAATAAGCCCTTTATACGTATCTAGTAAATGAAAATCGGCTAGGATGACGTAGCTTGGTACATATGTAGCCGCAACAGGTAGCATATAGGAAATCAAAATGATTCCAAATAATAGATTTCTTCCTTTAAAACGCAATTGGGTAAAAGCATAAGCAATCAGTGCTGAGTTAACGATTTGAATAAGAACAATGCCCGTTGCGGTAAAGACACTATTAAAGATATATTGGTCAAATGGCGCCATGGACCATGCTTCGGTAAAATGGTTCCACATGGGTTTTTCTGGCCAAAGGGTGGGTGGAAACTGCCAAATTTCATCCTTTGTTTTAAGCGCACTTACCACCATCCATAAGAAAGGAAATACCATCATGATGCTAATGAAGATCAAAACTACATGCCTTGCTAGTAAAATAGGTACTTTTTTCAACTCACCAGCCCCCTTTCTTTTATTGGTAATGCACCCATCGTTTGGATAATAGAAACTGGAGGAACGAGAATACTCCAGTAATCAACACCAATATGATGGCCGTTGCAGTTGCCTTTCCCATGTTAAATTCCTCAAATGCTGTTTGGTAATAAAAATAAAGCATGGTTCGGGTACTTCCTGCAGGCCCCCCCTGAGTTAACACTTGAATCTGATCATAGGCCTGGAGTGCGTCAATCGAGGTGATGACTACCAAGAATAGGGTTGTTGGTGAAATAATTGGAATTGTAATATGTACAAATTGGCGCCATTTGCTTGCCCCGTCTAATGAAGCTGCTTCGTAAAGACTGACAGGAACCTTTTTCAAAGCGTTTAAGTAAAAAATCATTGCCCAACCTACACCCTTCCAAACACTAACGATAATGACGGCAGGCATCGCCCAAGTAGAGCTAGAAGTCCATTCAAGACCAGGAAGGTGAAGTAAGTTAAGAATCCAATTCGCAAATCCTACTTTCGGTTCATAAATCCAGGACCAGACAATGGAAATGGCGACAGTGGGAGTAACCCACGGTGAAAATATCAAAGTCCGATAGATTCCCATTCCCTTACTCTTCCCACTTACTAACAAAGCAAGCAACAAACCTCCTACTACACAAGGAAGGACTACGCCCATTGAAAATACGAATGTATTTAAGAGGACGGAGTAAAAGGTAGGATCTGTTAATAAATCGGTATAATTGCTAAAACCCACAAATTCGTAATCAGGGCTGACATAGTCCCAATTTGTAAAACTAATAAGGAAGGATTTTCCCATTGGATAAATCCAGAAGATTAGAAGTGGAATAATAGCTGGTAGGATAAACAACAAGGGAGCTATGGAGAGGCTTTTTCTCTTCTCCTTTTTTGCTATGAATCTCTTACTCTGATTTAGTTTTGCTACTGGTGTACTCACACGATCACCCCTTTCTTCAATTTATGAATTCATTCACATTTTATACATTCAATTTTTGAATACGTTTTAATATTACCAGTGGTTTCCTTATATGTAAACAATAAAAGTAAAAAAATTGTCACATTTCCTGTTTTTTTGTCCCGGGAAATACTTTTCAACACAAAAAAACCGCTTGGATTCCAAGCGGTAAAATGACTGAAATTATAACCACACTTCCTCGAGAACTTCTCTAAATAACTCATCGAGTAATGGGGTGAAATTCTCCTTTGTTATCTTTAATGACTTTGTGTATCCCTCTAGTCGTATCAATTCATTTTCTAGAAATTCGTTTATCACAGTAACCTTGGGCTCAAGTTTCAGCTCATCCCCTCTTATTTTCCTTTCTAGTAAGGTAAAAATTTCTTTTTTAAGCTCACCCTCTCCAAGTAAATCCATGATCAAATCTTGAAACAAAATTGGGGGAACAGTATAATATTTTTCAATCCACATACAGGCCAATATGGGCCGAAGGACATAAAAATATTTTTTTATTTTCACCTGATCACCTTGAAGATAATCACGATAATTGCCCCTCGCCATGTTTAAATAATGATAAAGCGCAGAATGGGGCTGAAATACCTTCTCTTGAATCGCCTTCATTTTGTCTACGAGGGAAAAAGCTTGATAATAGACTATTCCAGAATGAAGCCACTCCATTAACGGCGGATTTGATTTTCTAAAAAGTTGGAGGGCTTTTCGCAATTCCCAACCATTCATATCGAGAAAGTCATTGATTGGCAGTTCAATCACATCCCGTTTTTGATCAATGCTCAAATACCACTCTTTTCTATGAACATAGATAAAACGGACATCATAATCACTATCCTTGGATGGAAATCCCCAGGCCCTACTGCCTGACTCAACTACAAAACAGATCTTTATATCATGCAGTTCTTCCAGCCTTCTTATTTCTTCAAGAATTCGCTCTTTCATACTACTCCCTCCTTACAGAGTTTCTTGACCAAAGATTCTTACAATATTGGCGATAATCCTGATGGAACTTCTGAACCCACGGACCCTCTTTACCAGGAAAGTTGCGTCCTTCAAAAGATGTAATTGGCACAATTTCTTGAATGGAATTAGTGACAAACATTTCATCAGCTTCTAGTGCTTCTTCAAAGGAGTAAAGTCCCTCTTGAATCTGCAAATTATTTTCCCAGCCTAATTGAATAACAAACTGGCGGGTAATTCCATTTAAGATACCGGTATGTAAAGAAGGTGAATATAAGACATTTCCTTTAATCCAAAAAAGATTAGAAACAATGCCCTCCGCTAGATATCCTTGCTCATTTAGAAAAATTCCTTCTATGTCTGGAAAATCTCCAATTTCTCTTTTTGCCAATACATTATTTAAATAATGATGGGACTTTAAACGTTGATTCCCTTCAGGGCTGTTCCGCTTTACCTTCAACAGTACTGCCTTTTTTTCAATTAATTCCCCTGCAGGTGGTAATGGCTTAGGAAAAATAATCAAATTCGGCTGGAGGTAAGGTTCTACCTGTAATCCCACTTCACCTAATCCGGCAGAAACATTTAAGCGAATGTAAGCATTTGTCAGCTGGTTTCTTTCTAATAATTCCTGCAAAATATTTTTGATTTCTTTCCTTGTATATTGCTGCTGTATCGACAGTTCTGCTAATCCCTGATTAAGCCGCTCTAAATGGTCATCTAATAAAAATGGATGTCCGTCATACACTCGGAATGTTTCAAATAAACCTATGCCATATAAGAATCCATGATCAAACGGGGAAATTCGAGCGTCTTCTTTACTAATAAATTGACCGTTTAAGTAAATCAACATGTTAATTTCCTTTTAGGATTGCAGCGTGTTTATAATAATTAACGAAGTTCTGCAACAACTCTTTCCCGCAGGTCGTCATAATGGATTCTGGATGAAACTGTACTCCCTCGATTGGAAGGTCCTTATGGCGAATCGCCATGATTTCCCCTTCTTTCGTCCAAGAGGATATCTCAAAGCAATCTGGCAACGTTTCTCTTTTAACAATTAACGAATGATAGCGTGTGGCTGGAAAAGGGTTCGGAAGCCCTTGAAAAATTGTTTTCCCATCATGGTACATATCTGAGGTTTTTCCGTGCATAAGTCTTTCTGCCTGAACTACTTGTCCTCCAAAAGCCTGAGCAATGGCTTGTTGGCCGAGACAAACACCGAAAATTGGAATTTTTCCACCAAAAAATTTGATTGCATCTAAACTAATTCCCGCCTCATTTGGACTGCATGGACCAGGTGAGACCATTAAGAATTCTGGACTTAGATTTCCGATCTCCTCAATTGTGGTTTGGTTGTTTCGTTTTACAACTAATTCTTCTCCAAGCTCGCCTAGGTATTGTACTAAGTTAAAGGTAAAGGAATCATAATTATCAATCATAAAAATCATCGCATTTTACTCCTCTGCCATTTCTTTTGCTTTCCATAAAGCCGCGGCTTTTTTCATAGATTCTTTGTATTCATGTTTAGGATTAGAATCGATGACAATACCTGCACCTGCCTGGACATGTGCCATGCCATCCTTTACAAGCATGGTTCGGATAATAATATTTAATTCTAAGTCACCGCTAAAATCTATCCAACCAAGTGATCCCGTATACACTCCCCGTTGAACCGGCTCTAGTTCTTCTATGATTTCCATCGTTCGAATTTTCGGAGCACCTGTTATCGTTCCACCAGGGAATACTGCGTCAATAATCTCAAAGCAAGAATTCTCTTCGTCCAATTCCCCTCTAACATTGGAAACGATGTGCATGACATGAGAGTATTTTTCAATCGTCATAAATTCATTGACCTCAACCGATCCGTACTTACACACTCTACCAAGATCATTTCGTTCTAAATCCACGAGCATGACATGTTCTGCTCGTTCCTTTTCGTTTTCAATTAATTCATTAGCGAGGGCTAGATCTTCTTCGAGGTCCTTTCCTCTTGATCTCGTCCCTGCAATTGGCCTTGTGCTTACTTCAGTTCTATCCTTTTTCACAAGTAGCTCTGGTGATCCACTTACCAGCTGAAATTCTGGAGTATGTAGGTAACCCATATATGGGGATGGATTCAAGGCTCTTAATTGTTCATACACCTCAATCGCCTGAACCCCAATTGGTTTTGATTGACGCACCGCTAGATTTACTTGGAATACATCACCTTGTGAAATATAGTGTTGAACTTTCCTTACAGCCTGTTGGAACTCTTCTTCTGTCATCGAAACCTGCAATTGATTCATATCGTTTAGACTTGTTTTAACAGGTGGGACGGATGGCAATTCCTCAAGCCAGCGTTTTTCCCAATTCTCTAATCGCTGATCTATACCTTCATCATTTTCCGCCAAAATGAAGATCCAAAGAAGGTCCTCTTTATGATCAAATACAAACCATTCCTTTACAATAAAAAAGTAGATTTCCGGTATGCCAATGTCGTCTTTGGCTAGGTTAGGGAGTTCTTCTATGTAACGAGCATAATCATAGCTTATGTACCCAATCGCTCCACCAAGGAAGCTCGGCAAGCCTTCCATTTTATCAACATAAAAACGATTCATCCATTCTTTGAGTAGGTGAAGTGGATTCCCTTCCAACTTTTGGGTACCGCTTTCATTTTGGATTTCCAATTCATAATTTTTCCCTTTCATAATCGTTTCAGGTTGAAATGCAGCAATGCTGTATCTCCCGCCGCGCCCACTTTCTAATAGCACATGATGGGTCTGATTTGCCGCTATTAAACGGTATTGTCTAAAAAAACTAGAATAGGTATAGGGAACTTTTTTACTATATAAATGAAGTTTCTTCAATCCATTCACTCCTAATCTTTACTCTTTTTTCATCATACTTGAAAAGGGTGTCAGGCACCACTCTACATTTTTTAAAACTGGTTTAAATCCCTTCAATCCTTTCAAGGTGTCAGTATGGTTGGATCTGGTTCTGGTTCTGATTCAGGACCTGGGCCTTGTTTAATAATTCAATTTTTATTTCTTTTAAGGAATAAATATTGAAGGATTTTATAAACGGACTGTGGAAAATGGTAATAAATTAGTATTAAAGTCAAATTTCATAAGGGGGCATTATGAAAGAAGAATCCATATTAGTAGTTGAGGATGAGGAAAAAATAGCACGCCTACTCGAATTAGAGCTTGAATATGAAGGATACCAAGTAACGAAGGTACTAAATGGTCATGATGCTTTGGAAACTTATAAGAATCATAAATGGGACTTAATTTTACTTGATGTCATGCTCCCAGGTATTAGTGGAATTGAATTACTTCGGCGGATAAGACAAATTGACAAGCAAACTCCGATCATATTACTAACCGCAAAAGGTTCTGTTGAGGACAAAGTATCTGGATTGGATTTTGGAGCCAATGATTACATTACCAAGCCTTTTAAAATTGAAGAGGTTCTCGCAAGAATTCGAGCCGCATTAAGAATTAAACAAACGCAACAAAAAAAACCTGAAGACAATTCTGTATTAACTTTTTCAGATTTAAAAATTAATAAAAAAACCAGAGAGGTTTTTAGAGGAGAAACAGAAATTGACTTAACTCCAAGAGAGTTTGATTTACTTGTTTACTTAATGATGAATAAACGACAGGTACTGAACCGGGATCAAATACTAGAGGCCGTCTGGGGCTATGATTTTATGGGGGATACAAATGTGGTAGATGTATACATTCGTTATGTAAGGAAAAAGATGGACCTACCTGCTAAACCCCTATTAATTCATACGGTTCGTGGAGTCGGTTATGTGTTAAAGGAAGCAAAATGAAGCTTAGGAATAAGATCAATTTGTATACGGCAGTGTTGTTTGCTTCCCTTATAATGATCATGAATATTTCTGTATATTTAACTTTTAGCAAATTAACTTTTGACAGTGAACTAGATATAGCCGCGAAAGAATTAAGAAAAACGACAAATGACATCGCTAGGACACTCGGTACAGCACGTGAAGATGAACTTCTACGCAGCTATGTACCAATTAATGGAATGATTCAAATTGTTACAGCTAATCATAAAAAACTAGCTTCTGTAACGAGTCCAACTGGGCAAATTTTAGTAAAACAAAAACCTATATATTATAAAGGAGAAATTACTAAATTTATTGTTTTTGAAAAAAAAACATATGCATTTGATTCAATGCCAATCGTACTATTAGATGGTAGTGTTGGAAATCTTCAGGTAACAAAAAGTCTAGAAACTGCTAAAGAAAATTTAAGCATTCTCCGGTTTGTTTTAGTTATGATGACGGTGCTAGCTTTAATTCCTGTAATTATTTCCAGTCGAGTATTAAGTAAGCTGATTATTAGCCCTGTATCTTCATTGATTGAGACTATGAGAGAAATTAGAGAGAGCGGCCAATTTAAAAGACTAACTCTCGAGGAAAAATCAAAAGATGAGCTTTATCAAATGGGCGTAACTTTTAATCATATGATTGACCTGCTTGAAACCAATTATGAAAAGCAGCAGCAGTTTGTATCCAATGCATCTCATGAGTTTAAAACACCTATAACCATAATTGAAAGCTACGCGAGTCTTTTAAAACGTAGAGGATTGACCGAACCGAAACTTTTTTCAGAATCGATCGAAGCCATTCACTCTGAGGCTGTCCGAATGAAAGAATTAACAGAGCAGCTTTTGTTACTGGCAATGCATCATGAACATTGGAAAATTAATAAAAAGTCGATTGATCTTACAGTTTTTATCAGCCAAGTTATTCATACCTTTGAAAGTGCGTATGACAGAAAGGTCGAGTATGAACAAATAGAAGTATCTCAATTACTTGTTGTAACCGATGAACAAAAGATAAAACAACTGCTGTTCATTCTTCTTGATAATGCCAGAAAATATAGTGATGAAGTTATTTCTGTCATTACGGGAGTCGAAAACGAAATGGTCTATATCAAAGTGTCAGATAAAGGAATGGGTATACCTTATGATGAACTTCAGAAGGTTTTTGACCGCTTTTACCGCGTCGATAAAGCTAGGAATAGAAAAAAAGGCGGTTCTGGGCTTGGTCTAGCGATAGCGAAAGAAATAGCAGATGCAATTGGTGTGGAGATTCAGATCGACAGCGAAGAAGATTTCGGCACCACAGCTACTCTTTATTTCAAAGAAGATAAAAATTAATCCATTTCTCAGCATTTTCTAATTTTCATATCAGACAATAAATGTAAGTGGACAATGGTGAGGTGGAATATCATGAAGAAAAAAATTTGGTCATGGCTATTTTTAAGCATTATCATTGTTGTTATTGTTTATTTTAGCTGGGTGAAGTTTGTTAATACTAAGGCTTCTGCTGGTATTCTTTCTGAATTCGAAGCAAAAGCGCTGATTCAAGAGCGCTATCAAGGAACAGTTACACAAATTGAATTATCAAATGAACAATATTCTATAAAATTTGAAAAGCAGAAAAATATTTATTCAATTTTGCTGGATGCTAAAGATGGTAAGGTGCTATCAGTTACTAAAACAAAAACCGGCGCAGCTTCCCCTAATCACTCTCAAGCTCCTGTCACGAAAATGCTAACTGAAGCAGAAGCAAAACAGATTGCTGAAAAGCAAGTGAATGGGGTAGTTAACCAGATACTGCTTGAAACTAAGGGTGGAATATCCTTTTACCTAATAGAAATAAGAACGCAGGATGACCAAGAGGCTGTTGTCCAAATTCATGCATTTACAGGTAACGTGATGTCTTTGGCATGGGACGATCATCATAATAAGGATGATACTACAGATGATGATACTAAAGACCAGAAAAAATCCGATGATGATTAAAACAGATGTGGAGTCACGATATTAACACATGTTCTCAGTAATTTCTAATGTTTCTTCCCCCTTTCCTCTAATCTTTGCTGGATAGTATGAAAGTGTAAAGACTATTCAAAAGGAGGAATTAATAATGAGAAAGAAGTTTATTATTGGTGCATTATCCACTATGTTAATTTTAGGAGGAGCGGCTGCAGTTGGTGCTTCAAAAAACAATACTAGAACAGATGACTCCGTCCACCAGGAGAATCAAAAGACTAGTATCAGCACTAGCTCAACTAAACAAACCAAAGTACAATCGGACATAGCTGGGAGAGAAGTGGAAGTAGAGTCGGAGCATGGAAAAACATTTATTAAAATAAACTCTGATGATCATGATAAACGAATTCACGACAGCGTGGACGATGGGCAACACCATAATAGGCATAGTGGCGATGATGATACTAAGACAGGTGATGACTCACACCAGAACAGGCATAGTGGCAATGACGATGATTCCGACGGTCATGGCAAATAATCAAATTTATATAAAATTGAAAAACTAAAAAGATCTTAAGAGGACAAGAAGCCCTATCCATTTCGGATAGGGCTTCCTTTAAATGTGTACGTTCATTAGTAAATGTCCTAAGAAATTTTCTTTAATTCGTCAGTTAGCTTCAAGAATAGGTCCTTGTTTCCGTCTTGTAATGTTTGGTCGATTTCCTTTCGGATTTTCTCCCTCTTGAATTCAAGCAGGACATTGTTTAGAAACATCTCAGCAACTACAGCATCTGCGTTCTCATCCGAATGTTGTGGTGAATTTAATAATTTCTTTTCCATGGAAATCAACTCCTTGAGCTTTTTTTCATTATACATTGAGTTTTCTAAAAATTCAAACACTTTATTTTAGAAATTGTAAAAAAGTTTTTTTGGGATATTAGCTTTCAAATTTCATTTTGATTTTATCTCGAATTTTTGGTGTGAAGGGTAAATATTTAGGGAACATTAACTTCAACTATCATTTTGAAGGAACAGGAGGAAAATATGTATGGAACAAGCTGCATTAACTGGCTATCACCCCGTAAATAACATTGAAGTTTATTATGAGTTTTATCCGAATCCAAAATCAGATAAGACATTTGTTTTATTGCATGGTTTTCTTTCTTCCACCTTTACCTTTCGCCATCTCATAACACTAATGAAAAAGGAATATCAAGTGTTGTCAATTGATCTTCCCCCCTTCGGAAAAAGTGCAAAATGCAATCGATATGTATATTCTTATAAAAACCTTGCCCAAACCGTTATTAAACTAACTGAGTCATTAGGTTTAAAAAAAATGACCTTTATTGGCCATTCCATGGGTGGTCAAATTGTGTTGAATATTCTTCATATGATGCCTGAACTTGCCGATAAGGCGATTCTTCTTTGCAGTTCAGCTTATCTCAAACGCTCTAAATTACCATTAATCCTGACAAGCTACATTCCCTATTTCCACCTTTTTGTAAAGTACTGGTTTGCAAGAACTGGTGTGAGGAAAAACCTACAGGATGCTCTCTATAATCACTCCATCATTAATGATGAAATGATTAATGGCTACCTGCAGCCCTTTTTACAAGATGAAATCTTCATTGCACTTACAAGGATGATTCGGGATCGTGAAGGAGATCTTCCACCTGAGGCTCTTAAGCAAATAAAAACCCCCTGCTTATTACTTTGGGGGGATCATGACAATTCCATGCCACTTAAAGTTGGTGAAAAGCTAAACAAGGATTTAGAAAACTCTGAGCTAGTTGTATTAAAAGAAACAGGCCATGCCCTTCCAGAGGAACGCCCTTTTGAAGTATTCGAATATATCAAAGGCTTTTTAGAAAAATTTCAAACAGCAGCCGATTATTAAATAAAAGAAAAAAGGTGTAATGAACCGGTGGCTGCACCGGTCATCACACCTTATTTAAACCAACCCTTTTCTTTCGATTGAGTAATCGCTTCGATACGATTTTTCACTTCTAACTTATCTAAGATAATTGAAATGTAGTTGCGAACAGTTCCCGTTTTAATACTGAGTTCCTCTGCAATCTCTTTTGTATTCTTTCCATCAGCAACTAGCTCTAACACTTCTCTTTCTCGGTCCGTTAAAGGATTTTCCTCTCCATATACATCATCCATTAATTCTGGCGCATAAATTCGTCTTCCTGCCATCACACTGCGGATAGAGTTTGCCAGCTCCTCACTTGGACTATCCTTCAATAAATAACCGCTTACCCCTGCCTTCAATGCACGTTGGAAATAACCTGTTCGGGCAAAAGTGGTTAAAATGATTACTTTACAGCCAGAGCCTTTTAATTCTTCTGCTGCTTCCAGTCCGCTCTTTCCAGGCATTTCAATGTCCATAATACAGATGTCAGGCTTTAATTTTTTTACAAGCGTGACAGCTTCTTCCCCATTTGACGCCTTCCCGACTACTTCCATATCATCCTCTAAATTAAGCAGTGAACCAAATGCTCCTAATAACATTTGCTGATCTTCAGCGATAACAATATTAATCATTTCCGGTCCTCCTTCTCTATAGCTTGTTTCACATCATTAGGTACTCTGATAATTAATGTTGTACCTTCCTTTGTAACAAGCTCTAGGCCGCCATTTATAAATTCCAATCGTTCTTTCATGCCAATTAGACCATGTCCTTCAGCCAATTTGTCAGTGTCTCCTTTAAATTTACCGTCATCGCGGATCGTTAGAACCGTTTCTTTCGAGGATTGCTCGATGGAAATAATACAGTTTTTAGCACCACTGTGTTTGACCACATTGTTCACGGCCTCTTTCAAGCACATACTTAATATATTTTCGGTTAACAGGGAAACATTCGATAAAGAAAATTCACCTTCGCTGATAAAATGGATTTGAGCAGCCTTAATGATTTGTTTCACTCGTTGAATCTCATCCTTTAGACGAATTCCCCGCATGGAAGAAACCATCTTCCTTACCTCACTTAAAGCTGTTCTAGCCGTTTGCTGAACATCCTTTAATTCAGATTTCGCCTGTTCCGGATCTTTTGAAATTAGTTTCCTTGCCAAGTCCGTCTTCAAACCAATTAGTGACAGTTTTTGTCCAAGGGTGTCATGGAGGTCCCGGGCAATGCGTTGACGCTCCTCCAGCTTAACCAGTTCAGAAATCCTTTTGTTCGCATCTTCCAGTTTTACCTCAAGCTGCCCCCTCTCCTTCCGATTGTAAATGCTAAAAGGGAGTAGAATGACACTGATCCAAATGATGATAACGAAAGGCAACTGCTGTAGAAATAGCTTCTCTTGCATGACAATACTGTAGTTGATTGATGCCGATGTACTGATTAAATGAATAAAGTATAACGTGAGGAAAGCAACTCTGTCTTTAATATTGCCAATAAAATAGGCCAGAAAAAAGGCAAAGTAAACGTAGCTGAACAGGTTAGTCGCAGTAATCGAAATGGCGATTAGAATTAGTGTCCAAAGATAAACGGGCCAACCTTTTGAAATAAAGGCAATTCGGTAAAGGATAAAAAATATCAGAGTTAGTAAAATTCCTACAACGATTTCAATAGTGGATGGTGCTTGAAATATAAAATAAAAAGGTAATATGCCAAGAACGGTCCAGATATACGGAGCAATCCCATTATTTTTTTGAAATGTCATATACCTTTTAATCATAAATAAAACCTCATTTTCACATGTACTTTCCATTTATTATAACTCAAAAGTATACATCTCAACAGCTTGTTTAATATATGTATTTTACATATATATGTAATAATATAACTACTACTTTTATATATTTAATTAGTCAGAATTTTGTAAATGTTTACACCTAGCAAATCTTGGCAACATATGTTTATAAAAACATTAGGAGGAATCAAAATTGGGAGAAGTAAATAACGATTGTTCCAAAATTCCTTATTTGCGATTTGGTATGGGTGAGCCTTTAGTATTTATTCATGGACTTGGAGAGGTAAAGGAGGGGTGGTCTAACCAATTTGAATTTGCCGATCAGTATGAGTTAATTATTCCAGATTTACGGGGACACGGTGAATATCAAGCACCAGGTGAGATAACCATTCCAAACTTTGCTCAAGATATTATCTCTTTGCTAAAAGAACTCGGAATTGAAAGCGCACACATATGTGGGTTATCGATGGGTGGCATGGTAGCTCAGGAAATATATCGTCAGGCCCCTGAGATGTGCCGCTCATTAATGCTTGTAAGTACATTTCATTATGCTCCTAGACGTTTGGGAAAGTTATTTTTAAAGTTCCGTCAGGCTCGAGTTGAAAATAAATCTCCCGATGTCCTTAGAGAAACTGCCGCAAAGGTCTGCCTCTATTCGTGGACAAAAGAAAACTTTGATTCCTTTTTTCAATTTTATCAGCCTAATAAAGAATTCTACTTCAAATCGATGGAAGCATGCCTTCATGTGAACAATTTAAGCCTGCTGCCAACCATCAAGGTTCCAACCTTAATTATTGGCGGACAGTATGATTCGGTCATCCCCGTGTGGGTCCAATTATTCATGCATAAACAAATTCCTCATTCAGAGTTTGTCATTTTCAGAAATACGGGTCATATTGCCAAACTTGAGGCCAAGGATGAATTTAATCAAGTGCTACGTAACTTTTTAATTAAACATAAAAAGGCAAGCTAGTGGGAAGGAAAATTCCTTTCCCACTCCCGTTGCCCATACATAGTTTATATGTTCTTGTACCTAATTTTATGACTAACTCTTTTTACAAGGTATTTGATCTCTTAGAAGCCCATTGGTCCACAATCCCAGCAAACAAACCAGAAAGTGCAAGGCTAACATGTCCTGCCTCTACACTAATATAAGTCTTGTCTTCACTGGAAACTAAATCCATAATCGGTTTACTTTGCTCTTCTAGAATTAAATTGTCTCGAGAACCTGACACCACGTATAAATTCGCCTTAATATTTTTTAGATCAACCTTTTTATTTCCTAAAACTAATTCCCCTTTAACCAGCTTGTTCTCCTTAAAGAGATCATTGGCTAATTGTCTGTATGCTTCACCGGCAAATGGAACCTGATCAAGTGTCCATTTGTTCATCCGACGCCATTTTTCAACATATCGGCTGTCGTATGCTCGACTTAAAAGCATCGTATAGTTAGTAAAATAAACAGGTGCCCCAATCGCTCGGAACATCCCCGTTACTAAATCAGGTGATACAAGCCCGTACACATCGATAAAGCGGTCGATATTGATATCACCGTCTCGCATACCTTCAGCCCATTTTTCAGGACCAATAAATGGCTTGAAGTCAATTGGAACAGTAGCAACAATTAAATTTTTAATAGGTTCTTCTGCGATTGCTGCATAAATGGAGGCAATTGTTCCACCTAAGCAGTATCCAATAAGAGTGATTTCTTCTGCTTCGGAATGACGAATCGCCCGCTTAACGGCTGTTCTTAAATACTTATCAATATAAGTATCGAGCCCCATTTTCTTATCTTCATATCCTGGTGAGCCCCAATCTAAAAGATACACTTCATAACCTTTGTTCGTTAAACCTTCTATCACACTTGCTTTTGGAGCAATATCTAAAATATATGGTTTGTTAAAAAGAGAATACACAAAAAACAAGGGTATTTCATATTTTCTCTGTTTGGCAGGGTAATGCCATAATACGGATTTATTTTTCCTCCATACTTCGTTTCTTGGAGTATGACCGACTTTGGGTTCAGGTTGACTAAATACCTTGAACAAATGCTCCCAGCGCTTCAATTCTTTTTCAAAATCAAAAGTTGGGAGTACTTCTTTGAATGGTGCCTCAGTCCCCATTGTACTTCACCCCCTCCTATTAAATTGTTGTACCAGCTCCTGTTAACACTGGCTCAGTTTTTTTGTCTTTTTCAATAAGGTTTTTAAGCGTTTCAAACTCTTCCTTAAAATGATTTAATTTCATCAACTCAAATTTCATTTCCTGAATTTCTTCATGTAAATCCTTTGTATCTGCCAGTTCTTTTTTCGTTTTTACCAGTTCTGTTTTTAGTTGTTTTGTAAGTTTAATAATCTCCTTGGAGATCTCAACGACACTTCCAATTTCCTTGCTCTGCGATTTCATACTATCTTGTAAATCCCATATTTGCTCTTCTAGTGCTTCTATTTTTTCTTCCGTTTGTAACGTTAATGCAGCTACATTGGATACATCGTTTTTTGTTGGTAAATTTAATGCACCTGCCAACGCCTCTTGATTCTTTTTAAACGCTTCTAGGTACCGGGAATGAATTTCAGTGCCTAGATGCGACATTTTCACAAATTCCTTGTTATCTGTCCAAAGGTAGATAAAATCATTCATTTGCTTTTCCCAAGCTTGGCTGAACTTGTGTAGATATTCATATGGATCGTAAGGTTTTTGGCCTGTCATGTTTATTCACCTCATTATGATTTGCTATATTCTGTCATATTTTTCATATACTTTTGAAATGGTAACATCGTGTTTTTAACTTGCTTAGCAAATAGATTCACAAACATCTTTTGATTTTCATATAACACATTTGTTGTTTTCTTTACGCTATCAATATATTTTTCTCGCGCACTTTTTCTAAAAGCAACGTATTGTTCGGCTGTTTCCACATATTTGTCAAGCGCTTGCAATTGACCTGTGGTTATCGCTTGTGCAGGGGTTAATAATAGATGAGCGGTTTTATTTTGAATATCATCTACTACCCTATTAATTTCTTCATATGACTTAACTGGGAAAAAATACTGTAAAGTAGTGGTGGTTGCTAATACCTCTTCACGGGCTACTTTTTCCCAATCCTTCAGTTCCATGCTAAATTGAGCAGCAATCGTGACAACATTCTCTTGATCTTTTTTTATCTTCTCCACATAGTTTCTTACAGACTCAAGGAAGCGCTCATCCCGCTTGTTAAAGCGATCCTTCCATGCATCCAATTCATCAAAACCAAGCCTCCAAAGCATATCTAAACTAGTTAAGTCCTTTTCCACCGCATCCTCAGATTTTTGATCCAACACTTGTTCATTTTTTTCAGTCATTGTCGATCTCCTCCAAATCAAATTCTTCCTTAAATAATTGCTTTAATTCTAGTAATTCTTTTTCTAAGTTGTTTATTTTACTGCTATGTAGATCTTTCATTTCATTTCTTAAAAAGGTTACCCATTCCTCCAACGAACGATGAATGGAGTTTAATTGGAGCTGATTCTTATGCTGGCTTTTGTTAAGCGTATACATTTGGTCATCAAGACCATCTATTTTTCCCTCATAATCAACGATTCTGACAGAAAGTGCCGTTAGTTCATCTTTATTCACCAGGCCTATATGATTTAGCCATTTAGTTGTTAACCTTCTGTGAATCTTTACTCGTTTCAGATGTGCCTCAAGCGCTCTGCCAGCTGCCAGTGTATAAGCTCGGTTATTGGTAGTGGCATGGATTCTTTTATTCATTTGTGCTTCTATTTTTTTATAATACGCTTCCCTATCACGTTGCATAGAATCCATATCATTCCCTCTTACTAACCGGTTGGTATGTTAAATAAAACATACAATTACCAAGTGTTCAAGTGGTTTCCTTTGTAATTCACAAAACTTTTAGAAATTTAGTGTACAGTTCGGATTGTTTCCAAAGTAACGAGTTTATTGAACGCCTGCCGTCGTTCCACCATCTACAACTAACACATGACCAAATACATAGTCAGAAGCGTCAGAGGCTAAAAATAAAGCCGGCCCTTTCATATCGTCATCAGATCCAAAACGTCCCGCGGGTGTTCGTTCAAGAATCTTTTCACCAGAATAGTCCAAAATCGCCTTTGCCATTTTGGTTCGGAAGAAACCTGGTGCAATCGCGTTAACATGAACATTATATGGCGCTAATTTTACTGCAAGGTCCTTGGTGAAGGTAATGACAGCACCCTTACTTGCAGAATAACCAATCGCATCCATTACCAATGGATCCTGTCCACCCATTCCAGCGATAGAAGCTATATTAATAATTTTCCCCGAACGTTGTTCAACCATAATTTTCCCAACAGCCTGTGAAAATAAGAAAACAGCTTTTAAGTTAATATCCATGACTTTATCCCATTTATCGGCAGGCATTTCTAATGCTGGTGCTCCCCAGCTTGTCCCGCTGTTATTCACTAGGATATCAATTCGACCAAATTCCTTCACTGTTTCATCGACCACATGCTGAATATCTTCAGGATTGGACACATCACATTTAAATGCTAGGGCAAGAACACCCTTTTCTTTTAAAGCATCCGTAAACTGTTGGCAGGCATCGAGGTTCCTTGAACAAATCACCACGTTAGCACCAGCTTCTGCGTACGCTACAGCAATTTGCTGACCCAGACCTCTTCCTCCACCGGTTACAATGGCTGTTTTTCCTTTTAAACTAAACAATTCTTGAATATTCATCTTCTCCACCTCATTTATTAAGCTTTTACTTTGGCTTTCTCTTGATCTCTTAAAACTCTTCTTAGTAATTTACCAACAGTTGATTTTGGTAGTTCCGAAAGGATTTCTACTTCTTTTGGCGCCTTATATGGAGCAAGGTTTTCTCTGCCAAACTGTTTAATTTCTTCCTCCGAAATGATTGCACTCGCTTTCAATTTGACATATGCTTTTACGGTTTCCCCTCGGTAAGGGTCAGGTACACCCACTACGAGTGCTTCCTCAATCTCCTCAAGCTGATAAAGCACTTCCTCAATTTCACGTGGATACACGTTGTAACCGCTAGCAATAATCATGTCCTTTTTACGATCAAGGATATAAAAGTACCCATCTTCATCCATTTTCGCAACATCACCTGTGAATAACCACCCATCCTTGATGACTGCAGCTGTTTCTTCAGGAAGATTCCAATAGCCTTTCATTACCTGTGGACCCTGAATGATTAACTCCCCAGCCTCTCCAACAGGCGCATCGACAAATCCCTCATCTGTTTCTTGAACAATTCTAGCAATAGTACTTTGAACTGGAATACCAATACTTCCATATTTCCTTGGCACAAATGGCGGGTTAAAAATAACTGTTGGTGCTGCTTCAGAAAGCCCATATCCATCTAAGAGCTTGGCACCAGTTC